>CAZKTO010000049.1:0-22849 GCA_964555685.1 uncultured Dehalococcoidia bacterium
CTCGCCTGCCGTTGACCCCGCGTCACGACTCCTGCCGCCACCCGCGGATGCTCGGCCGCCCCAGCAGCCGGCGCCAGAGCTTACGCACTCTGTGCCACAGCCTCTGCTAGGGGAATGGTTGGGGCGAGTGGACTCGGCCCTGCGATACCCAACCCCCGGACTCGCCACGAGGGTGGCGAAGAGGGGCGCATAGGGTGGTGAGGTCGCACAGCAACGCAGGCCGGGCGGTCACACCACCGACGTTCCGAGCAGTGCGAGACGATGCCAGCATAGACTCTCTGTACCCCATTGTACGGTACGGGCTGTGGGTGCGGCTTGGCAGGATACGGCCTTCGGGGCGTTGGTCGCCGGCGTGTGGCCTGCCGGGGCACGTCTGAGGCATGGGAATAGAGCAAGCGCCTCATAAAAATCCTGTGATTGCTTCTGTCCATGCCTGGGGCGCCCGACTATTACTGGTGGTGTAGGGCGAGGCGTGGACGCGGACTGCCCAAGCTAGGGTGAACGCGACGGCAGGGAGCCATGATGTTCAAAGGGTTTCGAATCGGGCTAATGGAGTCGGCGCTGGTGGCTGGAGCGGCGGTGGTGGGCGGGTTTGTCGCCTGGGAGTGGGGCCGGGACTCCTCGCTTGCTCTCGTGGGGGGGCTGGCCTTTGCCGTGACAGCCACCGTGGCTTATGCCATGTACCGCATGGATCAGCATCGCGCGCAAGAACCGCGCTCGGCACCGCGAGCCATGGCGTCTGATGTGCTGCCGCTGGCGATGGCACCTCCCGAGCCATCCAGCGTGGCATCGGACGGCTCCATCGCCTTCCGCGTCATTGGGTCGCGTGGCGTCTACCCCCGCGGCCATCGGGTGGGCGAGGTGATGTGGGTGACGCCAAGCGGTGGTGTATCGCCGGCGGTATGCGTGGCCGCAGAGTCGGTGTTCCGAATGGCGGCTGCCGCCTCTGGCGATGGAGCAGACCATGCCCTGGTGCTGCCCGGTGCACGATCACCTGCTGGTGTTCCAGCGCGAGCGTTCGCCTGTGATGCAGGCAGCTTAGGACCTGCGAGACGATCGGGACGCTGGCCGCAGTTGCACCGGTGGCTTGGATCCAAGCCCTGCGCGGTACTGCGACAAGCAATAGCGTGAGCTCCTGTAAGCCGACAGGGTTATTTGAAAGCCAGCAGCGTCGTGACGCGGGTTGAGAGGTGCCAGTCGAATGATCGTTGAAGAAGCAAAACGCTCTTGGCGTGGAAGCGAGAGCTCCGACGGTACCCCGGACTTTCGCGGCCGCAGCGCCCAACTCTTCGAGATCTCACGTTCCAAACCGAACCCACCGAGCATCCTGGAGACTCGGTGGGTTCGGTTTGGCAGGCCAGGCGTGCAGTCTGACGCGGTAATGCGTTTGGCCACTATCGCCGCTCACCGGCGGGATGTGTGCAGACACGATTCACGGCTCCTTCACGTGCTGGGCCTTCCAAGGCCCATCTTTTTCACATGGGTCACCGATCATGGGACATGGAGGGTTGCGTAACCGTGAGACGCATGCGAGGGAGAGGTTGAGTCCCTGGAACGGCGAGGAAGCTAGACCGATAGTGCGGGCCCACGGAGGCAGGGCTCATGATGCTCCGGTGGGGTATTGAGACCTGTTGGACCGAAAGCAAAACATAAAAAGGAGGTAGGTTACCCATGGCGCTCGATTACGTGCCCGAATACGCATCGGAGGAGGTCAAGGCGAAGATCCGGCACATGGCGGAAGCAGAGACTGAGCCCACGGTAGCGCCGGGGCCGGTGTGTGACTGGCTCATCCGCCACTGGTGCGAGGCCATCGAGGACGGCAACCCACTGTACCTTGATGAGGATTTCGCTAAGGGGCGTGGGTATCCCAGCGTGCTAGCGCCGCCAGGGATGCTCGGCACGTGGTCGGTGCCGTTCCGCTGGCCGTCGAAGAGGGGCCCTGGCCTTTCCTCGCAAAGGGCGGGAATCCATCAGACCTTGAAAGAGCTCCTCGATCTACCCGTCGGCATCCAGGTCGAGCAGGAGATTGAGTTCTACAAGCCCATGGTGATCGGCGACGTGTTCTCGGCGACGCAGCGGCTGGGTTCGATTACCCCACCCAGGAAGACCCGGCTAGGCGAGGGCCATTTCTGGGCCATCGATTCGCTGGTGCGCAATCAGCGGGGAGAACTTGTCGCGCGGTCACGGTCCGTAATGTTCGGCTATGGCCGCGGCACAGGCCCCGTGGACAAGCCCAAGGAGCTGAAGGGCGGATGGAACAACGCTATCGAAGATGCCATCCAGGGCGAAAAGACGGGGTACTTCCCACCGGACTACAAGACTCTCTATTTCGAGGACGTCCACGAAGGCGACGATCTGCCGGTGGTCCGGATGCCCATCACGGTAACCCGTTGCGCGTATCTGGCCTCGGCCACACGGGACTTCTCGCCCCAGCACCACAACCGGGACTACGCCCAGAACCGGTCCAAGACCAAGGACATGTTCCTGAACACGCCCTTTATCCAGGGCATGGTAGCCCGGACACTGACCGACTGGGGAGGCCCCTCGGCAGGGATCCGGCGCATCAAGATCGCGATGAAAGGCAACATCTGCGCTGGTGACGAGCTGATCATCCAGGGCAAGGTGACGAATAAGTATCAGGAGGGCGGCGAGAATCGCGTGGACGTGGACTTTGCAGTGTGCACGCAGAATGGCCAGGCCACCTCAGCCAAAGGCACGTTGGCCCTTCCCTTGAGGAAGGCAGCCTGACGGCGTAAGCGGATCAAGCGCCCGGGAGGACATCTATGGATTTCAGCTATTCGGTCAAGGAGGAGGCGTTCCGGCAGGAAGCCGTCCAGTGGATCCGGGAGAACATGACTCCTGAAATGCTGGAGGGTGACGGGCACCATGGGACGAACTTCATCAACACGCCTTCGCGGAAGGAATTCGTGAGCAAGATGGCGCGAAAGGGGTGGCTCACCTTGTCCTGGCCTGAGGCGTGGGGTGGCCAGAACATGCCCATGCTCCAGTACATTCTCAACGACGAGCTTATGCGGGCCGGTGCCCCGAGCATTGGAAAAAACTTGGGGATCATTGGCAACGTGATCATGCACCACGGCAGTGAGAACCTCAAGAAAGAGTTCATTCCCCGGATACTGCGCAACGAGATCCAGTGGGCCCTGTGCTACACGGAGCCTGAAGCAGGGTCAGACCTAGCATCAATGCAGATGCGCGCCGTCCGGGAGGGCGATGAGTTCGTGTTGAACGGACAAAAGCGGTTCATCACTTCCGCTGACTTCGCCGACTATCTGTGGGTGGCGGCGCGCACGGACCCCAATCTGCCCAAGCACAAGGGCATCAGCCTGTTCGTTGCGGACATCAAGACGCCAGGCGTGACGGTGCGCCCGATGTACTGCATGAACGGTGAGCGCACTAACGAAGTGTTCTTCGACAACGTGCGGGTGCCGGGGAAGAACCTGGTGGGGGAGTTGAACCGCGGATGGTATTACATCTCGGAGGCCCTGGACTACGAGCGGTTTGCCGTCATCTCTTTCACGCCAGTGGAGAAGCGGTTCGAGCGGCTTGTGGAGTGGGTGAAGTCGGCCCGGGTCAACGGAACGCGCCTGAAGGATGACAAGGCGGTCCGGCGCGCCTTGGCCAAGCAGGCCATTCGGGTCAGCATCGGGCGCATGCTGAACCTGCGTTGCATCGCCAAGGCGGCCGAGCCAAACTATGTGCCCACCACCGAGGCGGCGATGAACCGCGCGTGGTGCTCGCTGGTGGGCCCGGAGATCGACGACCTGGCGCTGGACCTGGCGGGGCCCTGCGGCTACCTATGGGAAGGCGAAGAGGCGCCGGACGGCGGAGAGTTCTGCAAGATGTGGACTATGGGGCCTCACGCGCGCACCGCCGCCGCAGGCCTCGACGTTTCCAAGAACATCATCGCAAAACGCATGCTGCGGCTTCCTTCCTGAGAGGTGTGCCATGGATATGAAACTGTCCTCCGAGCAGACGATGCTCCAGACCGCAGCGCGAGACTATCTCACCCGCGCCTGCCCGCCATCAGCGGTGCGGGAACTGGAGCAGAGCCCGTTTGGGTACTCCCCTGAAATATGGAAGCAGATGGCTGATCTGGGGTGGCTGAGTCTTCCCCTCCCAACTGAGCATGGCGGCATGGGTGGGTCGCACGTAGACCTGGCGCTGCTCAACAAGGAGCTGGGCCGCGCCCTGTGCCCATCGCCCTTTATCCCTACAGCGGTGATTGCCGCCACGGCCATTGCAGAGGCTGGGACGGAAGAGCAAAAGCGCCGGTACCTGCCGGCAATCGCAGACGGCAAGAAAGTCGTCGCGTTTGGATTCCTCGAAGGGTCCGGGCCCTACGACGTCCAAGGTATCCATCTAGAGGCCCACAAGAACAGTCACACCTGGCACGTCAGCGGCAAGAAGACATTCGTTGAATATGCCCAGGGGGCCGATGAGTTGCTTTTGGCGGCCCGGCTCCCCGGCAGCCGCGGGCCCGAGGGGTTGACGATGTTCCTCATGGACATGAGCAGCCCGGGGCTCAGCCGGCAACCCCTTGTCACCCTGGCCCGGGACGCCCAATGCAAGGTGACGCTGGACGGCGTCACGATCCCCGCGGACAGGGTGCTGGGGGAACCTGGACAGGCATGGCCAGCGCTGCGGAAGGCCCTGGACCGGGGCATCCTGGCCCTGAGTGCCCAGATGGTTGGAGCCGCGGAGCGTGCCCATGAGATCGGGATGGAGTATGCCAAGACGCGGGTCCAATTTGGCAGGCCCATCGCCACCTTCCAGGCCATCCAGCACTATCTAGCCCAGACGGCCATGGAGATCACTGGGGCGGACACCCTCATGTTCTATCTCGCCTGGAGCATGGACCAGGGTGTGGCTAGGCGGGACCTGGTGGCCAAGACGAAAGCCTTCGTTGGGGACAGCTGCCGTCAGGCGGCGTTCATCGCCTGTCAGATCCACGGTGGCCTTGGCGCCATTGTGGATGTGGATATCACGCTGTACCTGCGCCGCGCCAAGCAGTGGCAGCTCATGATGGGCAGCGCTGGCGAATATGAAGACCTCGTTGCCCAGGAGCTGCTTGATGGATGATCCCACAGGAGGCCGGACGCGGCGGGCTCCCTTCCGGGGCGTCCGCGTGATCGAGATAGGCAACCTCGCGGCGGCCTATTGCGGGCGGCTGCTGGCTGACCTTGGCGCCGAGGTGATCAAGGTCGAGCCGCCTGGCGGGGATTCTGCCCGGCGCGTGCCGCCTCTGTGGCCGGAGGACGGGCCCGAGGCATGCAGCATCGCGTTCGTGTACGCCAACGCCAGCAAGCGGTCGGTGGTCCTTGACCTGGCCTCAGCAACAGGCCGCGCGGCCTTGCGCCGCCTTGCCGCCGGGGCCGATGTGCTCGTCGAGAGTTTTGCGCCAGGGGAACTGGATGCCCTGGGCTTGGGCTACCGGCATCTGTCGCCGGAGCATTCGGCCCTGATCATGACCTCCATCACCGGGTTCGGGCAGGATGGGCCGTATCGTGACCATGCGTGGAACGACGCGGTGGCCTTCGCCATGAGCGGCCTCATGGCCACCTCTGGGCCAGCGGGCTTCCCCCCAATGCGCCTCCCAGGCTCTCTCGTCTACTACATCGGCGGCATCCAGGCGGCGGCGGGGACTGCCATGGCGCTCTTGGAGCAGGAGATCACCCGGACGGGGGTCCACATCGACATCTCGATGCAGGAGGCTCTCACTTCGATCTCGACGCTGACGGGCGTGGCCAAGTTTCTTGAGGACGGCGTCAAAGAGACGCGAGGGGAGCCCCTGCACGCGGCGGGCTCCCCTTCTGGTCTGTACCCCTGTCGCGATGGCCTGATTGCGCTGTCCATTGGGCGTCCGCACATGTGGGCCCCTCTCGCGCGGTGGATTGCGGAGGTGACCGGTCACACTGAGGTCTTGGACCCGATTTTCAATGACCGCTACCAACGCATCGCCAACGCTGACCTGGTGCAAATGTGGGTGAGTGATCTCACCAGCCGGTTCACCATGGACGAGGCCTTTCACCAAGGCCAGGCCCGCGGTCTGGTCATGGCGCCGCTAAACACCTGCGCGAGCCTGCTGGACCACCGTCAGCTGGCCGCCCGCCGGTATTTCATCGAGATTGAGCATGCGGGCCGGCGGGTCCGGTGCGCCGGCGCACCTTACGCACTCGGACTGACGCCGTGGGCGATCGCGGGCCCCGTCCCCGCGGCCGGCCAGCATACCGAGGAGGTGCTCGCGGAGGTCATCGCCAGGGATGCCGCAGGTGATGAACCCGCCAGCCGCCCGTCCAGAAGTAATGGACCGGCGGCGATGGAGATGCCCAATCTTGCGAAGATGCGCTTCCTGGAGATTTCCGTCGGCGGAGCGGTGCCGTGGCTCTGCAAGCATCTGAGCTGGCACGGCGCCGAGATTATTCGCATCGAGATGAAGGCGCATCCGGACGCGCTGCGGTCCTACGTGTCACCCACCGCACCGGAAAAAGGGGTCCAGCCCAACCGCTCCCCCTGGCACCCCGAATGGCACAGCGGCAAGGACCACGTGGGCATCAATCTGGAAACGCCAGGAGGCCAGCGCCTTTTCGCCGAACTAGTTTCGATCAGCGACGCAGTGCTGACGAACCTTGGGCCCGGGGCGACCCAGCGTCTGGGATTGACGTACCCACGCCTGCGGTCCTTCAACCCTTCAATCATCCTGCTGCAAAACACCGCCTTTGGCGTGACCGGGCCGTATGCCCGGTACAAAGCCTGGGGCATGCAGACCGAGGCGATCGCGGGGCTTACTCACCTGAGCCGTCACGCGGATAGCAGGCCCGTCATGGCGCGGATGGTCCTTCCCGACTGGATGGCGAGCTTGTACGGCATCGTTGCTCTCATGGCGGCCTTGCGCGAGCGGCGCCGGACAGGGCAAGGCCAATTCATCGACATCTCCATGCTGGAACTCACCGTGGCTACCATCGGAGACCTGCTCTTGCAGTACGCGGTCCTGGGCCGGGAACTGCCCCCGCTGAGCAATGCGCCTACTCCGGCATCGCCTTGCGCCTGTTACCCCTGCCAAGGACAGGACCGGTGGTGTGTTATCGCCGCGTACACCGATGCAGACTGGGCTAAGTTCCGCAGCGCGATGGGCACGCCACTATGGACGGACGATCCCAAGTTTGCCACGCAGGAAAGCCGCCTGCGCCATCACGACGAGCTGGAT
Source organism: uncultured Dehalococcoidia bacterium (assembly GCA_964555685.1). Classification (GTDB taxonomy): domain Bacteria; phylum Chloroflexota; class Dehalococcoidia; order SHYB01; family SHYB01; genus CAZKTO01. Next base: position 7,223 of record CAZKTO010000049.1, read on the forward strand.
AGGCACATCGTGGAGTGGACGCGTCAGCGGGATGCCTACGAGGCGATGCAGAAAGTCCAGGCCGCCGGTGTGCCTGCTGGCGTGGTGCAGGATGTAGAGGGCCTGCTCCGCGATCCCCATTTGAAGCACCGGCACCTTTTCGTCCTGTATGACCACCAGTTCAAGGGCCCTGTGCTTGGCGGAGGGCTCGCGATCCGCCTGCGGGATCCTGTACGTGGGGCGCTGCGGGCCGGGCGTGCTGTGGGCCAAGACAACGAGCGGGTGTTTGGTGAGGTGCTCGGCTTGTGTCCATCGGACGTGGACCGCCTGTACGCGGACCAAGTGATCGATCAAGACGATGAGTACCGGTGCCAGCAGGGCCTGGCCCCCCTGCCACTCACGCCAGCCGCCGCAGGCGGAGTGCGAGGAGGATGACGTCATGGCGCGCGCATCGTTCGACGGCAGGGTCGCCATCATCGGCGCTGGACAGACACCCTTCAAGAAAGACCTGGGTGTTTCTGAGATGCGCGTGGCGATGCACGCTATCCAGAGCGCTGTCGCAGACGCGGGCCTCACGATGCGAGACATCGCCGGCATTGTCCGGTACGACATGGACACTAACTTCGGAAACAGCGCTGGCCACAAACCTTGGAATTCCGAAGGTTCCGTACAACTTGGTGCTGGTGCAATTGGACGAGGGGCCGCGAATGCTCGGCAATCTGCTCGATTGTTCGAACGAAGCGATCACAGAAGGGCTGCTGGTCGAGGTCGTGTTCGAGCGCGTGACCGACGAAGTTACGCTGCCCAGATTCCGCCCGGCCCGCTGAAGGTGCCACGGCAATGACAGAGGGAGCGCTGCAGGGGCTGAGAGTCCTGGATACCACCACCAGTGTAGCCGGCCCCTTTTGCACGAAGCTCCTGGCCGATTGGGGTGCCGATGTCGTCAAGATCGAGCCTCCGGCCGGCGGAGATCCCTGCCGGCGCGAGGGACCATTCCCCAACGACAACTCGGAGGCGGGCACTGGGGGGATCTTCCTGTACCTCAACTCAAACAAGAAAAGCGTGACCCTCGATCTCACGCTGGCAGAAGGCCGGAGCATCTTTCGTTCATTGGCGGGCAGCGCAGACGTAGTGGTCGAAGACGGACCACCAGGAAATCAGGTTACAACAGAGCTCGCGAGCCACGGGACAACGCCACCTAACCCCTTCCTCGTCGTCACCTCAATCACGCTCTTTGGCCAGACAGGACCCTACGCGCGATGGGCCGCCCGGGAGATCACGCTGTGCGCCCTCAGCGGCCTCATGGGCATCACCGGTGAGCGCGGCAAGACCCCGCTCAAGATGCCAGGGCCGCAGATGGAGCTTCAGGCCGGACTCCACGCTGCTTCCGCGACACTCGCCGCAGTCCTGGCCCGAGACCTGACAGGCGCGGGCCAGCGCGTGGACATCTCCATATTCGAGTGCGCTGTCAACATGCTGGGCGAAACATTCCCTATGTACGCCCAGCGCGGGGTGGTGGCCAAACGGGAGGGGAACCGGCAGCCCGGCAGCCATCCGTACACGATCCTCCCGTGCTTGGATGGGTTTGTGGCAGTGATCGCCGCCCGGGAAGACCAATGGACCGAGCTCGTGCGATGGACGGGTCTTTCGGAGCTGGCGGACCCGCGATTCGCCACCGGGCCGCAGCGCCGGGCCCATGCCGACGAGATCGACGCGATTCTGACGCCGTGGCTCAAGTCCAGGAGCAAGCGGGCACTGACCCACGAGGCTCAGGCGCGGCGCTTGCCCTTTGGGGCGGTGCTTACGCCAGGGGAAGTGGTGTCCGACCCTCACCTGGCGCACAAGGGTTTTTTCCTAAACGTCGATGCTGGCAAGGGGCAGTCAGTGCGCGTGCCAGGGTCGCCTGTGCGGTGCTCTCGCACGGCTGCCGGTCCTGGTTGTGCTCCAGCGCTCGGAGCGCACACCGAAGAGGTGTTGTGTGGATGGCTGGGCCTCTCGGAGCAAGATCTGGCGCAACTGCGGCACGGCGGCGCGATCTGACTTCAGGAGGGTTGAGCGGTGACCTTGCCACTGGAAGACATCCGGGTGTTGGACCTGACGCAGATCTGGTCAGGCCCATACTGCACCATGATGCTTGGAGCCCTTGGAGCACAGGTGATTAAGGTGGAGTCGGTGCAACGGCCTGAGCCTATCCGGGGCAGCGGCGCTGATGCTTCTTCAGAGCGGCCGTGGGAGGCGAGCCCTCTCTACCAATCGTTCAACCTGAACAAACTGGACATCACCCTAGACCTCGCTCAGGCCGAGGGACGCCACTTGCTTCTTGCCCTTGCGGGCATCTGCGACGTCGTGATCGAGAATTTCACTGCTGGGACCATGAACCGGTGGGGATTGGGGTACGAGACGCTGCGATGCCGCCGCCCAGATATTTTGTACCTCTCCATGCCTGGCTTTGGCAGTGACGGGCCATACGCCAGCTACCGCGCGTTGGGCACAACAATGGAAGCCATGGCTGGCTTTACCTGGCTGACTGGCTACCCGGGGGGCCCGCCAATGCGCTGTGGATTGAACTATGGCGACCCCGTCGCAGCTCTGAACGCCACGTTCGCGTTGCTCGCTGCCATCCGCTTCCGCAGGCAAACGGGCACCGGTCAACACCTCGAACTCAGCCAGCACGAGGGCCTGGTGTCGCTGCTGCCAGGACCCATTCTGGACTTCGCCATGAATGGCCGGGATCAATCGCGCAGGGGAAATGAGGAAGAGGGTAAGGCGCCACAAGGCTGCTATCCCTGCGCTGGCGAAGACAAATGGGTGGCCATCTCCGCCACCCATAATCAGGAGTGGCGCCGCCTCTGCCAGGTCATGACGAGGCCCGATCTCGCCACCGACCGGCGCTTCAGGGGCGCGCGCGCCCGCTGGGACAATCGCGAGGCGCTGGACGAGGAGATCGCCATCTGGACCCGCAAGAGCAGCGCCAGGCAGATCATGCAGACGCTTCAGCAGTCTGAGATACCGGCGGGGGCCGTATACGCTGTAGCCGACATCCTGGACGATCCTCATCTGCGGAGCCGGGGGGCGTTCCGCACCGTGGACCACCCATTGGCGGGCAATCAGGTTATGAGGGAGATCCCTTGGAGGCTCTCTGGCACACCAGTGGCAATTCGCAGCCGCGCGCCTTTGTTCGGCGAGCACAACGAGTTCATCCTGGCCAAGGTCCTAGGTCTCACGGAGGAGGCGCTGTACGCCCTCCGCCAGAAGCGAGTCATAGGGGATCGGCCCATGCCTGCGTGACAAAGCCGAGGTAGGAGATTGCAATGGATTTCACGTTCACGGCTGAGCAACAACGGTTTCGCGCTGAGGTACGGTCCTTCTTGGACCGTGAGTGCACTGCCGAGGTGGTGGAGGCGTTGAACTGGGACCCGGATGCGCCGGTCTGCCACCGCTGGCAGCGCAAGATGGCCCAAGCTGGCCTGCTCACCTTGGGATGGCCGAAACGGTATGGGGGCCAGGAGCGCAGCCTGATCGAGCAGGCGATCTTCCTGGAAGAAGCCGGGTACAAAGGAGCCCTTGACGACACCATTCTCATCGCGACTCACTTCATTGTTCCTGGAGCCCTGATGCACTTTGGTTCGGAGGAGTTGCAGCAGGAGTTTCTGCCGCGCATCGCCAGGGGTGAGATCAGGTTCACCAACGCCTTGACTGAGCCGGAGGCCGGGTCCGATCTGGCCTCGCTCAAGACTCAAGCCAGGCAGGATGGCGACTGCTACGTCCTCAACGGACAGAAGACGTTCATCACAGGAGCAGACCGGGTTGACTATGCCCACGTTGCAACTCGCACGGACCCGAACGCGCCGACACACCGCGGCATCAGCACGTTCGTGGTGGACGCGAAGACCCCGGGATTCGAGGCGCGGGCCATGACCAACGTGCGGGGCAAACCCAACGAGTGTCAGGTGTTCCTGGACAACGTGCGGGTGCCCGCAAGCCGGATGGTGGGGGAGAAAAACCGCGGCTGGTACATCTTGATGGGTACGCTGGACATCCTGCGCTCTGGAATCAGCGGCGTCGGCGCTTCCCAGCGCAAGCTGGAAACCCTGTGCCATCTCTACCGAGAAGGGATCCCTCCTGGGTGCTCGCCACGCCGCGATGAGCACATCGAGGACTTGCTGGCGCAGCTCCACGTGGAGGTTGAAACGTTCCATCTGCTGGCGTGGCGGGTGGTGTCGGCACAGGCCGCGGGACACTTGCCTAATCTCGAGGCCGCCGCGGCTTCGCTGGTCAGCAAGACGCTGGCAAGGCAGTTCGCCATGACGGGCATGGGAATCCTGGGTAACTACGGGCTCCTGCGCCGCGGCTCGAAGCGGGCCATAGCGGACGGGGAAGTGTCCGACGACTTCCTGGAAAGCTGCCACCTCCAGGCTGGCGGAACTCGCGAGATATTGCGGACCGTCATCGCACAGCGTGGATTGGGTCTGCCCAAGGGCTAGGGCCGGCTAGGAACGGAGCATGCCATGAACTTCGATTTGGACGAACGGCAACAGACCATCGCCAGGCAGGCAAGGGACTTCTTGACCCAGGAATGTCCCAAGTCGCTGATCCGCGAACTGGAGCAGAGCAACCAGGGCTACAGCCCGGAGCTGTGGCGCAAGATGGCTGAATTGGGCTGGCTCAGCATCACCGTTTCCGAGGCGCACGGCGGCGTTGGCGCAGGGTTTGCCGATCAGATGGTCTTGGTGGAAGAGATGGGGCGCAACATCGTACCCAGCCCCTACATGACGTGCGCTGCGCTCAGTGGCTATCTGCTGGACACGCTGGGCACTCCTGAGCAGCGGCGTCGATACCTGGAGCCATTGATCGGCGGGAAGCTGATTATCTCCTTTGCACACCTGGAACCCAGCGTTGCGTATGCGCCGACAACGATACACACCAAGGCCGTGCCCTCCGGGAACGGATACACGCTCACTGGGTCAAAAATGTTTGTGCCATACGCCCACGTGGCCAACTACCTGTTGTGCGTCGCTCGAACTTCGGGTGAGGCGTCGCTCGCCGGCGGGCTGACGCTGTTCTTGGTCGACGCCCATGCTCCGGGAGTGCGGATCAGCGTGCTGAGCACGATCGCCGACGATAAGCAGTGCGAGGTCACCCTCGATGGGGTGCCGGTCCCCCGAGACGCCGTGCTGGGCAATCAGGGGGAGGCGTTCCCGGCTCTTTCCAATGCCCTCCTGCGTGCCACCGCTCTCCAGTGTGCCGAGATGGTGGGCGGGGCGCAGGCCGCGATGGACATGGCCCTGGACTACGCCAAGCGCCGCGTCCAGTTCGGCAGGCCCATCGGCGCATTCCAATCCATCCAAAACTATCTGGCCGAGATGGCCGTCGATGTTGACCGGAGCCGGTTCGCAACGCGAATGGCGTGCTGGAAAATTGATCAAGGTCTGCCTGCCGAGACCGAGGTCTCGGTAGCAAAAGCATATTTGAGTGATGCCTACCAGCAGGTCACATGGCAGGCGCACCAGATCTTTGCCAGCATCGCGTACTACAAGGAGCACGATCTCCAGATGTATTTCCGCCGAGCGCGGGTGCAGGCGCTGGCCTTCGGCGATGCCCGTTACCACCGCGCCGTCCTGAGCAGGCATCTGAACCTCCACCAGCCTCCCGGCAAGGCGGCAGCGGGCAGAGCCGCATGACGGCGTGACCGGACGGCGGCGAGTTGTCTGCTGGGGATCGCCGACGACCGGAAAGGAGAGATCACCATGGGGGGACCGCTAGAGGGACTCAAGGTATTGGACTTCACCCTGCTAGGGCCTGGTCCGCACTGCTCCAAGATCCTCGGGGATCTTGGAGCCGAGGTGTTGCGGGTCGTGGAGCCGGGGCCTGGCACGGGGAAGCGCGCCGGCCGTAAGATGGATTCCAGCAGCGGGTACGGATTGCGCCGCAATACGCAGGTCATTGGCATCAACCTGAAGTGCCAGCATAGCCAGGCTTTGCTCGGCCGGCTGGTGGGACACACTGACGTGATGCTGGTCAGTTCTCGTCCCAGCGTTTACAAGAAGCTTGGGATCGATTACGAGTCCATCCGCCGGTACAATCCTCGCCTGGTCTACTGTACCGTGACGGGCTTCGGGGCCACGGGGCCGTACGCGGAATTCGCTGGCCACGACCTTAATTATCAGTCGGTTGGCGGGAGCGTGGGGATGACGGGCCGCCGGAACAGCATGCCCAACATTCCGGGAGCGACCTTCGCCGACGGCACCGGCGGCATGTCCGCGGCCATCGGCATCCTGGCGGCTGTCTTCGCCGCGAAGCAGCGGGGAATCGGCCAGGCTGTGGATGTTTCCTGTGCCGAGACCATCATGGACCTCATGGCCGTGTCCATTGACCAGTACCTAGCCGGGAGTCCGCCCCCGCGCCCAGGACAGACTATGACCACGGGCAAGCCGGCCTATTACCGCATCTTTCAGACCAAGGATGGCAGGTACCTCAGCGTTGGCGCCATCGAGCCGTGGTTCTATGAGAACCTCTGCCATGAGCTGGGCTGCGATGACCTGGCGTCCTACCAGCACGATGAGTCCAAGCAGGAAGCAATTGCCCAGCGCTTCGCTGCGGCCTGCCGCACCAAGACCAGGGACGAGTGGGTGGCCCAACTTATGCCCAAGGACACTTGTGTGGCACCCGTCTACGAGGTTGAGGAAGTGGTGCGTGACCCGCAGTTTCTGCACCGCAATATGGTCCTTGAAGTCTCGCATCCGGATGGCGGAACCGTGCGGCAGGTGGGCATCCCATACAAGTTCTCGGTTACGTCTCCCAAGATTACCCACGTGGCGCCAAGAGTGGGCGCAGTAACAGCGCGCGTGATGCAGCAGCTGGGCTATAGCGATGCCGATGTCGAACGGATGCGGGACTGCGGCTGCTTGATCTGAGCCGTCTAGCGCCTTTCATTGACATACTCAGGAAGGCGCAGCTGGTCGCCAGGTGCCAGCACGAAACCGGTCTCTGCTTCCTTGAGAACCCCGATGATCTGCTCTTCTGAAAATCTGCTCCCTCACATCGACCATCCTCCTTCTTTATTGCCCGGAGGACTCTCATTATCCCTGGTCCTAATGTAGGGGAGCAGGTCAACCCGCATAACGGCATCGCCGCTCCCGAGACCATCATCATCCAGCGGCAGGAGCTGCCGACCCTTGAGATCAGCGATGATGTCGAGGCCCGCATCGGCACAATAAGCAGCTCCGTGGTCCCCAAGCGAAATGGCATTTCTCGCCTCCGTCATAGGGCACTTCCTGAACAGCTACCCTTTATCCCGCCCTGCCCTCTAGGAGGCTGCTGAAAAAAGTCCTTCGGACCTTTCTCAGCAGTACCCACCACCCTGTTGGGAGAGGGGAATATCGCTGAAAACCGCAGGTTTTCAGCGACCTGCTAGACGCCGCCTTCGCCACAGCCGCAAGCCCACCAGCGCTGCCAGCACGATCACGACTACCCCGCCAATGCCGCTCAGGAGCGGGACCAGCACCCCCATTCGGGCAGGAGCCTCCAGGGTGAGGCTCTGCCAGAATGAGAAGGCCTTCTGCCCGTTGCGCTCGTTGAGAGAGCCGTCCCACACCGCAAAGGCCACGGGTATAACTTTCCCCGGCTCCAGGCTCCTCTCTGGCTGAGAACGCAGCACGGTTACGACAACCCTCCATACACCGTCTTTCCAAACGCCATTGGCCGAGCCGTCCTGCTCCTTTTGTGTTTCCAGGGTTCCAAAGCCCTCCGCCCTTAGTTTTTCCACAGACGAGCGGGCCTGGAGGCCAGGGTCCGCCAAGGCGTTGCCTGCCCACCAGGCGGTGACAAAGGCCTTATCGCCTTTTTGCGCATAGTCCACAGCCTCCGCGATCTCTCCCGGCCCCTTGCCCGAGAAGGGGTAGTGGTCGGAGACCATGTGGGGATAGGCCTCGTCCACATCGTGGAGTCGAGCGTACTGCCAGTCGGCCTTCCAGTGGTAGATGGTGACCGGCGCGCCGGGATGGCCCATCGTGAAGGAAGGCAAGAGCTCCCCTCTCCTTGCGGGAAACATGAGAGCGGCAGCGTCTCGAAAAGAGGTGACCGTGCCCAAGTCAAGGTCTCTCCGCGAGTCACGCCACTCCAAAAGGAAGCCAACGTGTCGGGTGTCATAAAGGGCCCGCACACTCAGGGACTTTACACTCGCCTCAGTGACGCGGGGGACAACTATGTTCTGGGGATTCAAAGGGACCCCCGTCGCCCTGGCCTGTTGCCAGAGGCCGTCGTCGGGCGCCTCGGGTATCTTGGGGACTTCCTTTGCGGCAATAGCCCCCTCTTGCTGGGCTGAAACCAACTTGGTAGACCGGTGCAACAGCAACAGCAGCGCTGTCGCAGCCCCAGCCGACAGGATAGAACGCCGAGTAGCTTTTAGCTCCCTCGTCTTCATGGCGTTTCATCCCTGGAGTCTGCCGGTGCCATTGGACATTGACCACAGGCGGCCTCTTCGTCTGCCGAGGGAGATGGAGCGGCTGGACTGGCGAACGAGGCTTCTACACCCAGGGCTTCCAGTTCGCTCCAAACGTATGTTTCCAGGGCTTGTGCCAAGTGGTAGTAAGACCCCTCAGCAGCCTTGCGCTGCAAACGCCTGGCGAAATGGCAGGCCCACTCGCCGAGGTGTTGTCCCAGGAAAGCCCTCTGGGCTTCCTGGCAGACCGCTATCTTGTCTTGATCCAAGCCCATCCGAAGGGCGTGGGCCTCCTTGAGCGTCAGAACGTGCATGAACTCCAGTTCCACACTGATGTGGTCCAGCCTCTCTCGCGCCTCGGGTGCCGGGGCGAGGCCGAAGGCCCGGTAGAAGCTGGCAATATCCGCCAGCACTTGGGACAGCTGAAAGATGTGAGACTGTCCATGTTCACCCTCGTAGGGCGGACAGTCCCTGGAGATGGTGTGGCCGAAGGTACGCACGTATTCCTCCACCACGTTGTTCATGTCATGGGTGAGAAGATAACGATGAGCTTGCTCCAATGTGGAGGCACTTTGGCTTAGGCCCAGGCTGCGGAGAATCCCCAGCACTGGAACACCGCCATTTCGCAACAACTCCAGGGTTGGTTCCGTGGGGTAGAGGAAAGCGGCTGAGAGGTATTCGTACACGGCGCTGCGTGCCTGGGGCCGCCAGTATGAACCGGTCACGGCGTCAGCCTCCTAGATGGAGTTGTAGTGTTTCGCCTCACGCACGTACCTGGGCTCCTCCACAGACACGCGGCACACCTCTTGGCCACCCCGCCCGTAGCCGATGACGGTATCGTTGAACATCTCCCACTTCTTCCGAGCGATGGTCGCCTCAAAGATCTTGGGGCCTTCCACGATCTCGTAGCGGAAGATGATGCGCTGGGTGGCCCTGAAGAGCTGAAGGACGGCCAGGAACTCCCGGTCAGGGGTCGTATACTTCTCTATTGCCTCGTCTACACCCGGGCCGAACATCTGGTATAAGTAGGGCCGGGGCACCCAGCGAGGAGGTATGTAGTACCCGTTGGGCTGCGTGCCGAACTGGGGGTAGAGAGGCAGGGCGACTTTAGCGACTTTGACCAGGTAGTAGATGGGGTTTTGGGGGTCCTCGGCCCAGCTACCGTCTGGGTTGATGCGAACCAGGCCTTGAAGGCGTATCTTCCCAGGGCAGGCGGTCATGCACCGCGTCTCCAGAGGTTCGCCAGGGAAGAGGGGGTCCTTGCCCTCAGCGCGCGGGTAGCAACCCACGCACTTCTCCGAGACTCGGGTGGTGGTGCGGAACATGGGGCGTTTGTAAGGGCATGCCATGACGCACTTGCGGTAGCCCCGGCACCGCTTCTGGTCAATGAGGACGATGCCGTCTTCGGGCCGCTTGTAGATGGCGTTGCGGGGGCAGGCGGCCAGGCAGCCGGGGTAGGTGCAGTGGTTGCACAGGCGCTGAAGATAGAAGAACCAGGTCTTGTGCTCCGGCAGGACCACTCCCTCCAGGGATGCCCTGCCTCGGCTGGATACTGGCCCAGTGGGCGCGTCTTCAAAGATGTTCGGCGCGGTCCACTCCTGATCTGTGGGCTCGTATCCAAGGGCGGCCTCTTGCTGGGGCTGTTTTTCCAGCGCCGCCTCAAAAATAGTGAGGCCCTGGTAAACGCCGTAAGGCCGCTGGGCGCCGTCCCTTTGGGTGGCGTCCCACATCGCCTCCTTCCCTGCCGACCGGTCCGCCCCTTCCAGCATCTCCAGAAGCTTCGCGTCCCAGAAATGGGGATAGCCGCCGTAAGGCTTGGTCTCCACGTTGTTCCACCACATGTACTCCTGGCCTTTGGAGAAGGTCCAGGTGCTCTTGCAGGCCATGCTGCAGGTCTGGCAGGCGATGCAGCGGTTGATGTTGAACACAAAGGCCCATTGCCATTGGGGGTGGGCCTCGGGTAAGGGGAAGGCCATCTTCCTGCCCAGTTGCCAGTTGTACACCTCAGGCACAGGACTCACCTCCTTTTAGCCAGCCGCGACTCCATTCGCTGGCCAGCCGCTCTACCATCCGCTGCACGTAGGCCTCACCCCTTTCCTGAAGAACGGCGTGAGTGCCGGCGAAATAAGACTTGCGGAACAGGAGCATGATCTGTTTGGGGCTCCACCCCAAGAGGAGGTACTCCCGGACGATGGACTCCACGAACAGGTCAGGGTTCACCTCGGGAAGGGCCACGCCCACCAGCTCCATAGGGTCGTCTTGCTCGTACGGTTTCATGGGCCTTCCTACCTGACCACTCGCACCACCTCGCCTTTGAGGTAGCGCCCCATGAACGTGCTTTCGTCGCCCGGCGTGTTGCCCACGGTGGCTGGCCGCCAGGTGCCTCGGCCACCCAGACCTCCGTCCTGGGCCTTGGTGATCTTCACTAGAGTCTCCTTGGGCACCGAGTTGATAGCGTGATTGTCGGCCTCGTATCCGAAGAGGAAACCCTGCTCCACCTTCTTCTTGTGGAACAGCGAGTCCAGTTGGTGCATGGGCATGAGCCAGGAGATGGTAACGCTCTGTTGAGAGCCGTAGCGGAAGCTGGCCTGGTAGCCGGTGCCTTCCGACAGGGCGCGGCCGTCGGTCCTGGTCTCGTGGGCCTTCACGCTCCGCTCGGTGGCGATGAAAGCGCCGTGCTTCATCATCACCAGCTGATACGGGTATGCCGGGTTGTAGATGGCCCTCAACATGCACCGAGAGACTTTGAAGAAGGGGTCATCGGGCTTCCAGCCCCGGTAGGGCCTGGTGGCGGGGTCGGCGTCCACATACACGTAGTCGCCGTTGTTGATGCCCAGGTCCTTGGCTGCCTGCGGGTTGATGTGGAGCTGCCAGTCGCCGACGCCAGGGGCTCTCTTGTCCGTGCGAAAGGGGTCACTGAAGCTGCCGTTCCACAGCCAGTCCCAGTCGGTCACCATCCAGGAGGAGTGCACGCTGTGGCGCGACTTGGGGGTAACGCACAGGAAGCGGTAACCGTCCTTCCACAGGGGGTTAGGAGTCTTCTTCACCTCCGTCCAGGGCAGCTTGTTGTTGGCCACGTGCCGCGCCTCCCAGTCCAGGCCCTTGGCCACCATCTCAGGGCTGAAGCCATAATTATCGGGTCGGATAAGGGGATTGGTGCTGACAATGGCGTTGGGAAGGTAGGGAGTCGCCTCGGGCCCCTCTCGGTGCACGATAAAGTTCTCCCCATACTGGATGACCTCGGGCTCGTCGTTGTAGGCCTGGAGACGCCCTGTGGGTGTGTAGAAGGGGATGCCGTCGTAGACCTGCTCCCAGAAGGGGACCCTGGGATAGGTGCGGAAGAGCATGAGCGTAGCACCCGGTTCGCCATATTTCCCATCCAGAACCTCCTGGGCTTTATAGCCCCGGGTTGTGGCGCTGGCATCCAGAAGCCGCTGAATGTACACCAGCGACCGCCTCTCCAGGGCGAACTTCCAGTAGTCAGCGAACCGGCGGTCGCCGGTTATCTCGGCCAGCCTTTTGGCAAGTTCGGCCATAATGGCCGTGTCGTCCTTGGTGTCGTACAGGGGTTTGATGCCTCCCTTCCACATCTGGAGGAAGGGGTTGGAGCAGGAAGCGGTTACCTCATAGTCCTCAAACTCCATCCAGCTATTGGCAGGGAGAACCACGTCCGAGTACTCAACGGAGCTGGTCATTTCGATGTCAGAGGTGACAATGCACTCCACCCTGGGGTTGACGTTCTTGATGAGCTCGTAGGTCCACTTGGCGTTGTTGATGAGGTTCACATTGGTAGTCCAGATGAACTTGGTAGGAGTGGGGAGGTGGCTCTTGCCGGTGAACACCTTGCGGCCATATTTGGGAGTATCGATGATGAGGGGGCGGTCTCCGTGGGCCCAATAGCCAACCTCTTCATCCCGGGCATACGCGGCGACGCGAATGTCCTTTCCATCGGTGTTAGGGTCCAGGTTGGCATTGAACGGGTCCTCGGCCACCCACCCCTTGAAGCCGGGGCCGCTCCAGGCTGAGCCCTGGAAGAGGGCCGCCTTGTAATTCCCCGCCCATGTGTGACAGCCAGCGCCCGGGAAGCCGATGCTGCCCACAAGCATCAACGCCAGATTGGTTGCCCGGTTGTGCAGGGTTGCATGAAAGTAATGGTTGATCCCCTCGCCTATGTGGATGGCGATGGGGTAGTATTCCCGCGGTTTGCCCACAAACTCCGGGTCCCAGAAGCGGCGGCCGAGATCCATGGCTAGGCGCTCCATGAGCTCCTTGGACGCGCCTGTGATATCGGCCACCGTGTCCAAATCGTAGTCCTTCAGGTGGTACTTCTTGTATGCCGTAAAGATGGTCATGGCTTCCACTTGGGAGCCGTCTGCGAGCTTGACCTGCCCCTCCCACTCCAGTTGGGGGTCTACGCCTCTGCTCTCCAAATTGCCCCCCACATCATCCCGCGTAACTGCTTTCAACTGGCCGGTGCGCCGGTCACGGACGACGAAGTCCCCCAGACTGGCGTACTGGTCCAAGGTCAGCCCTTGCAGGCTGAAGCTCGCCCCTTCTTGTCTCAAGCTGGGCTTGTAGCCGGGGAAGGCCTCATCGGCGCGCAGCCTCTTTAGGGTGTCGGTGCGGATGAGCAGGGACATGTCGGTGAACTGCTTGAGGAAGGCCTCGTCGTACCAACCGTTGTCTATCAGGAGCTTGGCCACTCCCAGGAAGAGGGACGTGTCCGAGAGGCCGGCCCGCACCGAGATGAAGTAGTCCGCCTTGGTGGCCGGCGGGTTGTACTCGGGGGCAATGACCACCACCCTGCCCCCACGCTCCATGATCTCGTTGAAGAAGTGGCTCTCGGGCATCTTGTTCTCAACCAGGTTCTTCCCCACCTGTATGTGGAGCTTGGAGGAGCGCAGGTCGTTAAGGTCAACGTCTGAAGCCTGGAGCCCGTGGACGAAGGGGAAGCCAGGGGCCTGGTCTCCGTGCCAGGTATAGTTGGACCAGCTGCGCCCCCCCTTGGCCTTGTCTGGGCCCACACCCCGCACGTAGGTATCCAGAAGCGCCAGCATATTGGAAAAACGGTACATGCCGTACTTGCCGATGACCCCCAGCAACCCCATGCCGCCTCGGAATTTCATGGTGCGTGTTCCGGCCCCTTCCATCCAGGTAAGCATCTCCTCCAGGTGCCCCTGGGCCTGCAGGCGCTGCCGCCCCTCCTCGCCACTATAGCGCCGGGCAATGGCGATCATGGCCCTGGCCAGATAGTCGAAGACCTCATCCCATGAGGCGCGGAGCAGCTCATCCTGACCGCGGGCGTCAAAATGGTATTTGGCGATGTTTTCTGAGGTCAACTCTAGAAAGCCGTCATCGGCCCACTGCTTCCAGCCCTTACGTATCAACGGGTATCTGAGGCGGTAGGGCCCGTACACCCGTCGGTGGAAGCTGTACCCTTTTTTGCACCCCCGGGGGTTCCACGCGGCAGTGGCCTGGTTCCCGTACAGGTCGCTGTAGCGCGGGACATCGTAGTTCTGCTCCGAACGTAGCACTACCCCGTTGCGTACAAAAGCCCGCATGCGGCAGGCGTGGGTATCGTTGGGAGAACACACCCATGTGAACGAGCTGTCATAGGCGTACTGGTTGCGATACACCTCTTCCCAATTGCGGTCGGGGTAGGACTCTAAGGGATTTCCCTGCTGGACCGTTGGCGCCAAGGTACGGGAAGCAAGCGCTGGTTCCTCATCCAGAGACCGCAGTACGGCCAGCGCTGCGGCGCCTCCAATAGCCGCCCCTGCCCCTTTGAGGAATTGACGGCGCGTGATCTTATCTTGGTCCATATCACCCCTCGGCCAGCACCACGGCATCTACTTCCACAGTTTTCAAGCCTCTATCTACCGCTGCGGTATCCTCGTTGCAAACGATAGTCCTCGGCAGTTAGCACAACAGCGCCCCATCTTCTCTGGGTTGTAGTCATCTCCCAAGAGGCCGGCGGTGCCCTCGCGGCAACCGCCGAATTACCCCTCCCCGAAGCTCTTGTTGAAGCTCCCGAAGCAGGTCCTCCATCTCCTCCCGAGGGTAGCGATGTTGGCCACCAGGAGTGATGATCGATGGGAGGCGACCTTCTCTGGCCCACCGCGTTGCCGTCGGAAGCGACACATCAAAGAGTTCAGCCACCTGCTTCTGGGTGAGGTATTCAGGGCCCGCCATTGCCGTCCTCTCTAAACCCATCTGGAGCGTCAATCCAGGGCCAGCATGTCGCCTCAAAACATAGCAGGAGGCCCAACGTGATCAAAAGAAGCAAATGCATCATTGGTCATGATGCATTTGCTTCAGGAGATAGTGGAAGTAGCCGCGTGCAGGAAGGGGTAGGCTCGCAGAGGCTGTGGCACAGAGTGCGTAAGCTCTGGCGCCGGCTGCTGGGGCGGCCAACCATCCGCGGGTGGCGGCAGGAGTCGTGACGCGGGGTCAACGGCAGGCGAGGACCTCCTCCCAGCCGCCGTCGTCCAGCGGGTGGGAGGCCACGGGCTGGCGGCGTCGCCACGCTCCCCGCCGGAGCGTAGAGCTTGCGCAGGTTGTGGGTGGCGGCGACGAGTTTCCACTCGCTGGCACAAGCCGCGAAGCCGCGCCGCATCAAGCGCCGGATTCCCCGGTTCTCCTTCACATCCCCGGAGACCGGCTCGATCATCCACCGCCGCCGGCCGTAGAGGCGCCGGCCGCGCTTGGTCATCAGCCTGCGCGCCATGCGCTCGCGCAGTGACAGACCGGAGGGGATACGCCCCCGTGGAGGAGAGGGGTGCTGACGGCGATAGCGGTCGCTGCGCGTCGCGATGAGCAACTCGGGCCCATCCCCACCGACGCAGCGCACCTGCTCATCGGAGTAGTAACCAGCATCCGCCAGCAGCACCTGCATCTGGGGCAGGCCGAGCACTGCCAAATTCGCCTGGGCGGCCGCCAGCATGGGGCGCAGTTGGCCGGCATCCGTGGCGTCTCGGATCAGCTCCGCAGCGACGATGACCTGCTCCCCCGTGACCACCGCCTGGACGTTGTACTCTTGCAGGTAGCCGTGGTAGTCACGCACCACTCGGCTGTCTGGATCGGTGAGGTTGACCTTCGCCTCGCTGTCCGGTGTGGGGGGCTTGGGCCTACGCCCCCGGGGATCCTTGGCCGCGCGCTCGCGTAGCCGCTCCTGGGCGGCGCCCAGACGGGCCAACCGGTCCTCCCGC
>CAZKTO010000050.1:0-22542 GCA_964555685.1 uncultured Dehalococcoidia bacterium
AGAACAGGGCAGGCTCCGGCCCGCCCCTACGGGCGATTTGTTCACAGCCTCTCAGAAAGACAAGGTCATGTCTGGACGAGACACCACACCTGCTACAGCAGGTTATGCTCGCGGGCGAAATCGGCTGCGACGATCACCTTACCGGTGTACCACATGGGATCACGGCAGGTTGCCAGATAGGCGATGGTCCTCGCTGGGACCTCCGCCGGGTGGGCATGCTTCAGGTCCAGAGTGGGGAAGAGCCTGACCAGATCGCGGGCATTTTCGGAGGGCCAGCGTCATGCGATTGAGCCCCGCTTTGCTGACGGCGTAGGCGACGCCAGGCGCCCCTCCGATCCCCGGTAAGGCCGCACCCTCGTTCCAGGCCGCGGCCGAGGTGACGTTGACGATCAGGCCGCCACCTCTTGCGATCATGTGAGGGACGAAGGCCTTGCAAAGAAGGAAGGGCGCCGTGAGGTTCAGAGCGATCTGGTCCCTCCAACTCTGCCTGATCATCGGAAGGAACGCGTCGAACATCTGATCTCTCGTGAGCGCCGCATCGTTCACCAGGATATCGACGCGGCCGAAAGCATCGATGGTCTGAGCGACGACGGCGTCGATCTCCTCCTCGCGGGTCAGATCAGCCTTCACCGGCAATGCGCGCCGCCCGAGACGCCGGACCTCTTCAGCGGTCTTGGCGATGCTTCCGGGAAGATCGGCCCGCTCCCTGTCGGTGCGGGCCGTCACGACCACATCTGCCCCTTCCTTAGCCAGGAGGACCGCCGTCAGGGCGCCAATGCCTCGACTCGCGCCGCTGACGACCGCGACCTTCCCGTCCAGCATCATGGCTCCCCCCTCCGCGACACGGCGCCGGCCTGGGCGCTCTTGCCGAACCAAGGCGCTGTTATCCTGGCCGGGTCTGTCATCGTGACCTCCTCCCGAAATCCCCTCCCCCTTGATGGGGGAGGGTGAGGGTGGGGGTGAAACCTAATCTGATGACCCGCATTTCGGGATAGCTTCGTGACTTCCGATACCGCGCCGGCGGCGTCACCGCCGCAGGTAGTGCTGCACCAGCGCCAGAACGGCCTCCGCCGTGCGCTCCTTGAACGCCATGCGGTCGGCATCCCAGACGCAGCGCTCGGCGAGCTGATAGCCGTCCTTGGCGGCGATGGCGATGTAGACGGTGCCCACGGGCCGGTCGGGCCGGCCGCCGGTCGGGCCCGCGATCCCCGTCTCGCCGACGCCGATGTCGGTGCCCAGCAGCTCGCGCACCCCCTTGGCCATGGCCAGGGCGCACTGGGCGCTCACCGATCCCGCGTCCTTGATGACGGCCTCGGGCACCTTGAGGAGCTGGATCTTCGGACGGGTGTGGTAGGCCACCACGCTCCCCACGTAGTACCTGGAGCTGCCGGGGATAGTGTTCAGCAGGTGGCCGATGTAGCCGCCCGTGGTGGACTCGGCGGTGGCGATGGTGAGCCCGCGCTGGACGAGCTGCTCGGCGACCTGCTCTTCGATACGCGCCACGGCCTGCCTCCCTCGCCTCCGGCGCCGGGGCCCTCTGCTATACTCGAAGCATTCTGGAAGAGGCCCAGTATAGCCGATGCGACCGGTCCACGTGGTCACGAGCTTCCTCCTGCGCCGGGACGGGCAGCGGGAGCGCGTCCTCATCTTGCGGCGCAGCGGGAAGGTGGGGAGCTACCCGGGCCGCTGGGCCGGCGTCAGCGGCTACCTCGAGGGGCCCGCCGAGCGCCAGGCCCTGACGGAGGTCCAGGAGGAGACGGGCCTCGGCCCCTCGGACATCGTCCTGGTCAATACGGGCGCGCCGCTCCGCGCTCCCGACCCGTCGCAGGGGACAACGTGGGTCGTCCATCCGTTCCTGTTCCTGGTCGTCTGGCCCGAGCGGATCCGGCTCGACTGGGAGCACACCGAGTACCGGTGGGTCCGGGCCCGGGAGCTCCAGCGGTTCCACACGGTGCCCAGCCTGGCCGAGGCCCTCGAACGGGTCTACCCGCCGCCGGTGTGGGGGCGCGCGCCCGAGAAGCTGCTGGAGATCGCGCGGAACCGGGACGAGGGGGCCTCCGTGCTGGCCGTCTCGGCGGCGCTGGCCCTGGCCACGGCGCTCCGCCGGAGCCTGACCGACGACCGGGACGCCCTGGTGCGAGGCTTCACCATCCTGGCGCGGGCCTTCGGACGCCTGCGCCCCAGCATGGCGCCGCTCCCGAACCTCGCCGCGAGCCTCGCCGAGGAGGTCGCCTCCCTTGACGAGGGCGACGCCGCCCAGCTCAAGGCCCGGCTCTGGGGTAAGGCCCTGACCCTGATCAACGACTCGTACGGGGCCCAGCAGCGCATCGCCGAGCACGCCCGGCCGCTCCTGAGCGGCACGGTCCTCACCACGAGCTACTCGACGACGGTGCTGCGGGCCCTCAGGCACGCCCAGGGCCGGATCACGAAGGCCATCGTCGGCGAGGGCAGGCCCGGCTTCGAGGGCCGGAAGATGGTCAAGCTGCTCACCGATGGCGGGCTCGCGGGGGTCGTCGTCACCGACGCCCTGGCCCCCGCCATGGCGCGGGAGGCCGACGCCGTCGTCGCCGGGGCCGACACCGTCACCGCGGCGGGCGACGTGGTGAACAAGGCGGGAACCTACGCCCTGGCGCTGGCCGCCCGCGACGGCGGCAAACCTTTCTACGTGCTGACCGAGAGCCTGAAGGTCTCGCCGGACCGCACGCCGCCGGAGCTCGAGGTGATGCCGCCGCAGGAGCTCTGGCCCGACGCCCCCAAGTACCTCACCATCGAGAACCGGTACTTCGACGTGACGCCCGCGCGGCTCGTCACAGCGTACGTCACGGAGGAGGGCGTGGTGGACCGGCGATGGATCGCGGCCAGGGCCGGCGAGCACCGCCGGGCGCGCCGGCGGCTGGGAATGTGAATGGGACTGGAACTCATCCCGAAATTCCCTCCCCCTTGATGGGGGAGGGTGAGGGTGGGGGTGAAACCCAAGCTGATGACCCGCATTTCGGGCTGGCCTCTGGGGACTGGGAGCGAGGACCGAGACGTGCCGAGACGGCCGGTGGACATCAAGGCGCTGCTGGCGCCGGCGGCGGCATCGGGTGGCTCCGCGTGGGCCGCCGCCCCCGGCGGGCCCGTCGCCATCAGCTTCGGCGGCGGCCTGCCCGATCCCGTGACCTTCCCCGCCGAGGAGATCGAGCTGGCCATGAAGCGGGTGCTGCGCCAGGACGCCGCCGCGGCCCTCCAGTACGGCGGGCTCATGGGCTTCGAGGGGCTGCGCGAGCGTATCGCGGCCAAGGTGCGCCGGGAGGACGGCCGGACCATCGGCGCCGACCAGGTCACGCTAACCGCCGGCAGCTCCCACGCCATCTCGCTCGCCTGCTTCGCCTTCGTGTCGCCGGGCGACTCCGTGCTGGTGGAGGCGCCGACCTTCGCCGGGTCGCTGCGGGCCATCCGCTCCTATGGCGCCCGGATCGTCTCCGTGCCGGTGGACGAGCACGGCCTCTCGATCGACGGGCTCGAGGCGCGTCTGGCCGAGCTCCGGACCGCGGGCCGCCGGCCCAAGCTCCTCTACACCATCCCCAACTTCCACAATCCGTCCGGCGCGACGATGACGACAGAGCGGCGCAGGCGCCTCGTGGAGCTGGCGCGGGAGTGGGGCCTCCTGATCGTGGAGGACGACGCCTACGGCGACCTGCGGTACGAGGGGGAGCCCGCGCCCTCGCTATTCTCGCTGGACGAGGCGGGCCTCGTGCTGAAGCTGGGGAGCTTCAGCAAGGTCCTGGCGGCGGGCCTGCGGCTGGGATGGGCCGCCGGCCATCCGGACGCCGTGGCGGCGCTGGTCTCCGTGCGGCACGACATGGGCGTGAGCCCGCTCATCGCCCGGACCGTCGCCGGTTACGCCGCGGGAGGCGGGCTGGAGCGCCACATCCAGCGCCTCGTGGCCCACTACCGGGCCAAGCGCGACTTGATGGTGGCGGCCCTGGGCGAGCACTGCGCCCCCTACGTCCGCTTCGCGACGCCCGCCGGCGGGTTCTTCATCTGGCTCGCGCTGGCCGAGGGCGTGGACCCAGACCGGCTGGCCGAGGCGGCGGCCCAGGAGTCAGTGGGCTACGTGCCGGGCACGGCGTTCTTCGCCGATGGCGGCGGACGCAGGAACGTGCGCCTGGCGTTCAGCTTCGCCCCATCAGACGATATCGAGCGGGGGATCGCGGCCCTGGGCCGGGCGCTGGCTCGGAGCGTGTAGTGTAGTGCTTCTTAAGTTCCGTTCGTCCTGAGCACGGAAGGCTTCCCAGCCGCTCCGAGTCGAAGGACCGGGCGGGGAGTGGTTCGACGGGCTCACCACGAACGGGTTTGGGGGTTGCAGCTTCCTGGTTGTATGTAACGAAGCGTTAGAATCACTACACTAGCCGCCGGAAACGGCGGTCCCGTCAGGGAGAAAAGGAGTCTCGCCATGCCGCCATCGCTGCGGCCGGGCATCATCGCCGTCATGGAGCTCCAGGGCGTCATCGGCCGCGGCGTGCGCCCCGATCTCTACCTCCCGCTCTTCGAGCGGGCGCGCAAGGGCCGCCGCTTCCGCGCCCTCGTCCTCTCCATCGACTCGCCGGGAGGCTCGGCGGCCGGCTCCGAGGAGCTCTATCTGGCCGCGTCGCGCGTCGCCGCCGAGAAGCCGGTCGTGGCCTGCATTCGCAACCTGGGGGCGTCGGGCGCCCTCTACGTCAGCTCGGCGGCGCACAAGATCGTGGCCGTGCGCGGGGCCCTGGTCGGCTCCATCGGCGTCATGTTCGGCAGGCTGGTGGCCGAGCAGGCCCTCCAGAAGCTGGGGCTGGCCTTCGCCATCGAGAAGACGGGGCCCCATAAGGACATGTTCAGCCCCTGGCGTCCGCCGACGCCCGAGGAGTCGCAGAAGCTCCGCTCGCTCCTGGCCGACCCCTACGAGCGCTTCATCGAGGTCGTCGCCAAGGGCAGGCGGATGGACCCGGCCAGGGTGCGGGAGATCGCCACGGGCGAGATCTTCAGCGCCGAGCAGGCGAAGCGGCTGGGGCTCGTGGACGAGCTGGGGGACATGGAGTCGGCCCTGGACCTGGCGGCCCAGATGGCGGGGGTTAAGCGGCGGGTCCGTTATTTGCGGCCCAAGCGGCGCCTCCTCCCGCTGCTCCGGGGCGCCGGCTTCGGGCAGGAGGCGGCCCGGGCGCTCGCCGAGGAGATCGAGCTGGCGATGATCGGCCGGCTGTGGATGTAGGAGACCGGCGCTATTCGGCCTCCGCTATCCCACAGTGTTAGTTCACAGACTTGATGGCCCCTCGCAGCGCGGCGAGAATCGCATCCCGACCGGCTTGGGTCGAAAAAACAGCATGCGGTGTCTTTGGGACGATCTCCATTGTCTTGGTAGAGGTAATGGCGTTGAAGTAGGCGTCGGCGAAGTCAAAGATCTCGCGGCTGTCCTGATCCCCGATGAAGAACCGAACCAGCGTGCCTGGGTAGTGCAGCTGGGGATTCCCGCCGAGTAATGGCTCCGGCGTCTGCCCTGGAGGGGCTCTAGTACAGGGCACACAACCCTGAGGAGTGCAGATGGGACAATCGGGAGGGCCACCGCTCAGGCAGGCCAGGTCGATAACCTCGCCCAGGCCGTAGTGGGCGAGCGCGTAAGCGATCTGGGTCGAGCCGCCGCTGTTTCCGTGAGCTGCGAAGAGGGTGCGCTCGCCGCCTTGGTGCAGGTTGTCATATACCCAGCGGGCCACGGTGGCGTAACGACATGCCCAGGTCCTCGACCCGCCTGCTCCCTGCCAGATGCCGGGCGGCTCCCATCCTACTTCCACCGTCCAAAGCCCCTCCGTGTTCAAGATAGCGAGCATCCGCTCCATCTCTGTCAAAGGCATCTGTTGCCTATACCACCCGGTTCCAGGACCACCTGTTGTCAAGACCACGGTTCCCTTTTCGGCGACGGAAGAGCCTGGCCCCGCCCGCCGAAGTCGCGCTGCGAGGTTCTCGGTCCCCGGACAGGCTACGACCAATCTCAGGCATCGGGAACCGGGGGGAGACCCCGGCGGGCATGCAAGGTCACTCGGCACAACAGACCCCAACGGCAGAGCCGTTGGCGAACGCGTAGCGGTGGCGGTGGCGGTGCTGGTCGGAGCGGGCGTTGGTGTGGGGATGGGTGTAGGTGTAGGCGTGGCAGAAGGAGTGAGCATAGGAATCACCGGCACCGGGACTGTCGGTGACGGGGCGACCGTCGCACTCGGTGCGCTTGTCCGGGCTGGACTAGTGCCAGACGTACATTCCGTCAACAGCAGTGACATGCAGAGGAAGAAGAGCGATGCTCGAAACTGCGATCTTCTCATGTGGGAAGTTTACAGTATCGCCAGATGTTCGCAACGCATGCTCGATGCACAGCACGCGCCTCCATAGCCGACCCGTGCACAAACCCGTGGGTAGACGAGGCCAGAGTGGCTCCTGATTACGTCACCCCACAAGGCAAACTCCAAGTGCCTTTCGCCGGGCCAACAGGCTTGGAATCTCGTGGGACGGCAGAGTCTCACTCTACGCCGCCTCCCACCCTTCATCGTTGGAGCGTCATGTATAATGCGGGGCGTCTGTCACTTGCAAGCGGGAGGAAAGCGGCATGTCGTTTAACCCGGTAAAGCCTAAGGTCCATCACAGGCCACTCAAGATCGCCGACGACACCTGGCTCATCCAGCAGATTCAAGAGGCGATCATTGGACCACTCTGGGTCTATCTGAATTCCCTGGTGATCAAGGGGAGGGAACCCATCGTTGTCGACACGGGTACCCCGGCAAACCGAGAGCAATGGCTCAAAGACGTGTTTTCGATTGTCGACCCAGGCGATGTCCGCTGGATCTTCCTATCCCATGATGACGTGGACCACTCTGGCAACCTTATTGAGCTGATGGAGGCCTGCCCCAACGCCACCCTGATTTCGACCTGGTTCATGATCGAGCGTCATACTAACGCCTTCAATTTTCCATTAGAGCGGTGCCGGTGGGTCAACGACGGACAGTCTTGGCGGGCAGGCGACCGAACTCTGACCGCGATCACGCCGCCCCTCTTTGATTCGCCCGTGACCCGCGGCCTCTACGACGACCGTACGGGAGTGTACTGGGCCGTGGACTCCTTTGCCACCCCGGTGTCGGGGCCCATGGACGACATCAGTCAGCTCGATAAAGGGGCCTGGAAATTCGGCCTAGAGTTTTTCATGCGCCTGAACAGTCCCTGGTTCAAGCTGCTGGATCCCGCTAAGTATGAGCGCCACGTGGATCGGGTTCAGAAACTTGATATTCAGGTCATCGCCGCCTGCCACAACCCTATTATCCGACGACCTCAGATCAGCGAGGCGTTCGACCTGATCCGTGGTGTCCCTTACGGCGATCCGCCGCCGCAGCCGGAGCAGCCCGACCTGGAGGCGCTTATGCGGGCGTTGGCCACAGGGAAGCCATACGCCTGGCAGCCGCCTCCGCCAAGCGGAGCGTAGGTAGAGCGATGAACCCACACGGCGGTGCAGCGCGCGCAGTGGCTGTTGGTGCCGTCGTTGAAGCTGGACTTTGGCCCATTTGAGGAGTAGGATCGCTCAACCGACGCCGGTCGGAGGAATCTGGGGTGTAGACCTCTGGTAATAGAGGGCGATGTTCGGGGCGGGCTCGGCGGCCGGGCCCGCCCGGAGAGTAAGGATGGGCGCCAGGGGCCTTGCCTTAGATTCCTCTCCCCCTCAAAGGGGATCGCTGTAGGAGATTAATGGGGACCCCTTGGAGGGTTACGCTCCCCCCTTAGCCTCTCCCCCGTTAGGCATGCCTGGGAAGAGGGAAGCTGAGGGGCCCAGAGACGAGCGCGACGACTCTTAGGACAAAGCAGACTTCGGGGGTGCTAGGCTCGGCGTCGTGCGCTGCCGGCCGATGTCCGAATGATTCGAGACAAGGGGGATGCCATAAAGCTGTACCGGTCAATCGCGTTGGTCTTGGTCCTGGCCACAGTTGTCAGCTGGGCCGCTTCGGCGCAGTCTTACAACGCACAGGCTATCGAGGCGGGCCAGCCCCACTATCCCGACCTCCGCACCCTTCCTCCGTCCAATCTGAGGATTGTGGTCCAAGGCGGCCTGAGACAACTCAACTTCAGCAACACCGTTTGGAACGGGGGACGCGGCCCCTTGCACCTCCGCGCGGTCCACAATAACAGCTCGAATACGACCGCTACGACCGCCGTCTTTCAGGGCATCTTCAGCCACGACGCCAACGGAGATTGGTACCTCGTCAGCGAGTCGCAAGTCGGGCTATTCAGATTCGACCCAGACCACAACCACTGGCACTTTGACCAGTTCGCCCGCTACGAGATCCGCAACGCGGGGCCCGGCGGCTCCATCGGCGATACCGTACTCGTCAGCAGCGAGAAGGTCACCTTCTGTGTCATAGACACCACCAAGGTCGATATGACTCTGGAGCATTCCACCTCTGCTGCAGGGTACAGCATCTGCGGCCAAAACGCGGTCCAGGGGCTCTCCGTGGGCTGGGGTGATACCTATCCGTGGTGGATTTCGGGCCAGAGTCTTGACGCCACCGGCCTCCAGAACGGCACCTATTGGCTGGTCTCGACCGCCGACCCGCGAAACCTTCTCGCCGAATCCGACGAGGGCAACAACACCGGAGCCGTCAAGTTCCGCATCAAGAACGGGAAGCTCACCGGGCCGCGGTAGAGATCCCCCTGCATCGAAGGCTGCTTCTACCTCAGGGATAACAAGAGCGTCCAGCCCTATCTTGAAACATCTTCCTCTGGATCGGGTCAGGGGCACAGCCCTTCGGGGTAATACCAGACACCATTGACGGGCTGGCGTTCATTCCAGACTAGGCGCACTGAAAAGGGACGCGACGAGGATTCCAGACGGAGGAGGGGGCGGCGATCACCCCCTCCTTGCTATTGAATGTTGCCGGTGGGGCCTTCGAGATCAAGCGAGGTCAAGTGTCACCAACCTACTGGCCTGCTGACGAAGGTCCGAGCACCCGAAGCCGCTTGATTTTCAAAATAATCCCGAATCTTGGGCGCGTACGTGCCCACGGCTAACCCGCGAGAACGTGGGCATGCGAAGCCGATCGTCAATGTTGAGGCCACGCTCAGGCAGCTAACGGAACGGGCATCCTGTGTTCACAAGGGAGTTTGACCCTGCACAGCCTGCGTTTGCCCGTAGGCCGTTGTGGGTAGGCGGAGTTCGTGTGGTCGGCGCCTACGTCGTCCCGTAACGGACCCTGATCGCCGCGCGCTCGGCCAACAGGTTCAGAATCTTGTGGGACGGCAGAGCCCCAGCCTACGCCGCCTCCACCGCCATTGCCACCGCGCCGCCTCCGCCGTGGCAGACGACGGCCAGGCCCCGCCTGGCCTGGCGGGCCCGCATGGCGTGGAGCAGCGTGACGAGGATGCGCGCGCCGCTGGCCCCGATGGGGTGCCCGAGCGCGATGGCCCCCCCGTTCACGTTCACCCGCTCCCAGTCCCAGCCCAGCTCCCCGCCGTTGGCCAGCACCTGGGCCGCGAAGGCCTCGTTGATCTCGATGAGGTCGTAGTCGTCCAGGCGCGTGCCGGTGCGCTCCAGGAGGCGGCGGACGGCGAGGACGGGCGCGTCGAAGAGCCAGGCTGGCTCGTTGGCGGCGTGGGCGTAGCCGGCGATGCGCCCCATCGCCTGGACGCCCAGCTCGCGGGCGCGGCGCTCGCTGAGCACCACCAGGCTGGCGGCCCCGTCGGAGATCTGGGAGGCGTTGCCGGCCGTCACCGTCTCGCCGGGCGGGAAGGCGGGGGCCAGGCGCGCCAGCGACTCAGGCGACGAGTCGGGCCGCGGCCCCTCGTCGCCCGCAATCGTCACCGGCTCCCTGCGGCGCTGGACGGTGATCGGCACGATCTCGCCGTCGAAGCCGCCCTCGCCTGCGGCGGCCACGGCCCGCCGGTGGCTGCGCAGGGCGAAGGCGTCCTGCTCGTCCCGGGTGATGCCGTGCTTTTGGGCGATGGCCTCGGCGGAGGCGCCCATGTGCCGGTTCTCGAAGGGGCACCAGAGGCCGTCGCGGAGCAGATGGTCCTGGGCCTGGACGTCGCCCATCTTGAAGCCGGTGCGGCTGTTGACGATGAGGTGCGGCGCCAGGCTCATGTTCTCCATGCCGCCGGCCACCACCACCGAGGCGTCGCCGCAGCGGACGGCCTGGGCCGCCAGCACCACGGCCTGGAGGCCGGAGGCGCACACCTTGTTGACGGTCATGGCCGAGGATGAGCTGGGGATGCCGGCCTCGATGGCGGCCTGGCGCGCCGGCGCCTGCCCCACGCCCGCCGATAGCACATTGCCCATGATCGTGTAGTCGGCCTGGTCGGGGCGCAGGCCGGCGCGGCGCATGGACTCCTTGATCGAGGCCGCGCCCAACGACGGGGCCGGGACCGTCGAGACGCCCCCGCCGAACCTGCCGATGGGCGTGCGGGCCGCGCCCGCGAGGAGGATGGGTTCCACTGGGCAAGACACTCCTGGGACGGGATGACGCGAGTATACGACTGGCCAGATACGAGGGTCAAACGTGACCCTCTCCCCCGGCCGCTCGTCATTGCGAGCCCCGACATCGTCGGGGCGTGGCAATCTCCCGCCCGCACACGCATTCGCTCTCTCGCTCCCTGCCCTTCGCCCCTCGTCCTCTCCATCAGCCATTGGGACGGCATGGCCGCCCGGAGCCTGCCCTGCTCTTATCCGAAGCCCTGAGCGGAGCGACAGGGGAAGCCGAAGGGTGCCCGCCCATCTGGGCCTCCGACCCGGAGAGGGGGCTGGGGGGTGAGGGCTCGCCCTTCCTCCACCCCGTCCGAACCTGTTACAATGAATGTCACCGCGAGTTGCGAAGCAGGCTGACAGTCTGCTTCCACTGTTTGCTTCGAGGCTCGCAATGACGTTCCTCTCGGAGGGCGCTCCGTTGACCACCAAGACGCTACCCGGCCCGGTCACCATGGACAAGCTCACGTCGCTCTGCAAGCGGCGGGGCTTCGTCTTTCTGTCGAGCGAGATCTACGGCGGCCTGGGCTCCGTCTGGGACTACGGGCCCCTGGGCGTCCTCCTCAAGAACAACGTGAAGGCCGCGTGGTGGCGGGCCATGGTCCAGGAGCGGGACGATGTCGTGGGGCTGGACGCCTCCATCCTCATGCACGCCAAGGTCTGGGAGGCCTCCGGCCACGTGGCCGGCTTCGCCGACCCTCTGGTGGAGTGCAAGAGCTGCCACCACCGCTTCCGCGCCGACCATCTCGACGACAAGAAGCGATGCCCCGAGTGCGGCGGCGCCCTCACCGAGCCTCGCATGTTCAACCTCATGTTCAAGACCTTCGTCGGCCCCGTCGAGGACGAGGCGGCCCAAGTCTACCTCCGCCCGGAGACGGCCCAGGGCATCTTCGTCAACTTCGATAACGTGCTGACCACCACGCGCAAGAAGCTCCCCTTCGGCATCGCCCAGATCGGCAAGGCCTTCCGCAACGAGATCACCACCGGCAACTTCATCTTCCGCGACCGCGAGTTCGAGATGCTGGAGCTGGAGTACTTCGTCAAGCCGGGGACCGACGAGCAGTGGTACCGCCACTGGGTCCAGGCGCGGCAGGACTGGTGGCGCAGCTACGGCCTCCGCGCCGAGAGCCTGCGCCTGCGGGAGCACGGCAAGGACGAGCTCTCCCACTACTCCAGCGGGACCACGGACATCGAGTTCAAGTTCGCCTGGGGCTGGGGCGAGCTCGAAGGCATCGCCAACCGGACGAGCTTCGACCTGGACCAGCACGCCAAGCACAGCGGCAAGGCCCTCAAATACTTCGACGACGAGACGAACCAGTCCGTCGTCCCCTACGTCATCGAGCCCAGCGGCGGCGTCGACCGGGGCGTGCTGGCGTTTCTGACGGACGCCTACACGGAGGAGCCGGACAAGGACGAGATCCGCACCGTCCTCAAGCTCCACCCGGCCATCGCGCCCATCAAGGTCGCCGTGCTGCCCCTGAGCAAGAAGGAGCCGCTGACGGCGCTGGCGAAGGAGGTCTGCGCGGCGCTCCGCAAGCACTGGTTCGTCCAGTACGACGACGCCCAGTCCATCGGCCGCCGCTACCGCCGGCAGGACGAGATCGGCACGCCGCTGTGCGTCACCGTCGACTTCGAGTCGCTCACGGACAAACAGGTGACCATCCGCGACCGGGACTCCATGACGCAGGTGCGGGTGGCCATCGCCGAGCTGGCGCCGGCGCTGCGGGAGCGCCTGGGGCTCTAGGAGCGGGCGTGCGCCCTTCACCTCGGAGCGCGCCGGGATTACAATGCGCTCATCCCGAAATCCCCTCCCCCTTGATGGAGGCGATAGCTGCGAGCCGCGAAGCAGGTGGGGGTGAAACCTAATCTGATGACCCGCATTTCGGGATGGCTTCTTGGAAGAGCGAGCGCCGTGACCCGATTCGCCACCCAGACCCGCGAGTGCCAGGTGCTCAAGGAGTTCCTGCGGCGCGTCCAGAAGGCGCACCGCACGGGCGACTATGGGCCCGTTGAGGCGATGGTCGCGCCGGACGCCGTCCTGCGCACGGCCCAGGGCGAGCGGCAGGGCGCCGCGGCCGTCATCGAGCTCCTCAAGGCGATGGGGACCCAGCGCTACCGGGCCCAGATCGTCGCGCCCAAGGGTGGGCTCGTCACCGTGAACGTGAGCCCCGTGACCATCGATGGCGGCTGGGGCCCGGACCACGAGCAGGTCTATCGCCTCTACCACGATAGGGTGGTGGAGCTCATCGATCTGGGCCGGACGCCGGAGATGGTCTACCGCCGGCGGAGCCAGCCCAACTAGCGCGCCGGGGCAACCGCCGCACACCATGAGCGCACGCACGCCGCACGCCGCACGCGAAGCCCCCGCGCCGAGGCGTGCCCGCCGCTGGCTCGAGACCGGCGTCATCGCCCTCCTCCTCGCCGCCATCGCCCTCTCGACCTACAACGCCATCACGACGGACCGCTTCTCCCACGATCTCGATATCACCCGCTGGGTCCAACGGGCCAGCCTGGGTTCCCTGCACGACGTGCTCTTTTGGATGGGCGTGCGCGGCGTCTCCGGCGCCATGATCGTGGGGGCCTCCGTCCTCCTCTGGCTCCGCGGACACCGGGTCGAGGCCGCCCTCATGGGCCTGTTGCTGGTCCCAGACGCCTCGACCTTCATCCTGCGCGACATCTTCGACCGCCCGCGCCCGCCGGATAGCCTGGTCACCGTCTACGGCGGC
This sequence comes from uncultured Dehalococcoidia bacterium, assembly GCA_964555685.1. GTDB lineage: Bacteria > Chloroflexota > Dehalococcoidia > SHYB01 > SHYB01 > CAZKTO01. Next base: position 13,225 of record CAZKTO010000050.1, read on the forward strand.
CCCCAGGGGGCCAGCTACCCCAGCGGCACGGCCCTCCACTGGGTCCTCTTCGGCGGCTTCACCGCGTACGTGCTGCCCAGGGTCATGCGCCGGAAGGTGTGGGCGTACGCGCTGGGGGGCCTCCTCGTGCTCTGGACGTTCGTGATGGGCCTCTGGCTCATCCACCACGGCCGCCACTGGCCCAGCGACGTCTTGGGCGGCTATCTCTACGGGCTCCTGTTCCTGGCGCTCTGGATCAAGCTCTACCCCAAGGCCTTGGCCTGGGAGGCGCGCAACCCCGAGCTCCTGACGATGACGACGGTCCGGCGCGTCGGCGCGATGCTCGGCGTGCTGCGCGCTCCCTGAGCCCGCTACCCCGTCGAGCTGTCCCCGCATGGCGTCTAGGCACGGTTCCCCCTCTCTCTTTAGGAGAGGGGGCCGGGGGGTGAGGTCTGCGCATCATCCACTTCTCGGACCTCCACATCGGCGTCGAGAGCTACGGCCGGCCCCTCGTCGAGGCCGACCTCGCGTCGCTGCCCGGCTGGTTCGCGCCGGGCGAGGACCGCAGGCGCTACCTGGGCCACTCGACGCGCCTCGTCGACTTCCTCTGCGCCTTCGACGAGCTCATCGCCTACGCCATCGCCCACAAGGCCGACCTGGTCCTCTTCGCCGGCGACGCCTACAAGAGCCGCGAGCCCACCCAGACGCACCAGCGGGAGTTCGCCAAGCGCCTGGCCCGCCTCGCCAGGGCCGGCGTCCCCGTCTTCCTCGTGGCCGGCAACCACGACCTGCCCCACGCCGCCTACAAGGCCACCGCCATCGAGATCTTCGAGACGCTCACGGTGCCCGGCGTGACGGTGTCCGAGCGGGTCGAGGTCTGCCGGGTCGAGACGCGGGGCGGGCCACTCCAGGTGCTCACCCTTCCGTGGGTGCGGCGCGGCGCCTTCCTCGCCCGGGACGAGGTCCGCAACCTCCCCTACCAGGCGGTCCGGGAGCTCATGGAGCGCAAGCTGACGGAGGTGCTGGAGGCCGCGGCCGCCACGCTGGACCCGGCGCTGCCCTCGGTGCTGGCGGCCCACGTGACGCTGAACACCGCCCGGCTGGGGACCGAGCGCACCATGATGATCGGCGACGACCCCGTGCTCCTCCAGAGCAGCCTCGCGCGCCTGCCCGTCGACTACATCGCCCTGGGACACATCCACCGGCGGCAGGAGCTGGGGACGGGCGCCGGAGAAGGGGGTACGCCCATCGTCTACCCCGGCAGCCTCCAGCGCATCGATTTCGGCGAGGAGGACCACGAGGCCAAGGGGTTCTACGTCGTCGAGATCGACCCGAGGCGGCCCCACGGCTCGCGGGCGGCCAAGGTGACCTTCCAGCCCGTGGCGGCGCGGGCCTTCGTCACCGTGGAGGCGGCCATCGAGGCGGCGGACCCGGACCCGACGGCGACGGTGGTGCGGGCCATCGCGCGGCAGCCGGTGAAGGACGCCATCGTCCGCGTGCACGTGAAGCTACCGGCGGAGCAGGCCTCCGCCCTCCGCGAGCGCGAGGTGCGGCAGGCCCTCGAAGAGCATGGCGCACACCACGTCGCCTCCATCCAGCGCGAGGTCGAGCGGGCGCAGCGCGTGCGGCTGGGCGCGCTCAGCAGCGAGCGGAGGTCCCCGGACGATCTGCTGCGCTTCTACTTCGAGACCAAGAGCATCCCCAAGGCGCGGGCCGACAAGCTCATGACGTATGCGAGGGGGCTGATGGAGGGGGAGGAGGGGGAGGAGGCGGGCTAGGGCACCGTCCCTGAGAGCCTATCCGAAAACCAAGTTCGTTCGAAACGTGAAGTCTCAGGGTAAGGCATGGGCGCCGCAGAGCTTTGCATGGGCAGGCCGCTCCAGTATCCGTCATTCTGAGCCCTTCCATGGAAGGGCGAATGAATCTGGGTGGCGGGGCTCCTCACTCAATGCTGGTAGCCAAGTCTGCCCAGTCGGGGTTGGCCGTCTCTATGAGGGCCACCTTCTTCGCCCTGAGCCAGCCCTTGATCTGCTTCTCCCGTTCGATGGCTGCCATGGGGTTGCCGGCCACCTCGTCATAGACGAGCCGAGTGACGTTGTACCTGTTGGTGAATCCGCCCGCCAGCTTTTGCCGGTGCTCTTCTGCCCGCTTGGTGAGGTCCCGGGTGACACCAACGTACAGCGTTCGACGATAGCTGCTCATGATGTATACATAGTACTGCGCCATCTACCCAGATTCTTCACTCGAAGACTCGTTCAGAATGACAGAAATACTCAGGCCTATCCTCCGGCAGTAGCCGTGCCCGAGTCGCGGGAGGAGGGCGGGGAGGGGAGGGGCGTGCCGCAGTCCGGCCAAAGTGACCCTACTTCACTCCATTAGCTTCCGGTCCGGGTACTTGGCCTGGACCATCCGGCGCATGCCATCCTTCCAGTGGACCTTGGTGCGGCCCAGCACCTGGTGCATGAACGTTGTGTCGGGCCAGAGGCCCGTGTAGGCCTCGGGCGAGTACTTGAACCTGGGCTTGATGCCCAAAATCGCCCCCATGTACTCGCAGTACTCCTCGGCGCTGACCGTCTCGCTGCCGGCCCAGTTCACCGTCAGGGGCGAGCAGGACGCCACCTCCATGGCCCGGATGCCCAGCATCACGTAGTCGTCCTCGTAGATCGGGTTGTAGTTGTTGGGCCTGTCCGGGTGGAGGACGATCTCCTTCCCCTGCACCATGCGGTCGAGGCGGTCCGCGGGCGCGCCGCCCTCGGGGCCATAGGTCGAGCAGATGCGGATGATGGTGACGGGCGCCTTGTACTGGTTCGAGATCCAGGCGCAGACAGCCTCGCCGGCGATCTTGGAAAAGGCGTACAGGTTGCTGTTGTGGATGCCCGGCGGGTCGCTCTCCTTGATGGGCCGGTGCCCCTGGTACTGATAGACGGAGCCGGTGGAGCAGTAGACGAAGCCCTTGGCCTTGCGGCAATGGTAGAGCAGCCGGCCCGTGGCCTGGGCGTTGGTCTCCGCGAAGTAGGCCCAGCCCAGCTTGGCGTCCTTTTGGCTGAGGGCGGCGGCGGCATGGAAGACGTGGGTGAAGTCGTCCGGGAGTGCATCGAAGGAGTCGCGGGAGACATCGAGCTTCACAGGCTTGATGCCGGCCCTGGCCAGCTTCTCCCGGTCGCCCGGATTGGTAAAACGGGCGGCGCCCCAGACCTCGTTCTGCTTGGCGAGCTCGCGGGCGATGGGGAAGGCGACGCGGCCGGCGGCGCCGGTGATGAGCACCTTCTGACCGGTGAGCATGGATGCCCCCTCTGAAGAGCGTAGCCCGCCGACGGCGGGACGGAACGCGCCGCCGTCGGGCCTCGGCGGCCCCACCATCCTGGCCCCGCCGCAGGCGGGCGGGCCGCCTAGTGCATCCGCATCCCGCCGTCGACGTCGATGGCCTGGGCCGTGATGTTCCGCGCGAGGTCGGAGGCCAGGAACGCCGCCATGTCGCCGATGTCCTCGGGCGTCTGGCCCCGGCCCAGCGGCACGCGCGTCTCGGACTCCCGGAAGATCTGCTCCGTGGGCACGGCGGCCCGGCTGGCATCCCGGCGCTTCCCCTGCTCGAAGATGCCCTTGACCATGTCCGTGAAGAGGATGCCGGGCAGGATGGCGTTCACGTTGATGCTAAAGGGGGCCAGCATCAGGGCCAGGGACTGCGTGTAGTTGATGTCGGCCGCCTTGCTGGCGCAGTAGTGGGGGATGGCGGTGCTGCCCTGGAGCCCGCCGATGGATGCGATGTTGATGATCTTGCCGTAGCGGCGCTCCTTCATGTGCTCCATGACCGCCTCCGAGCAGTAGACGCGGGACATGAGGTTGACGCGCAGGACCTCGGCCCAGTCCTCGTCGGAGGGCCAGGGCCGCCCCTGCCAGCCGGGCGCGCCGACCACCCCGGCGTTGTTGACGAGGATATCGACCTTGCCGAAGGCCCGCAGCGCCGCGTCCACGAGCGCCTTGGCGCCGGCCCGCGTCCCCACGTCGCCCTCGACGGCGATGGCGCGGCGGCCCAGCTCGCGGACCTCCCGCGCCGCGGCCTCGGCGTTCTGCCCGATGATGTCACCGATGGCGACCTCGGCGCCGTCCCGCGCCAGGCAGAGGGCGATGCCAAGGCCGATGCCGCGCCCCCCACCCGTCACGATGGCCGACTTGCCTTGCAGGAGCTCGTCCATTGGTTCACCTCCCCGACGAGTCGGGGCCGTGTGTGGGGCCGATGCCGGTCGTGGGCGTGAGACGATCCGGGACAGTCCCCACTCGCCCTATAGAGCCGAGCATTGATTGCTAACCCTCGTCTTCGCTTATGCCCACTCGGGCCCTAACCCCCTGGCCCCCTTCCCTAAAGAGGAAGGGGGTATCGTCCCTCTCCCTTCAGGAGAGGGATAGGAGGGAGAGGGCTAGACCGCCAGCGAGTTTAGGAAGTTGTGCAAGTCGCTCTAATATTCGGTCGCGCCGGTGAAGTGCCAGCCGGCGATCTTGAGCGCGGGGACGCGGTTCGCCGAGAAGAACTCCCGCACCAGCTGCGTCTCCCGGGCGATCATGCTCACCCGGTCCAGCGCGCCGACGTAGCTCTCGGTGAAGCGCAGGTTCTTGACAGGCGCGACGATCTCGCCGTTCTCGATGAGGAAGGTGCCGTCGCGGGTCATGCCCGTCATCTGCACCGTGAGCGGGTGGACGACGCGCGTGTACCAGAACCGCGTGACCAGAAGCCCGCGCTGGATGGAGGCGATCATCTGCTGCTTGGTGGCGTCGCCGGGCCTGAGGAAGAGGTTCCTGGACATCGGGCCGAAGGTGAACTGGGGCGGGAGCGCATGCCCTGTCGTGACCTTCTCCTCCTTGGCGGCGGTGCGCCGGTCGTAGACGGGCGAGCGGGCAACGCCCTCGGCGATGAGCTCCACGCGCTGGGCCGGCATGCCCTCCATGTCGAAGGGGCGCACGAGGGTACGCGGGTCCATGGGATCGTCCCAGATGGAGACGTTGGGGCCCATGACGCGCTGGCCCAGCCGGCCCGACATGAAGCTGCGCCCCTCTTGAACGGCCAGCGCCCCGAAGCCCGTGAAGGCGAGATAGTCCAGCAGGTCGCTAACTGCATGCTCCTCCAGGACCACATCGTACTCGCCGGGCCCGATGGCGCGCGGGCGCCGCCCCCGGTCGGCCTTGGCAACGGCCTCCGCCGCCACGGCCTCGGGATCGATCTCCTCGACGCTGGCCGAAAGACGTCCGGCGTGTCCCGAGCTATCGTCCGACATGACGACGGTCACGAGATCAGCGGTGGTCGAATCATGGTGGGCGAAGAGGCCCTGGGAGTTGCCGATGGTGAGGCCGCCGATGTCCGTCCGAAAGGCGCCGGCGGCGGTGAGGCCCCGCTCGCGGGCGCGCTCGCACACGGTCCGTACGCCCGCCGCCCGCTGCATGGGCCCGTACTCGGCTGTCGAGAGATGGTAGCCGTTGACGCTGGGGACCCGGTGCCACCCGGCAAAGGGGAGGAAGTCATCGCGCTCCGGCAGGTTCCGCGCCATGGCCAGGGCCCGCTCCGCCGCCGATTCGAGGCCAGCGGCGCTCACGTCGTTGGTCGAGGCGAAGCCGTAGCGCCGGCCCATCCCGGCGCGGACCGAGACGGTCATGTCGCGCTGGGCGACGTTCTGATGGATGCCGTTGTTGGCAAAGCGGGTGACCGCCGAGTCGATGGCGAGGACGACCACCTCGGTCTGCTCGGCCTTGGAGAGGGCGAGGACCTGATCGATGACGCGCTTGGCTTCCGTGGGTCCTGGCATGGTCGGTTGGAGAGCGTGCGCGGGCAGCGGCACGGTCCCGGACGGGACGCGTGGGCCGCCCGCCTGCGGCGGGCCGGGTTCACGCTAGCCGGAGGGTAACAACAGGTATAGGGCTTGTCAAGGAGCGCCAGCAGCTCCCCAGGGCCCTTCGATTATTCTGGGGAAACCTCTTTTGACAAAGAGGCTTTCCCCAGGCCCCCTTCGGCAAGCTCAGGGCAGGCTCTTCCAGAAAACTTTAGAGGTGGAGTAGCGAGGGGGTGGGAACACCTTTCTGTCAAGAAAGGGTTCCCAGGACAACCGAACGACCCTGAGGGTGAGGCTGTCCGCCCGCGCTCCGGGTGGCTACAATACGCCCATTCCGACAGCGAGGAGGCAGCCGTGGCCCACGAGTTCATTCTGACCGAGATGCGCGAGGGCGTGCTCCACATCACCCTGAACCGTCCGGAGAAGCTGAACGCCTTGAACCCCGGCCTCTTGCGCGAGGTCCTGGACGAGGTGCGCCGGGCCGAGGGCGACCCGCAGGTGGGAGCCATCGTCATCAAGGGCGCCGGACGCTCCTTCTGCGCCGGGTTCGATATCACGCCCACCGGCGGTCCCGCCCCCGGCGAGAAGAGCATCCGCACCGATATCAACGAGATGGGGCGCAGCTCGGGACGCATGTCCGAGATCTGGAATCTGACGAAGCCGGTCGTGGCCCAGGTCCACGGCTACTGCCTGGCCGGCGGCACCGACCTGGCCCTCCACTGCGACATCATCATCGCGGCCGAGGATGCCCGCTTCGGCTTCCCCCCGGTGCGCGACATGGGCGCGCCGGCGACGCACATGTGGACCTATCTCGTCGGGCCCCAGTGGGCCAAGCGCATCCTCCTCACGGGCGACATGATCGATGGCAAGACGGCCGAGCGCATCGGGCTGGCGCTGAAGGCGGTCCCGGCGGCGCAGCTCGAGGAGGAGGCGCAGACGCTGGCGGCCCACATCGCGGGCGTCCCCTACGAGCTTTTGGCCGCCAACAAGTCCATCTGCAACAAGGCCATCGAGCTCATGGGCCGCTCGCTGCTCCAGGAGCTGGCGCGGGAGACGGACGCCATCGCCCACCGGTCGGAGGCGGCCATCGCATTCAGCCGCCTGGCGCGCGAGAAGGGGCTGAAGGCGGCCCTGGCCGAACGGAGCCGGAAGCACGGCCCGTGACGAGCCAAGACGACCACGAAGAGTCAAACGCTCGAAGAGGGAACTGAATGGACTTCCGTTTTGACCGGTCGCAGGAGGCCTTCCGCCAGGAGGTGCGGTCCTGGCTCAGGGCGGTCCTGCCGCGGTTCCAGGTGGGGCGCGACTTCATCGGCGTGAGCGAGGTGGAGGCCGAGGATACGCGCTACTCGCCGGCCTTCTCCCGCGAGCTGGGGAAGAAGGGCTGGATCGGCCTGGCGTGGCCGGTGGAGTACGGCGGCAAGGGCCTGGGCTACGTGGAGCAGATGATCTTCAACGAGGAGATGTCCCGGAACCGGGCGCCGTGCGGCTTCCATCTCCCCGCCGAGCGCCAGATGGGGCCGAGCATCCTCCAGTTCGGCACGCCGGAGCAGAAGGCCTTCTACGTCCCCAAGATCATCGCCGGCGAGACCGGCTTCGCCATCGGCTACACGGAGCCCAACACCGGCTCGGACCTGGCCGGCCTCCGCACCCACGCGCGCAGGGACGGCGACGACTGGGTCATCAGCGGTCAGAAGATGTGGGCCGGCGGCGCCCACTTCGTGGACTACCTATGGACCGCCGTCAGGACGAACCCGGACGCGCCCAAGCACCGCGGCGTCAGCGTCTTCATCGTTCCGCTCAAGAACACGCCGGGGCTCACCATCCGCGGCTTCCACGCCATGTCCGGCGCCCGGTACAACGAGGTCTTCCTCGATGAGGTGCGCGTGCCCCAGAGCGCCATGGTGGGCGAGAAGGACCGGGGCTGGTACACCGTCGCCCACAACCTGGACTTCGAGCGCTCGGGCATCGAGCGGGTCGTGCAGGGCGAGATGCTCTATGAGGAGGTGATGGCGGTCGCCAGGGGGCTGCGAGTGAACGGCCGTCCGGTCCTGGCCGGCCCCATCCTGCGCCACCGTCTGGCAGAGGCCGCCACGGACCTCGCCGTCGAGCGGGACCTCTGCTATCGCGTGGCGTGGATGCAGAGCAAGGGCCTCGTGCCCAACTACCAGGCGTCCGTCTCCAAGCTCTTCGGCAGCGAGGCGCACCAGCGGGCCTGCAACATCTTCATGCAGCTCCTGGGCCTCTACGGGACGCTGGAGCGGGAGTCGCCGCACACCCTCATGCGCGGCAAGCTCCTCCGCAAGCACCTGGACGCCGTGGCCGGCACCATCCGCGCCGGCACGTCCGAGATCCAGCGCAACATCATCGCGACCAGGGGCCTGGGGCTGCCGCGCGGGTAGCGCCGGGGCCGGGGACAGGCGAGCGGGCCGCTAGGAGACGGGCGTCGCGGCCGGCTTGGTCGCGGCCAGCTTGGTCGCGGTCAGCACGCCCTCGGGCGCCTCACCATCCAGCGGCGGGGCCTGAGACCTGAAGAGCGCATCCAGGTCCTTGCCGTCCACCGTCTCCTTGGTGATCAGGTGGCGCGCCACCTGGACCAGCTTGGACTTGTTGTCCACGAGGACCTGGCGAGCCCGCTGGTGCGCCTCATCCACGATCCTCCGGATCTCGTCGTCGATCAGGTCGGCGATCTTGTCGCCGTAGTCCCGCTGCTCGGAGATCTCGCGGCCCAGGAAGATCATCTCGTGCTTCTGGCCGAAGGTCCGGGTGCCCAGCCGGCTGCTCATCCCCCACTCGGTGACCATCTTGCGGGCGATGACGGTGACGCGCCGGAGGTCGTCGGCGGCGCCGCTGGTCACGTCGCCGAAGATGATCTCCTCGGCCGAGCGGCCGCCCATCATGGCCGTCAGCATATCTTTCAGGTATCGCACGCTGGCGTACCGGCGCTCCTCCTCCGGAAGGAAACGGGTGTAGCCGCCGGCGAGGCCGCGGGAGATGATGGTGACCTTGTGCGGCTTGTCGGCGTACTCCAGCTTGAACGCGACGAGGGCGTGCCCCGCCTCGTGGTAGGCGGTCACCTCCTTGTCGCGCTGGCTCACCACCCGGCTCCTGCGCTCGGGCCCGGCCACGACCCGGTCCACCGCCTCCTCGAACTCCGGCATGGAGATGGCCTTCTTGCTGCGCCGGGCGGCCAGGAGCGCCGCCTCGTTGACCAGGTTCGCCAGATCGGCGCCGCTGAAGCCGGCCGTCTCCTTGGCGATGGTCTCGATCTCCACGTCCTTGTCCAGGGGCTTGCCCTTGATATGGACGTTCAGGATGGCCTTGCGGCCGGCGATGTCCGGCTCGTCCAGGACCACGCGCCGGTCGAACCGGCCCGGTCGCAGGAGCGCGGGATCGAGGATATCCGGGCGGTTGGTGGCGGCGAGGACGATGACGTTGGTGCCGGTGTCGAAGCCGTCCATCTCCACCAGGATCTGGTTCAGGGTCTGCTCGCGCTCGTCGTGCGAGCCGCCCAGCCCGGCGC
>CAZKTO010000051.1:0-22477 GCA_964555685.1 uncultured Dehalococcoidia bacterium
ACCATGACACGGATGTGCTCCCCGTCTGGCATTTCATCCCCTCGGCCCAAGGCTGGTGTGGCCGCCGGCCAACAGCGACCACATGATATGCGTTCAGCCGGCCACTTGACAACGAGGGGAAGGACGGAGATAGCGTAACCTCTTGTGTGGGGTGCGTATTCTCTCAGGGATGAAGGGAATCAAGGAAGGAGGACCCCATATAGCGCAGGTCAAGGAGCTGACCGAACGGACCGTAGCGGAACGGTGGAGGGAGTCAAGGTGAAGGACGGAGACCGGCTGGTCCCGCGAGGGGTCCGGCGCCTCTTGGAGTCCGCGATGGAGGAGGAGCTTGTTGGAGCAGCCTCAGGATGGCTCACCACAAGGTGGGCGCAGCCCATCGCAACGGGTATCGGACCGGGAGGCTGCTGACCTGTTATGGTCTCATGGGGCGCTGCCGGCGCCTGGAACGGAACCGCTCTCGTGGTTAACGGTCAGACGCCCAGCAGCGAGATGGACCACGTCGGGACCTGAAAGGCTGTGGGCAACCTGACCTGGGAGGTCGCCGGAAATCGCAAGCTACCCCATGTTCGGAGGCAGTGACTCCTCGACCGCATATGGCCGCAGGCGCGTCTAAGACGATAACGCGGTTGGGGGCGGCCCCGCGGCAGTCCTCAGGAGACGGAAGTTGCGGACGCGGAGCCCCGCAATCTGAGCGTCGCTAAGGTAGTAGCCGCATCGCAGGCAGAAAATGTATGCGCCGTGCCTGTCTCTCTCATCGGCAAGATCCCCGCTGCATCTCGGGCACATTTTGAACCACATCATCACTGCCTCCTCATCACACAGGGGCCCTCCCGGGAGTTCGCGGGCTGGGGCCCATTTGCCTGGGGCGGGCTGCCCTGGCGTTCACGCAGCCCCTTGGCCAGATCCGCTTGCCTGAAACATGCTATCGGTCAGGCTAACGCCGTAAGACAAAACTCCTGATGAAAAAAGGCTTGAACTGTAGTGTAGAACCGTTAAAGGATTGGTAAATGCCCCAAAGGTACCAGTTACACCCGGAGAAAGTCCCAAATCTTGTTGCTCATTGCCCTTGCCCCCAGTGAACGGCTTTGGTGTCATCCGTCGAAGTGATGTCACCTAGAGAGTCCGACGTTAGGCCGCCCCCGGAGAATGCCCTGGTGGGCGCCTGGCGGTTTGTCAAGGCCGCCGCGGGATTGAGGGCCGGTGGCGACCCGTTCCCCCCAGGACGTTAGCCCCGGTGTGACGAGTCTTCTCGGAAGCCTGCGCGTCTCCGCGTCCCCCGTGGAGAGGACAGCCCGCCAGCATCCGGAGGACGGAGCCTTATGCACCTGTGGCCGGCTCTCGGATTCGCCATCCCCCTGGGGCTAGGAATCGGCAGCTTCCTGAACGTGGTCATTGACCGTGTGCCCTATGCTGACGTTGTATCTCATAGCCCGCGGTGGGATGGGGGCCGGTGACGTGAAGCTGGGAGCCTTGGTGGGCGCCGCCACCGGCCTCCCTTTTATCCTGACGACCCTGATGGTCGCCTTTCTCTGGGGAGGTGTCACCGGCTTGGTCTCGCTCGCCCTTGGAGTGCGGAAGCGGAAGGACGCCATCCCCTTTGGGCCTTATCTGGCGGGGGCGGCCACGGCGGCGCTGTTCTTCGCCGATGCCATGCACAGGTGGTGCGCGGATATTGTGTTCAGATAAAGAGGCAGGCCGCCCCGATGTATCGGGGCGGCCTGCCTGGTCACCGGCCACTCCCTGGGTCAGGGGGTGGCCGGGATTGGGTCAATCACTGGTATCAGGTGCTGACTAGCAGGCGCCTAGGGCGCACTCGTCGACAGCGGGGTTGTTGGCCGCAACTGTGAAGGCCGCAATGTCTGTTCCAAGCTCTCCTGGAGACCCAGGTGGGACGTTCGCGACTACCTGGGTCAGGGCGTTGCCCAGACCACCCGTGGCGGGCGTAGCGCCCGAGGGCGGCCCGTTGGCTCCGCCATGCGCAGCGAAGGCTGGGGCCGCTGTTGCCAGGCTGAGGAGCCCGGCAACGAAGGCTACTGCGACAAACCTGCGGAAATGTTTCATACGGATCTCCATATCTGGTACGAGTTGACCCACTCTTGGGGATTGTATCGAGCGCAGGCCGGTTTCCGCAATGACCAAGCGTACCATTTTAGCTGTGCCGGAAGGAGGGGGCCTGGTAGGGCAGGCTAAACATATTCTCCATCTGGTTGCGCGCGATGTTTTCGTACGTGGAGTGGCGCCGGATAGCGGCCCCTGACAGGTGGGTCGTTGAAAGACCCTGGAGGACCGCCTCCAGCACCAGGGCCCCCCTCCGCTCCCACAACAGTCTGTCGGGGAGATGCCCGGCGGCCCCTCCCCAGCCGCGGAGGGAGTTTCTCCATCGGCTGATAGCTCCCAACATGCACGGTTCCCCCATTAGGACTATCCTATCTGCAACGCCGGGGTGCTACATCGTCCAATAGTCCCAATCGGATCACCCATTGGGCACAAGACCCAGCGTGCGGGTCAGGCGTCAAAGACTGATGCGGGCAGGTTGTTGGCAGTTGATTATCCTCTTCAGTGTAGGCTACTATAGGTGCGATGGAGGGGCGGACGTTATGAAGTTTCTCCTCGTAGAAGATAGTCAGGAAATCATCGACGCCGTCTCTCTCTGTATACGCCTCCGCTGGCCCACCGCGAATGTGGTAAGCACCTCCGAGGGCAAAAAGGGGGTTGAGCTCACCGAACGGGAATCACCAGATCTGCTGATCCTGGACATTGGCCTTCCCGACATGGGCGGTCTGGAGGTTCTGCGCTCCGTCCGCAGCTTCTCGGACGTGCCGGTAATGATGCTTACCGCGCGTGGCCAGGATGTGGAGATTGCCCGGTTCCTAGAAGAAGGGGCGGACGACTATGTGGTAAAGCCCTTCAGCCATGTGGAGCTTATGGGACGCATTCAGGCGATCTTTCGCCGGGCCCATGGGCGAACACGCTCCTCCTCTCAGCCCTTGCAGGCGGGCGACTTGCTTATGGACTTCGGCGCCGCGGAGGTGTACAGGGCGGGCGAACCCATTTCACTGACGCGAACGGAGCTGGCACTATTGGAGTATTTGGTGCGGAACGCAACCCGTGTAGTAACCTACGAGTCCCTGGCGGCGAACGTCCTGCATGTACCGGAGCCAGGTGATGCGGAAAGCCGGCTCATCAAGGTCCATACGCAGCATCTCCGGTCCAAGCTGGGCGATTCAGCCGAAAGTCCTAAATACATCGCTAACGTCTACGGGATCGGGTACAAATTCTTGTCTCAGGTCACCTCCGGCGTGGCAGGTCTCTACCCAAGAACAGAGCAACCCAAGGCGGAGGGGTAGCTCGCGTTCACCGATCCAGGAGATGAGCGTGCAGCAGCGTCTTAGAGTGATGCTCGTGGACGACGAGCCGACCTTTCAGGAGCTGGTGCGGGTCATGCTGACGCTCGACCCTCGGTTCGAGACCGTTTGTACCGCCGCATCGGGCGAGGAGGCGCTGCAAGAGATGCCTCGCGCCGGTCCGGACCTAATCCTGCTAGACTTTCGGCTGAGCGGCATCGATGGGCTCGAGACGGCAAAGCGTCTGAAGATGGGATACCCCGATATCAAGATCGTTCTCGTCACCGCTCATACAGAAGAGGTTCTCAGCCGGTTGGCAAAGGAGGCGCAAGTCGAGGGGGTCATCCCCAAAGCCGATTTCAGCGTTGCGCGGCTGTGCACTCTGCTAGGCTGGGCTTTATAAAATCAGCCACATTGGCCTCATGCCCTCTCGGGTATGCCCGAGGCGGGGGCTACGGCGCTCTTTCCCTGGCGGACCTCCACGCCCACGTCCGGCAGCCAGCTTAACCACCCAGGCAGGTACCAATTCGCTCTCCCCAGGAGCTTCATGCCAGCCGGGACGAGTACCATCCGCACGATGGTCGCGTCGACCAGAATGGCCACGGCCAGACCCAAGCCAATCTGTTGGATTGGCATCAGCGAGCCGCTGGCGAAGCCGGCGAACACCGCCACCGTAATCAGGGCCGCGCCGGTGATGAGGCGTCCCGTGGAGCGGATGCCGAACGCCACAGAACCCTGGTTATCCGCCGTCTCGCCGAAACGCTCGCGGATGCGGCTCAGCAGAAAAACGTGGTAGTCCATGGACAGACCGAAGAGGACCGTGAAAAGGAACAGCGGCAGCCACGCCTCTATGATATCCACCCGCTGAAAGCCAAAAAGCCCGCTGAGGAAACCTTTTGAGAAGACCAGGACGAGTATCCCGTAAGCGGCGCCCACGGAGAGCAGGTTCAGCGCCGTAGCCTTGAGGGGCACCACCACGGAACGGAAGGCGACCATCAACAGAAGGAAACTCATCCCCAGCACGAAACCGAAGACCGGCAACACAGCGCCATCAGCGATTCTGAAGAAGTCCAAGTTGAGCGCAGGCTCGCCACCCACCAAGACTGCCGTCCCCGGCACCCCTGCGAAGGCTGCAGGAATCAAGTGCTCGCGGAGGCGCTTCGCCTCCTTCGCCGCTGCCCTCGCTTCGATCTCGTGAGCGAGCGGCACGGAGAGGAGAGCAAGATCACTGCCAGTGTTGACTTGAACCGGGGCGGGCGGCCCAAAGGCCGGGTCCGCGCCTAGGGCGTCCGTAAGACGTTTGAGGGCCTCCTGGACGGGCTGCGAGGAGATGGGCCCATCGATCACGATCTCCACGGGGGCCAGCAGGCCCACTGAAAAATCCTTCTGGAGGGCCAGGATGGCTTGCTTGGACTCCATGTGGTCCGGGAAGGTTTCGACCCCCGCCGCGCCAGTCTTGATGGACAAGTAGGGGATCGCCGCTGCGATGAGCAAGCCACCGGCAAGGGCGAGACTGAGGAGCGGCCTCCCCATGACGGACCGGACCGCCGTATCCCAGAAGCCCTGCTTCTCTTCATGACGGGCTCTGCCAATCCCTTGGCTGAAGGGAAGACTGAGCCTGTTTACCCCGTCACCAAGGATACTGAGAATCGCGGGCAGCAGCGTCAGCGAGGCCGCCACTGACGCTATCACCACGAGGATGGCGCCGATCCCCAGGCTGCGGTAGACGTTGGTGGGAACGATAAGCAAGCCGGTCAGGGCCACCACAACCGTGGTGCCGCTGAAGAGGACGGCCCTGCCGGCCGTGTTGCCGGCCTCAGTAATAGCCTCGAGCCGCGGCAGCCCGCCGCCGCGCTCCTCTCGGTAGCGGTGCAGGATAAACAAGCAGTAATCGATCCCGACCGCCAGGCCGATCATCACGATCATGTTGGTCACGAAAAAGACCAGGTGAAAGCCCTGCCCCACCAGGGCTGCCATACCGAGAGCCAATACGATGGAGACGACGGCCAGGAGGAGGGGCACCATGGCGGCCACGACCGCACCGAACACCAACACGAGGATACCGATGGCCGCGATGGCGCCGAAGGTCTCCCCTTCCCTGAGGTCCTCTTGCGCGATGTCCTGGAAGTCCTTGCCGATGGTCGCAGCGCCGGTGATCATGACCTGAACACCGCTCCGTCGCTCCACCTTGGCCAGGGCTTCGTGCACAAGGTGGATATTCTTGCCGGCCTTGTCGAAGCCGCCCGCCATGGCGAACGGAATTATGGTGGTGTGCCTGTCCTCTGAAACCAAGCTCGGGTCACGGGACTGATAGTACTGGACGCCCCGAGAGATGATGTCCGGGCCAAGAGCGAGGATATCGCTGTAGATGGTCTCGACCGTCTGTCGCACGGCCGCGTCATCGACGCTGAGGTCGCCGGAGTGTACGACGACGATCTCCTCGACGGGCCGAGGACCGCGCAGCCTGGATTGAAGGAGGTCCTCAGCCCTCTTAGACTCCGGTCTGTTTGTAAAGGTGAATTCCGTGGTGATGCTGTTCCCAAGGAGGGCGATGGCGATACCCGCCCCGAGCATGGTGATCAGCGCCCAGACAACGAGGACCAGCCAGGGGCGGCGGGCGCTACTCCTCACTAGAGCCTGCGGCGACAGGCGGAGGGCCAAGCACAGTCTCGAGTTCTAGCCCCCGGCAGAATGGCCCCGTATACGCTCATCGTGACACCAGCGTACTGTCCCAGCGTCCTCATGGCTGGCGTCCGATATGTATCTGACCCTACTCATCCCCTGCATTCGAGCCCTGTTCAGCCGCTCCGCCGTCTTTCGCCCAGGACCACAGGCAGCCCGCCTGCCAGCGTCATCTCGCGCCGCGTGACCGAGCAGCGATAGGCGTAGACCTCGACGCCGCGGGCCGACGCCGCGCGCAGCGCCGCGCCGAAGGCCGGGTCCGCCGCGTCGTTGGGGGCGAAGGATGTGGCGTCCGCCCGCTGGACCACGAAGAGGACCGCCGCCCGCTCGCCGCCCCGGCAGGCCGCCGCCAGCGCCTCCAGATGCCGCCGGCCGCGCTCCGTCGGCGCGTCCGGGAAGAGGGCCATCCCCCGTTCGACCAGCGTCACCGACTTCACCTCGATGAGGCACCGGCCGCGCGGACCGCTCAGCGCCAGATCGATGCGGCTCCTCCCGCGGAAGACCTCGCGCTGGATGCGGTGGTAGCCGCGGAATCCGGGCAAGCGGCCGGCGGCCAGGGCCTCGTGGACGAGGCCGTTGGGCAGCCGGGCGTCGGCCGAGACGAGCCCGCGCGGCATCCTGACCAGGAGCAGATCGTAGGCCGTGGCGCGATGGGCGCCGGACCGCGGGGCCAGGTAGACGGTCCGCCCTGCCCGGAAGAGCTCCCGCAGCCGCCCGGAGTTGGCCACGTGGGCCCGCGCCAAGGCGCCCTCGAGCTCCACGAGCGCGGCGAAGCGGTTCAGGCGCCGGACGAAGCGGGCCGGTATGAGGTCAGGCGGCAGGCGCATGGGCAGACGTTCGGTGGGGCGCGGCTGTCGAATGGAGCCAGGGGCCCATCTATAATCCTCCTATGCGCAAGAGTCTCAGCGCCCGGCCCGCGCCCAGGATGCCGAGGCGCCGCTTATCATCATCCGGCGCCGGCCCGCGCCTGCTGGACATCTACGACCATCTGTTCCGCGCCTACGGGCCCCAGCGCTGGTGGCCCGGCGAGACGCCCTTCGAGGTGATCATCGGGGCCATCCTCACTCAGGCGGTCGCCTGGACCGGCGTCGAGCGGGCCATCGACGCCCTCAAGGCCGAGGGGCTCCTCTCGGCGCCCGCGCTCCGCGCCGTCCCCTCGGACCGGCTCGCGGCGCTCCTGCGCCCCACCGGCTACTTCAACGCCAAGGCCGCCAAGGTGAAGGCCATGGCCGCGTTCCTGGCGCGCCACGAGGACGACCTGGACCGACTCTTCGACCGGCAGGTCGAGCCGCTACGGGGGGAGCTCCTGGACATCCACGGCGTCGGCGAGGAGACGGCCGACTCCATCATCCTCTACGCCGCCGGCAAACCGTCCTTCGTCATCGACGCCTACACGCGCCGCATCCTCGAACGCCTGCGCCTGGGGCCGGACGGACGGCGGTACGCCGACTACCGGGCCTGGTTCCACGACCACCTGCCGCCCGACGCCCGCCTCTTCAACGAGTACCATGCCCTGCTCGTGCGCTTGGGGAAGGAGGTCTGCCGCAAGCGGCCTCTCTGCCAGGTCTGTCCTCTGCTCGCCCTGTGCCCGACGGGCGCCGGTGGCACCCCTTCGGCTTCGCTCAGGGCAGGCTCCGGGCAACCGCTGCCGCGTCTGAAAAGGCGCAGGTGAGACCTACGCCTCTCGGCCCTTGAGCCTACCCCTTCTTGAACACCTGGAGCGCCGCCTCGGCGCACTGCTGGTCCTGGGTGTAGTGCCCGCCGCTCACACCGATCCCGCCGACGATCTTGTCGCCGCTCTTGATCGGGTAGCCGCCGCCGAAGACGATGAGCCGCGGCGCTCGATCCTACTCCCGCTGCTGAATCAGCTGCGTCGCCAGGTCGTACACCTTGTCGACACGCATCACCACGGCCACGCCCTTCCGCTCAGGGTCCCGGTCCAGCTCCATCTTCACGGTCCTCGCCATCACCTGATCGCGGACGGGCCCGCTCGGGTGCAGCGTGGCGACGCCGTGGAAGCGCCATGCGGTCCTCTTCGAGAGGTCCGCGAAGAGCACGACGAGGTGCGGATTTCGCTCCAGGTTGGCCAGGTGCTCCCGGCGCGTCCGCTCCCAGTAGGCCAGGTGCCCGTCGTCGAAGACCATGACGCTGCCCTTGAACCCCATGTTGGGAACGCCGCTCGGGGACGCCGTGGCGAGGATGCACGGCGTGCGGTTTGCCAGGGCGCTATCGATCAGCGAGCGCATCTCATCCGTCAGCTTGATCATCTCGAGCCTCCTTTCGCGCCCGCCGGAGGCGGGTACCCGGCGTCACCGGCCTACCAGGCCACCGCGTACGAGATAAACCGCGGGTCGGCGCCGCCGTGGAGCACGCCCGCATCCCGGTCGCGGGCGATGGCGCAGACGTGGCCGCAGGCGGGCTCGTACTCGCGCCAGAGGCGGATGTCGTGCCCCAGGGCCGCCAGGCGCTGGATCGTCTGCCCCGGGACGCGCGCCTCGACGCTCAGCCGGCCGGGCAGGTAGTCGTGGGGCCAGAAGCTGCTCGGGAAGCTCCAGCTCCCGATGCGCGGCGCCTCGACGGCCTGCTGCGGGCTCATGCCGAACTCCACGACGTTCAGGAACGCCTGAATCATGCCCTGGGGCTGCTGGTCGCCGCCGGGCGTGCCGAAGGTCATGAAGAGTTCGCCGTCCCGCAGCGCCAGGCCGGGGTTCGGCGTCAGGCGCGGCCGCTTCCATGGCTTGAGCGACGACGCATGCTTCGGGTCGAGCCAGCTCTGGGTGCCCCGGCCCGAGATGATGATCCCCAGGCCCGGCACGATGGGGCACTGGCCCAGGAAGTCGCTGGGCGTGGCCGAGAAGCCGTTCCCCTCCTCGTCGATGGCGCAGACGTAGCTCGTGTCGCCCTGGGGCTCCGGGTCCGTGACGCGGGATGCCACCTTCACCCCGCCCCCCGCCGCCTTGGCCGAGACTGAAGCCGGATCGCCCGCGGGCGGCATCTCGGGCCAGGCCCGGGCGGGATCGATCAGCGGGCGGCGGGCGCGAGCGTAGGCCTCGGAGAGGAGCGCGGCCATGGGCACCGGCTCAAAGCCGGGGTCGCCGTAGTAGCGGTCGCGGTCGGCGAAGGTCAGCTTGATCGCCTCGGCGATGGTGTGCAGGTAGGCGGCGCTGTTGTGCCCCATGCCGGCCAGGTCGAACCCCTCCAGGAGCTTGAGCGCCTGCGGGACGGACGGCCCCTGACACCAGGGCCCGCAGGCGTAGACCTGGCAGCCCTTGTAGCCGGCGGAGACCGGCGGCTCCTCCTTCACCTCGAACTCGGCGATGTCCTCGGCGGTCATGAAGCCGCCCTCGTGCTGCACGAAGGCGCCCATCCTCTTCCCGATCTCGCCCTTGTAGAAGGCGTCCCGCACGGCGCGCAAGCGGCCCTCGCGCGTCGGCGCCTTGCTGGACGCCTCGGCGGCCATGAGCGTCTTCAGGGTGCTGGCCAGGTCCTTCTGCACAAGACGGCTCCCTGGCGCGGGCGCGGTCCCGTTCGGATAGAACACGGCCGCCGTCGAGGGCCACTGGGAGAGGGTCGCCTGCATGGAGGTGAGCGCCATGCTCAGCGAGCGGTCGACGGGGAAGCCCCGCTCGGCCAGTTCGAGGGCCGGCCCGGCCACCTGCGCGAAGGTGAGCCGGCCGTAGCGGGCGATGGCCATGACCCAGGCGTCGAGCGCGGCGGGCGTGACGCAGCGCAGGATGCCGTTGGGCATATCGCCCCGGCCGCGCTCCTTCATGGCGTCGATGGATGCGGACCGAGGCCAGCGCCCCAAACCGCTGATCGTTGTGACCTTGCGGTCCTTGGCCGAGTAGATGATGATGGGCGCCACGCCGCCCAGGTTCGTGAGGTAGGGCAGGAGAACGTTGAGGCACATCCCGGCGGCGACGCCGGCGTCGATGGCGTTGCCTCCCAGGTGGACCATGCGCATGCCGGCCTCGGAGGCCAGGTAGTGGCCGGACGAGACGACGCCCTTCGTGCCCATGATGGGTGGCCGGCGCGTCTCCTGGGCGGAGCCGTAGAAGAGGCCAGGCCCCGTCCTGAGTCCATCGAAGGAGCCGGTGCGTTGCGTGGTCATGGCGCCCTCCTGTCGCTGGGTACCGGAAGCATGGCTCCAGTGTACGATGGGGCGCAAGGCATGTGCGACAGGGTAGGGGCGCAGCGTGTTGCGCCCCTACGGGCTCGCTTGGTCCCCGCGCCCCCTCGCTTTCGTTATAATGGGTCTGCACGATCCCATAGCAAATCTGTGTAATCGGAGCCTGCCCCGAGTTGAAACCCCGAGCGCAGCGTGGGGGCCGTTCGAGGGGTGAACTGCGGACTATCCGGCGAGGCTGCCATGCGCGAACGCAACGCCACCGTCCTCAAAGAGTGGTCCTCGGTCGTCGAGGCCCTGAAGTCGGGCCGGCAGGTCGTCCTCATCCGCAAGGGCGGCCTGGCCGACAAGGGCCGAGTCTTCGCCGTCGAGGACAGCGAGTTCTTCCTCTGGCCCACCTACCTCCACCAGCAGGCCGAGTTCATCCGGCCCGAGTGCGTCGCCGACTTCGAGCGGGCGGCGGCGAAGCGGATCGAGAACGGCATCGTCACCTTCGATAGCTACGCCGTCGTCCAGGAGTCCATCCCCGTCGGGAGCGAGGCGGCGCTCAAGCGCCTGGACGGCCTGCACATCTGGAACGGCCGCTTTGTCGAGCACCGGCTAAAGTGGAAGCCGGACGACCCGGCGTGGGTCGTGGTGCTCCGCGCCTACCGGCTGCCGCGGCCGCTCACGGTCCCGGAGCGCCCCCGGTACAAGGGCTGCCGCTCGTGGGTCGCGCTGGAGGAGCCGCTGCCCACCGCGCAGGCCGCGCCCGTCCTCTCCGATACCGAGTTCGCTGCCAAAGTGGCCCAGGTCAAAAGGGCCCTCGCCGGGTAGGACGATGGCCGGGCGGCGTCCTCTCCTCAACCGGCGGCGGACGCGCTACGCCCACGTCCTGCTGGACTTCGACCGGACCCTGAACGACTCCGATCGCGTCTTCGCCAAGCGTCTGGACGGTTTCTTGGGGCTCTCGGGTGATGAGGTCCTGCGGCACTGGGGCCGGATCCATCGAGAGGTCTTGGCCAGGCAGCCCGCTCGGTCCGGCGACGCCGATTACCTCATCCACCGCATCGCGGTGCGGCTCTCCCGCGAGTCGCCCGAGCGCATCAGGGACGAGCTCAAGGAGCGCATCCACGCGGCGTGGGCCGAGTGCTGGGACGCCACCGAGCTCTACGACGACTCGATCCCCTTCCTCTGCCGGATGCGGGAGGCCGGCTACGCGCTCCACATCGCCACGGGCGACTACGCCCGGCGGAAGGCGGGCCGCATCGAGGAGCAGGCCGCGCGCGCCATCTTTGACAGCGCCTTCGACGAGGAGACGCTGGGCGTCGGCAAGGGCAAACGCGACTACTACGATCGCATCCTCGGACGGCTGGGCGTCTCGCCGCAGGACGTGGCTCTCGTCGGCGACAGCCTCAAGAACGATATCGCCCCCGGCATCGAGGCGGGCCTGGCGACGGTCTGGGTGCGCCGCAAGCGCGAGCGCCGGATGGACAGCATTCGCCCCCATCTCACGGTGGGCAGCCTGACGGACGCGCTCCGGCACTTCCTCGAACTCATCCCGAAATCCCCTCCCCCTTGATGGGGGAGGGTGAGGGTGGGGGTGAAACCTAATCTGATGACCCGCATTTCGGGATGGCTTCCTCGTTTCGTAGCCGTTGGTGTACGATAGGCCCTGGAGAGCCCGGCCCCGATGTCCGTTGCCGTCACTCGCCCATCGGGCCGGTCATGGAACTATATGCAACCCGTCTTGCAAGAGGCCGACAAGCTCCTGGAGCGGGGCGAGCCCTTCGTCCTGGCCACCGTCGTCCGCACCAAGGGCTCCACGCCGCAGAAGCCGGGCGCCAAGCTCCTGGTCCGCCGCGACGGCACCGCCGTCGGGACCCTGGGCGGCGGCTGCATCGAGGCCGATGTCTGGGCCGAGGCGCGCACGATCCTCGAAGAGAAGGGCGGCGCCCAGCTCCGCCGCTTCGTCCTGAACGAGGAGCTGGCCGCGAAGGACGGCCTCGTCTGCGGCGGCAACATGGAGATCCTCATCGATCCCATCGTCGATCAGGCGGAGCTGGCCCCCTGCATGGACGAGATCCTGGCCGCCTGCCAGGGCAAGGGCGACCGGGCCCTGGCGACGCTCGTGGCGCCGGGGAGCGGCGCCGGCCACCCAGGCGCCAAGCTCTTTATCCGCGCCGATGGCAGCACCGCCGGCGCCCTGGGCAGCGCCGCCCTGGACGCCCTCGCCATCGAGGCCGCCTGCGAGCTCATGCCGCGCGGCCAGGAGCGCTGGATCGAGACCAGGGACGGCGCCAAGCTCTACGTCGAGACCTTCACCGTCCCCACCACCGTCGTCATCGCCGGCGGCGGGCACGTCGGCAGGGCCGTCTACACCGTCGCCACGTTCCTGGGGTTCAAGGTCATCATCATCGACGATCGGCCCGCCTTCGCCAACAAGGAGCGCTTCCCCCAGGCCGAGCGGCTCATCGTCGCGCCCTTCGACGAGGGGATCCGAGGTCTGGACCTGGGCCCCAATCACTGCGTCCTCGTCGCGACGCGCGGGCACAAGCTGGACGACGTGGCGCTCATGGCGGCGGCGCGCTCCGGCGCGGGCTACGTGGGCCTCCTGGGCAGCCGGCGCAAGGCCGTCATGATCTTCCGCGGCCTGCTGCGGCAGGGCGTCCCGGAGGAGCGGGTGCGGGCGATCCGCGCGCCGGTGGGACTCGACCTCGGCGGCCGGACGCCGGAGGAGATCGCCGTCAGCATCGTGGCGGAGATCCTGGCGTACAAGCACGGCCGCGCCGGCGCCCCGATGATCATGGACGAGCGGGTGCTGGACAAGGCCCGCCAGCTCTCCGCCAAGGCGCCCGCCCGCCCCCGCGCCCACGCAGGCGTCTAGGCCGCCCCCGCGACGTGTCCCGCGAACCCTCCGCGCCGGGAGCCCGCCCGCCCGGTCCGTTCCTTGGCCAGGCCGGTCCGGCCCCGACGTGTCGGGGCGATGGCGCGCCCGGCATCGGCGTCATCCTCCTCGCCGCGGGCGAGTCGACGCGCATGGCATGGCTCAAGCAGCTCCTGGACTGGCATGGCATGCCGCTGGTCCAGTACCAGATCCTCGAACTCCAGGCCACCACGGTCCAGGAGATCGTCGTCGTGCTGGGGCACCGGGCCGAGGAGATCGAGCCGGTGGCCCGGGAGGTCCTGGAGCGGCCGCGCGGGCACACCGTCGTCAACGCCCGCTACCAGCAGGGCAAGACCACGTCCGTGAAGGCCGGCCTGCGCGCCCTGCGCGGCGCCGTGGCGGGCGTCATGATCATTGCCGTGGACTCGCCGCGGCCGCGCGCCGTCCTCCAGCCCCTCATCGATGCCCATCTGGCTGGGCGCCACCGCATCTCGGTCCCGGCCTACCGCGGCAGGCACGGCCACCCGCCCCTCTTCGACCGGTCGCTTATCCCCGAGCTCATGGCCATCACCGAGGAGCGCCAGGGCGTCCGCGAGGTCATCGAGCGGCACCGGACCGAGCTGCGGGAGGTCCCCATCGATTCGCCGCTGGTGGTGACCAACCTGAACACGCCGGAGGACTACCGCCGGGCCAAGGAGTTGGCCGGGGCGTGACCCCGACGCGTCGGGGGCGTTCCTGCTAGACTGGGGAGTCCGCCCCGCGGCGCGTAGCCCCGATGCTTGAGAAAGTCGCCAAGAAGGTCTGGGAGCTCCTGGTCTCGCTGGGCTGGGTCGGCGGCTCCCTGCTCTTCTCCCTCGCCAGCATCGGCATCATCATCGGCATCGCCTGGCTCATCAAGATCGCGTTCCCCTTCCTCCCCAACTCTGGCGGCGCTCTGGGCCTCTTCCTGGCCTTCGTCATCTACCTTGTCTTTGTCGGATGGGTGGCCTGGAGGCTCCTGGTGCGCTGGGCGTCGAGGGGGCCCGCAAAAGGCAAGTAGCTGGCGATTCAGCTGCGGGGCGGGCCCGCCATCAGCGCCTGCCCCGACTTGTCGGGGCGCCTATGGCCGTGACGACCGCCGCTCGCGTCTTGCGGGCGACGGGCGCGCGACCGGACCGGTCAGGGCCCTTCGATTATGCTGGGGAAACCTCTTTTGATAAAGAGGCTTTCCCCAGGCCCCTTCCGGTGGAGGGTTTCACACTCCCCTCAGGAATCTTCGTCCACGGAATCACAGAATGGGCTTCGCGACTGGCAAGTGCAGCGTGACCAGCCGATTGGACGGGGAGATCGGGGAGGCCCTCTCTCTCTCCCGAGAACACATCATGTGCTGGTAGCAGCTTAACGTAACGCAGGAGTTGGGCTTTAGACCCCTGGGCACACAGCACGCCGACACACGCTCAGTTAGGCCGAGGCGGCTACGCGCGCTAAGATGGCAACATTGTCGTACGATATAGACTGCGGGCTGTGCCCGTCTCATCGACGGGATAGGGAAGGGGCACGGCGAACCACCACAGCATGAGAGACGATAACTTACGAGGATGCGGTACTTGCACTGGCATCTACTCATCGATTCTGGCCGACCATTGACCAATTGGTCACGGTGGCTAGGTCTTGTTGCCCTAGTAGTGACATGCGGCCTTGCTGCTGCGTGTAGCGAAGAGGAGGTGGATTTAGCAGGGTGCTGCAAAAATCCTCGGATGCCCAAAATCATGTCGGTTGACCACTTCACCACTTCTGTTGGCCGACGGGTCATTGTGAGCGATTTCGCGCCGACACGACCTTTTGCAGCACCCTGTTAGCATCAATCGGAATATTGCGTTTCCAAACGATACGGACAAAAAGATGCCCCCGCATCCACCTTGCCTGGTGAGATGCTGTTGGTCCGCCAGGCCTGTCGATGCCAACCCGTTGGGCGGCTAGCGTTCGACGGTTCGGGCCTGCGCCATGAAGCCGGTCACCAGGTGTGCCAACTCCTGTGGCTGCTCCGCTTCCACGAAATGCCCGCACTTCTCCAAGACCCGTAACTCAGCCTGTTTCAGAGTCCTTCGATAGCGCTCCCCGCAGCTCAGCGGAACGATCATGTCGTCCCTGCCCCAGACGATCAGTGTCGGGGTGTCCACCCCTGGCAACAGGAAAGGCAACTGCTGGTCGAACATGTAGGGCTTAAAGGCGATCCGCGTGGTCATCTCCCGATTGATCTCCCATTGCTCCAACTGGTCTATGTCGGGCTCTCGCCCATAGATCTGGTTGCACGTTGCCTGCTCCGCGAAGCCCGTTCGCACATACTCCAGGGTGCTTATCAACAGTTGGTCCAGGATCTCCCCCTGAGTCGGCTGGAGGCCCATGGGCCCCACCAGGACCATGCGATCGAACAGATGATGGCACATGACCGCCATCTCAGCGGCGACCCATCCCCCAAAGCCCAGCCCGACTACGGAAAGCCGCTCGATCTTCAGGTCTTTGAGCATGCAGGTGTATACCATGGCGAGCTCACGGACGCTGCGCATCCACTCGGGCCGCCCTGACTTGCCGAAGCCTGGATGAGAGGGGACGTACACGGTGAAGCGCCCGGCCAAGAGATCGTAGAAGGGGAGCCAGCCCGGGTTGCCGACATCGTGGTGGAAGACGAACAGCGGCTGGCCCTTGCCCCCTTTGAGCACCTGGACCTTCACGTCAAGAACCTCGACCGTTTCTTCGGTGTAGCGGTTCATTGTGGTCGTCATACCTTTCCTTTGATCAGAGAAGATGTCGGGACGTAGCGGGATCGAGTCGCGTGGCCCGGACAATGCGCGGCTGTGAGCACCTTGCCTAGAGATTGAACGCTGGCCCAGACTCAGACGGCCCTGGCGGCCATCTGCCTGAGTTCACTGGCGGGAGTGGCCGCGAGACTGACTGGCGAATCGATCTCGAACGGACTCTTAATCCCCAGCCTGTCCCCGATCTCCCGGACGGCTGGCATTACCTCTTGCCCCAGCAGACGAATACACGTCAGGGAATCCTTGTGGCTCACCCTACCGTCGTTCGCCCAAAGAGCCAGTATCGAGGGACGGGTTTCCTCCAAGATGAACCGGAGCTTCTTGGTCACTTGGTCAGGAGTACCCGCGATGATCGTCAGGTTGGCGAGTTGCTCTTCAAACGGCGCAGTCAGCGGGCCTTGGCGCTTGCGGCGGCCGATCCGCACCTCAGCGAGCTGTCTTCGGGCCCACGCACCCATATAGCCCGACGGGGATCCCCACACTGGGTGCTGAAGGCCCGCGAATTCCCCCTGCATCCACATGAAATGGCGTGCATTCTCGATCGCCTTCTCTTCGGTTTCCGCCACATGGCAGCGAATGAGGTAGCCGCGCTGCTCGGAGCCTGCCTTGTAGCCAACGCGCTCGGCGGCCTCGTCGTAGATCTTCCAGGTCTCTCGTGTTGGCCCAACGGGAGTATTCAAGCAGATGTAGGGGTAGCGGTGCTCCGCTGCCCAGATGATCGTCTCGGGGCTAACGGCCCCTGGAATCCATATGCGCGGATGGGGCTTTTGCAGCGGCAGCACCCAGGGGTTCACGACCCGGAGCTGGTAGTGGTCGCCCTCCCATCGCCACGGCCCAGGCTGGGTCCACGTTTTGATGATCAGGTCATGCGCCTCCTCGAACCGTTCCCGGTTGTACGCGGGGTTCGTGTTCGTGGCCAGCGCTTCGGTACCGCCTCCGCGAATGAAGCCTGAGACGAGACGCCCTTTTGAGACCATATCGATCATGGCCAACTCCTCGGCTAGCCGGACTGGATTCTCAGCAAGGGGCAACGGGTTCCCGAGGAGGACCAGCTTCACCCGTTTGGTTGTGGCAGCGAGCATGGCGGCGATGATGTTGATCTTTGCCGACATGCAGAAGGGCGCATTGTGATGCTCATTGAGCATGATGCCATCGACGCCCATCTCTTCCGCGTAGAGGTACTCCTCAAGCCTCTCCTGATAGAGCCGGCTCCCTTCCACCGCATCGAAGAACCTGTTCGAGAAGAGGAGGGCGGTGTACCCAAACTTGTCCGCCTCCTCCTGGGGATAGGCCGACATGGGCTGCTCGGTGAAGTACAAGATATGCATAGTCCGCTCCTTCCGAATCGCCGGCGGTTCCAGCCTGTGTGCGCGTACCTGAGGTTTCCCTTCACCGTTCAACAGCTTGAGTGCGTTGGCACCAAGCCGTTGAACGGTGAAGGGTCGGCCGGTGACAGCACCCCCTGGGCGTTCGGCGCCGTTCGTTACGATGAAGTCCCCACTGGCGCGGATGCGACGGTGCCGATAGACAGCGGGCACAGGGCTTACTTGTTGAACCAGACCTCCTCCACCCGATGCGCCACGGAGACGCTGAAAGCTCGGTTGAGGACGAACCCTTCGACGTAGGGCGCTGCGGCAAAGAGGCCGGCGATGTCGTTCATGGGCACGAAAACCGCCCAGTCCAGCAGTTCCCGTTGGAGGTCCGCGATGAGTTGTTGCCGCTTCACGAGGTCAATTTCGCGCTCTTGGGCCGCGAGCAACTGGTCGACCTTAGGATTGGAGAACTTCCCGAAATTGGTTACCCCGCCAGTGACAACGGATGGGGTAATCTGATCGGCGGGATCATCCAGCGAGCCGCCCCCTCCAGTGAAGGCAAGATCGAAATCGCCTCGCAGACGGACAGAGATCAGGTCGGCGCTCCCGCCCAGAGGGCGGACGGTCGCCTTCACACCGATCTTGAGCAGGAGCGAGGCCGCAGCCTCCCCGAAGTCCTGGATACTCGCCACCACGGGGATGCTGATGGTGATCGTCGCCGGGTCTACGCCTGCCTCCTGGAAAAGCCTCCTTGCAAGAGCAAAGTCCTGCTCCTTCGGTTCTCGGAAGCCAGGGATGTTCAATAGCTCTTGAGCGGAAAGACTGAATTTGCCCCCGCGCTCCCGGGGGAGCAGGTAGGTCGGGGGATAGCTGGCCGTTCCGCCTCGAACGATATCTCGCAGCACTTTCCGGTCAAGCCCGATGTGGACCGCTTGCCGTACCTTTTGGTTGTTCCAGGGCGGCCGGGAGCTGAAGTACATGGTGTTGGGAGTGCTTCCCGTGCCGAACTTGACTCCCGGAATGCTTTGGGCCGCAGCTTCTTTCTGGTTGTCCAAGATATCGCTGCTGTACCCGCAGGCGCAGTCCACCCTGCCGGAACGGAATGCGGCGAACGCCAGGGCTTGATCCACAATGAAAAAGTGCCTCACTCCGTCAAGGTATGGCAGCTGGCGTCCCGCCTGGTCCTTCTTGAAGTAACTGGGGTTGCGCACAACCTCGGAAGAGACGTCTCTGATGAGGGACTTGAATTTGAAGGGCCCTGTACCCACCGGATTGGGCTTCCAAGTCCCAGCGATGTCGGGGATGTGGGCGGGATAGACGAGCAGGTTCGGGCTGGACATCGTCGTCAGGAACGAAACGCTTGGCTGAGCAAGGGTGATCCGGATCGTGAAGTCGTCTGGTGCCTCAACCGTTTTGATGCCACGCAGGCGCTCCACATGAACGATAGCCGCAAGGTCGGTCGGATTCCGGGCACGATTCACAGTAAACAAGACATCCCGGGCGTTGAAGGGGTTCCCGTCGTGCCACTTTACGTCCCGGCGCAGGTTATAGGTGATTACAGTGGCGTCGTTGGAGATGGTCCACTTCTCCGCCAGGTCTGGTTCCAGGGTGGAGCCGTCTACGGCGTTCAAGAAGGTCAGATTGTTCAGGACATTCTGGACGTGGATCACCGCAAAGCGACCCGTAGCCGTGTTGCTGTCCCAATCTATGGAGGACAGGCCGGTGACCCGCATGGTGAGCGTCCCGCCGTACTTGGGCTGCGGGCGGGACGGCGTCGGTGTGGAAGGGACGGGGGTTGGCCTCGGTGTCGGCGTGGGGCTGGGCTGGGCGGTGGGCGCGACAGGTGACGCCACGGTTGCCGTCGACGTGGGGCTTGGCTGGGTGGAAGCAGTTGCAGTGGGCGAGGGCGCCGAGGGACTTGTGGGCGTCGCAGCAGGCTCATCGCTGCCGCCGCAGGCGCTGACCAGCAGTACCACCACTATGATCACCGAGAGTAAAGCGCCGGAGCTGCGAAGGGCTCGTTTCAACATCAGTTCCTCCTATGCGACGCGCTGGGCCTAGGACTTTCCCAGGCGATCATCGTCGTGTTACATTCGCCTCCAACGAGGCGTGACTTTCAAGGCTGTGTACGTGACAAAAGCCGGTGCTATTTCTTCTTTTCCTTCTCCTCTTTGTCCAGCTCCGTAAACACCTCGCCTGCGTACTGGAACCCGATCGCTGCCGTGGGCCAGCCACAATAAAAAGCCAGGTGCTCCATCGTCTCGATAATCTCTTGCCGGGTTACTCCATTCTCCAGCGCCCGCTCGATATGGCCTCGCAGCGCTGGCCGGCTCATTGCGGTAAGAGCCGCCACGGTGACCAGGCTCCGGTCGCGCTTGGACAGCTCTTTGCGCTCCCACACCTCGCCAAACAGGATCTGCTTGCTCATCTTCGTCATATGGGGGGAAAGGGGTTCCCAGGGGGCTGGTCGTGGCTTCATTACTACTCCTTTGCTATTGCTGATGTTTCCGGCGGCGCGGCTTCGTTGTTCGACGCCCACACCTATTCGGGCCTATTCGATGGACTCACTTGGTTTTCGGAGCGGGCTTGACCACGCCCTGAAGCAGGGTCTGTGGCACCGCCTCTATCAACTCCTCTACCGTCCACTGTTCCTTCTGCTTGTCGATCTGTTGCTCGGCAGTCACTGGCCGGCACCAGGTATAGGTGTTGCCGTAGGCGAAAAAGATTTGGCCGTTGATGAACTTGGCCTCAGCAGTGCAAAGATAGGCCACCAGGGGCGAAATACTCTCCGGTGGGTTTACGCGGATGGTCTGCCACACCGGCGGTCCCGTTCCTTGCGGTCGCGGCTTCGCAGCGTCGGCGGCCTTGGCAGTCTCCAGCGAATGGCGCAAGACCCGGCTGTCCGCACCGCGTGGCAGGACGATGTTGGCGGTGATGCCGAAGGGCTCCAGTTCGTTCACGGCAACGATCGTCAGGCCATACACGCCGCCTTTGGCGGCGGCGTAGTTGGCGAGGCGAGTCGCCCCGCCCGGTAAGACACCCACCGGCGACGCGATGTTGACGATCCGGCCGTACCTTTGCGCTCGCATTGCGGCGGACGCGTGACGCATACAGTTGAATGTGCCCTTCAAATGCACCGCTACGACACGGTCCCAGTCGTCCTCATCCATCTCGTGCAGCCAGCGTTCGCGCACGATGCCCGCGTTGTTCACGAGGATGTCCAGCTTCCCGAACGTGTCCAGCGCGGAATTGACCAAGCGCTTGGCTGCCTGGAAATCGGACACATCATCGTAACTAGCGACTGCTCTGCCACCTTGCGCCACTATCTCGGACACAACCTGGTCCGCTGCCTCGTGCGATGGCTTCGAACCATCCATGTCCACGCCGAGGTCGTTCACGACGATGCTGGCACCCTCTTGGGCCAACTGGCGTGCGATTGCTCGGCCCAACCCCCGGCCAGCGCCGGTCACAATGGCCACGTGGTCCTGGAGACGCCCCGTCATACGGACCTCCTGCGGGCGTCTCGTCTCGAGGCTGACAGACTGACGCGACCATAGGTTAGGTAGCTCGTGACGCGGCGACCCGTGCTTTTCCCCGCCAAAAGGGACGTCCTGTGCTGGCGGCGGCAAGTGGTAGCTAGACGAGTTTGTAAAACCGGATCGCTCCCTCGGCCAGGATCTTCCGTTTGGTCTCCTCGGAGAGCTCGGGGCGTTTGAGTATGAGCTCCGGCGCTCCAGGGAAGCCGTCGCCGTGTGGGTAGTCCGTCGCCCACAGGATTTTCTCCGGGCCGATATAGTCTGCCAAGTAGGACAGACACCCTTCCACTGGCTCAAACGAAATCCAACATTGCCGTCTGAAATACTCGCTCGGGCGCATGCTGAGCTTAAAATCGTTCTTGTCGCGCAAGACATCAGCCCGCTCTGTGTCATCGAAATGCCGATCCATCCGGTCCAGCCATCCAGCGATCCACCCGCCACCTGACTCCAAAAAGCCGAAGCGCAACGCAGGGAAGCGCTCACATACACCACACATGATCACGCTGAGGGAGGCCAGCATCATCTCCATCGTGTGGGCCGCGACGTGCTTCGCGACTCGACCTTCGAAGCGATCGACGCCCACGGCGGGCATGCCGCCGCTCTCTACTCCGCCATGAAGCCCAATAGAGAAGTCTAAGTCCTGCGCCTGTGCCCAGAACCGGTCGTAGTCCGGATGATGGAGCGTGCGGCCCTGGTAAGGGTTGGGGCGGAGGAAACCGCCATGCATGCCCAAAACTTCGCGGGCATACTTCATCTCGTCTATAGCCAGCTCCACGGACTGCATGGGAAGCATCGCTATACCGAAGAGTCGATCGGGGTATGGCTTGCAGTAGTCGATCAGCCACCGGTTATAGGCACGGCAAATGGCAGCGGAGAGGTTAGGGTCCTTTAGTCCGCCAAAAAACAGTCCCAGTGTTGGGTAAAGGAATGCAGCATCAATCGCTTCTTGGTCCATGTCGTGGATGCGGGCATGCGGATCAAAGCCTCCCCTCCTGCCCGACACATAGGGTCGTAATTGGTTCGTCGTCTTCTGACCATAAGCCCCCAAACCGCCGAACCCACGCTCGTTGACCTTTTCGAAGCCTTCTACGACCACTCGTTCTTTGCCATCGGGCTCCACGATGAATCGGGGGGCACGGTCGCGATAGCCAGGCTCCATGTACCGAGTCCAAAGATCGGGTGGCTCCAAGATATGGCCATCCGAATCGATCGCTCTCAGAGCCCGTGTCATGAACGTTCCCCCGCTCGCCGAACTCTCTGGTGAAGCATGCTCCCCACGGCGTGCATTGGTGCGATTGCCCTACTGGCTAGCCGGACTCCTGTTGGCGGGAAGGGCTGCGCTCAAGGGCGTCTTGGGCCGCTCTCGCAAGTCGCGGGAGCACCGCTTCGATCTTTCGTTGATCCACCTTGCTCGCCAGGTGCAGCAGGATGTGGACTTCGTGGTGGAGCGATGCAATCAGTTCGGATGTGGTCAGGACCATGGCTTCCTCCCGTGTGAAAAAGGGTGCCACGATACCATGTCTCAAAAGCACGCGCCCGTCGAAACGCGCGGCCTTCCGCTAGAAACCTCGCACGCGTTGCACGACTTCCGACTCAGTGAAGCGCTGCCGGATTGTCTCATCGGGCAGTGCAGATGAAATCCGAACGTCGAGCGCACGGGCTTCGGCGGACAACGCGTCGTCGCCATCAAGCCCCAGCAGCGCGTCGAACGCCAGCAGGAGCAATGCCGGATCGGCCGTGCCGCGGGCGACGACGACCGCTCGTCGCGCGTCCGCGATCGCGTCGGGCGTCCGGCCGAGGCCGTGCAACGCGTGC
>CAZKTO010000052.1:0-22081 GCA_964555685.1 uncultured Dehalococcoidia bacterium
TGGCCGCCAAGCTCCTCTCGACCATCGACGTGCTCTCGAACGGGCGCGTGATCCTCGGCGTCGGCGCCGGCTGGATCCCCGAGGAGTTCGAGGCCGCCGGCGCGTCCTTCCACCACCGGGGCGCCGTCACCGATGAGCAGATCCGTTACCTCCGCGAGGTCTGGTCGAAGGACCAGCCCAAGTTCGAGGGGCGGTTCTACACGATCGACGGCCTGGACCTCTTCCCCAAGCCCGCGCGCCGCTCCATCCCCATCTGGATCGGCGGGCAGACGCCGGCCGCCATGCGCCGCGCCGCCAAGCTCGGCGACGGCCTCCACATGATCGACCTCACGCTGGACGAGCTCAAGGCGCACGTGGAGCAGTTCCGCCGGGTCTGCGCCGAGGCCCGCCGGCCCATGAGCGAGCTCGTCCTTTCCATCCGCTCGCAGCTCCGGCTCACCGCCCGGCCCGCGACGGCCAACGAAGGCGAGCACCCCATCACCGGCAACGTCCGACAGTGCGTCGAGACGCTGCGCGAGTTCACGCGGCTCGGTATCCAGAACGTCTGCCTGGGCCCGCGCCCCGAGGCGCCGGGGCTCCCCGGCTACCTGCGCGACGTGGAGACCATCGCCAAGGAGATCGCCCCGGCGCTGCGCTGACCGAGGCGCCGCAGAGGAGCACAGCCGTGGCCAAAACCGCCTTCGCCCTGGAAAAGGTCAAGGTCGCTGTCGACAACCAGGGCATCGCCGTCGTCACCCTGAACAACCCGGAGATGCGGAACTGCATCACGCCCCAGCTCTCCAAGGATATGAACAAGGCCCTGGACCGGCTCCACGGCGACCGATCGGTCCGAGTGGTCATCATCACCGGCGCCGGCGACGTCTCCTTCTGCGCCGGCATGAGCCTCCGCCACTTCATCGAGTACCGGACCCACGCCTGGGACCTCTACAACCCCAACGAGAGCATGATGGACTGGTGGGCCAAGATCCGCCGCCTGCCCCAGCCCACCATCGCCGCCGTCAACGGCTACTGCGTCGGGGGCGGCTTCTGCGTGCTGGACTCGTGCGATCTCGCCATCGCGTCCGAGAAGGCCATCTTCGGCCTCTCGGAGATCAACTTCGGGAGCATCCCCGGCGGGGGCGCCATGCGCGCGGCCCTCGACATGATGTCGCTCAAGAACGCCATGTGGCTCATCATGACCGGCAAGCCCATCGACGCCCAGGAGGCGTGGCGGACCGGCCTGGTGAACAAGGTCGTGCCGCACCACCGCGTGCTGGCCGAGGCGAAGGAGGTGGCCCAGCTCCTGGCCACGCACCCCTGGCAGGCTCTCGAGTTCTGCAAGCGGGCCAGCTACGGCTCGAAAGCGATCGCCGACCGGTTCCTGGGCATCGAGTACGAGACGGCCATGTCTATCTTCCAGAGCCACTCCCGCCCGCCGCGGGGCGGCACGCCGCAGGAGGGGCTCCAGGCCTTCGTGGAGAAGCGGTACAAGCCGGGCGTGGAGACCTACGACTTCCGGCAGGCAGCGAAGGGGAACGGCGCCGGGAAGGCCGCCGCGCGACGGAAGCCAGCCGCTCGTCGAAGGTGACGAGCTCGGCGCCCATAGCGTTCGCCGCCAGCTAACGTGATATCGAAGCCCCATGAGCTGCAGAGCTGCAACTGGCGAATTAGCGATCGAGTATGGGCCCGAAATTGACATAGGGTACGAACATCCCAGTTGACTACTGGAAGAGCCAGGATAGGGCAGCTGTTGCTTAGCGCTCCGTCTCGTAAGTCCAAGGCGAAGCGCAAGGAGGCCACCGTCATTGCGAGCCCCGACAAAGTCGGGGCTCGGCAATCTCCAGAAGATTGCGGAGCCTGCCCTGAGCAACGCGAAGGGTCACCCCGATTCCATCGGGACGAGCCCCCTCGACCGAAGCTATACCAGGGGCTTTTCAAGATATTCTACTGTGAGGAATCCGCCGATAGGTGGACTTTGATATGGGAAATCCGGGACTAGCCACTACCGCCTCCTGGCGACGCCAAACGAAGGGACCATTTTTTGGGGGGGGGGGCCGGGATGCCACCGCCAATAGTATCATTTTCTTACGCTAGAAGGACTCCAGGTGGATGCGTAGAGGAATACTTCGAGGTTTACTGATACTTGGTTCCTAGCGGCGCCGGAGACTGAAGGGGTGGAAGCGGCAAAAGTCCGAGCACATCTCGGGTCCGCTCGCTTCTTGGTGAGGAGCAGATTGTTCTAGGAAATCGGAGTAGGAGGCGAGGTATGAAAGGATACGTGGACCACAGCATCGCTGCGGCGGACCTCCGAGTTATGATCGTCGATGACGCGAGCGACTATCGGGAGGCAGTGGCCCTGACTTTGCTCCGGCTGGGCATATCCGACATCTCGGAGGCGGTATCCGGAGAAGAGGCTCTCTCCTGGCTTGCCAAAGTGTCTCCCGCTGTGGTGATCATGGACTTTCAGCTGCCAGGTATGCACGGAGTCGAGACAGCCAGACGGATGAAACAGCAGCGGCCTGACCTCGTAATCGTGTTGGTTTCTGCTTATCCGAAGGAGGCATTTGCAGAAGCAGCTCGAGAGGGAAAGATCGACGCAGTTATTCCGAAGGTGTTTGTTGGCCCGGACCAGATCGGCCATATCTTGAACGAGTGGGGAATACTTCCATCTCCCCTTGGTGCAACGTAACGCCAATCATTACCCTGTGTTGGTTAACGGCCTACGCGGGTTGAGGCGAGCGAGGTTAGCCGGAATTTCCCATTTCAACTTCCGAGGGAGGGGTTCTCGGCCTCGGTCCCAGTTGCCGCCGATGATAGCCTTCTCCCTCATGGCCGTCAACTACTTTTGCAACCCCCAAACAGACGACTGGCGTCCATCCACTACGTCGGAACGCTCGCCAACCCCCTGCTGAGCAGGCCTCCCGTCTTGTCAGCCGGCGAAGAGACCATATCCCGTTCCTCCCGGATCCAAGCGGTAGCCTCGTCTGGCGTGCGCAACTTCAAACGGCGGAGCCGGGCAATGACTTGGTCTATTGTCAGAGTGCCCGTCTCGTCATAGCGAATACGGCCCTTTCGCTTCCCTGCGCGACCGCTGGTCAAGTCCAGCGCCTTGGTCAGCGCATCATCAAACGAGTCTTCCAGCGGTTCCGCAAACCGCTTCACGCGTTTGAAGTTCTTGTCGGAAACTCGCACGACAGGCATGGCTCACCGCCCCCAATGCGCTACATTGTAATGAAGTTACCTTCCCATCGAGCATACGGCAAACAGCTTTACTTTCCTTGACACCCCCTTCTGAACCATGCTACGGTGTCGCCGCTTGGCAGGCATCGGGCGGGCGGCCGCTGAACAGCGCGTCCGCCCGCGCAAGGAGCACCCATGGAAAGCCTCAAGGCCAAGGCCGCCATCTGCGGCATCGGCATCACGGACCAGGGCAAGGTCTACGGAAAGTCCGCCTACCAGTTCGCCATCGAGTCCGTCCGCCTCGCCCTCCAGGACGCCGGCCTCCCCAAGGATGAGCTGGATGGCCTCCTCATCTACACCGGCAACGCCACCGGCGGCTCCTCCTCCTTCGACCAGCAGGTAGTCCTCCAGAACTTCATGGGCCTGCGCAACCTCAGCATGTTCTCCTACGTCGATACCATGGGCGCCTCGGCCGGCGCCATGGTCCAGTACGCCGCCACCGCCGTCGCCCACGGGCTGGCCAACTACGTCGCCTGCGTCTTCGCCGATGCGCCGCTCCAGGACTCCAAGAGGCCGGCGGGCGCATCCTTCGGCGCCGCCCGGCGCGCCATGATGCCGCCCGGCATGACCAGCCTCAAGCTCCACTACGGCTTCTACGGCGCCAACACCTGGTACGCCTTGGCCGCCCAGCGCCACTTCCACACCTACGGCACCACCAGCGAGCAGCTGGGGGCCATCGCCGTCGCCCAGCGCCAGTGGGCCGCCATGAACCCCCTGGCCCAGATGAAGACCCCCATCACCGTCGAGGACCACCAGGCCTCGCGCTTCGTCGTCGAGCCGCTGCACCTCCTGGACTGCTGCCTCGTCTCCAACGGCGGCGTCGCCGTCATCGTCACCACGGCCGAGCGCGCCCGCGCCCTGCGCCAGCCGCCCGCCTACGTCTGGGGCGTCGCCCAGGCCCACCGCGGCGACACGACGCGCGCCATGCCCGGCGACTACCTGGAGTCCCCGGCGCCTCGGGCCAAGGCCAAGGCCTTCGGCATGGCGGGCATCACCGTCCAGGACATCGACGTGGCCGAGATCTACGACTGCTACACCATCACGGTGCTGGACACCCTGGAGGACTACGGCTTCTGCGAGAAGGGCGAGGGCGGACCCTTCGTCGCCAGCGGCGTCCTGGGTCCCGGCGGCAAGCTGCCCACCAACACCGGCGGCGGCGAGCTCTCCGGCTACTACATGCGCGGTCACACCCCCCTCTCCGAGGGCGTCCTCCAGGCTCGCGGCACCGCCGGCCAGCGCCAGTGCAAGGACCACAACTTCGTCCTCGTCACGGGCAACGGCGGCTGGTTCCAGCACCACGCCTCCGTCATCCTGAGCCCCCTCTCCTCCTAGCCGCGAAATGCCATTCCAAGCTCCGTGAGGAGTCCCTTGCACGCCAGCAGCAGCGATCCCCCACCCCTGCGTCTCCCTTCCCTCGCAGGGAACAGGGACACAGGGGGTTAGGGCTCAGGTCGTGACCACCCAGCCGGCCCGCCGCCCCGCGCCCGTCCCCGACGCCGCCTCGGCCCCCTTCTTCGAGGGGGCCCAGCGGCGGCAGCTCATGCTCCAGCGCTGCAAGGCCTGCGGCGCCTGGCACCTGCCCGTCCGGACCGTCTGCGACGCCTGCCTCTCCACCGACCTGGCCTGGACGCCGGCCAGCGGCAGGGGCGAGGTCTACACCTTCGCCTACATGCACTACGTCTACCACGAGGGCTTCGCCAACGAGGTCCCCTACAACCTCACCGTCGTCAAGCTCCAGGAGGGGCCCCTGATGGAGACGAACCTCGTGGGCGTGCGGCGGGGCGAGATCAAGATCGGCATGCCCGTCGAGGCCGTCTTCGAGGAGGCCGGCGAGGGCGTCATCGTCCCCAAGTTCCGGCCCGCGGGCAGGGGCTGATCCGCCCGGGACGGGGCGGAGCGCCGCCGTGCCCGGGAGCGGCCCGGCCATGAGCGAAGGCCCCCTCTCCGGCCTGCGCGTCCTCGAGGTGGGCGACTTCATCAGCGTCCCCTACGCCGGCAAGCTCCTCGCTGGCCTCGGGGCCGAGGTCATCAAGATCGAGGACCCGGCGGCCCCGGACAGCGCCCGCGACTTTGGCCCCTTCCCCGGCGACGTGCCATCGTCCGAGCGCAGCGGCCTCTACGCCTACCTCAACACCAACAAGCTCGGCGCCACCCTCAACCTGCGTTGCCCGACGGGCCGCGCCCTCTTCCTGCGCCTGGCCGCCTCCGCCGACGCCGTCCTGGACGGCGACCCGTCGCGCCCCCTCGGCGACCTCGGCCTCGGCCACCAGACGCTGCGCGGCGTCAACCCGAGCCTCGTCGTCACCTGCGTCACGCCCTTTGGCCTCACGGGGCCCTACGCCCGCTACAAGGCCAACGACATGGTCGCCTGCCACGCCTCCGGCGCCAGCCACCGCCAGATCGGCTATCCGGACCGGGAGCCCATCCGCGCCGCCTGGTACCACGCCGACCACTGGGGCGCCGTCAACGCCGCCGCGGCCACGCTCCTCGCCCTGACCGCCCGCGATCGTGCCCCGACATGTCGGGGCCTGCCGGGGTGCGGCCAGCTCGCCGACGTCTCCCCCATCGAGGCCCTGGCCACCATGTTCGTCGCCTACAACAACATCGGCCCCTACCGCGATCACGGGCTGCTGGTCAACCGCACCGGCTACGTCTGGACGGGGAGCTACTACGGCGTCCTCCCCTGCAAGGACGGCTACGTCTTCATCTTCACCCCGGACGACCACATGTGGGAGGGCTTCGTCGAGGCCATGGGCCGCCCCGAGTGGACCCGCGACCCCCTCTTCGCGACCCGCGAGGGCCGCGCCCAGCACACCCAGGAGCTCCTGGACCTGATCCTCGACTGGCTGAAGGACCAGCCCAAGGAGGAGGTCTTCCGGCGCAGCCAGGAGCATCGCGCGCCCAATACCGCCGTCTACGACGTGCGCGAGGTCTTCGAGAACAGGCACCTGCGGGCCCGCCGGTTCTTCGAGCCGCTCCCCATGCCCGAGGGCCCGGCCTGCGAGGCGCCCGGCGCCCCCTACCGCTTCTCCGAGGCGGGGTGGCGGCTCCACAGCGCGGCGCCCCGGCTGGGCCAGCACAACGCCGAGGTCTACTGCCAGCGCCTTGGGGTGGGCCCCGCCGAGCTGGCGGCCCTGCGCCGGAGCCAGGTGATCTGAATGACCACCATCCCGCCCGCCAACAGCGCCCGCCGCCCCCTCCCCCTGGAGGGCATCCGCGTCGCCAACCTCGGCTGGATCTGGGCCGCGCCCGTCCTGGGCCACCTCATGGCCGACATGGGCGCCCAGGTGGTCCGCATCGAGTCCGGCATCTCCCTCAAGAACGTCCCGGCCCAGACCTTCAACTTCCACAACATCCAGCGGAGCGCCATGAGCATCACCCTCGACCTCTCCAAGCCCGAGGCCGTGGCGCTCACGCGGCGCTTCATCGAGACCTGCGACGTCGTCATCGAGAACTACCGCCCCGGCACCATGGAGCGGTGGGGCCTGAGCTACCGCGACCTGCGCCAGATCCGGCCCGACATCATCATGGCCTCCCTCTCGGCGGCGGGCCAGGACGGGCCCCTGCGCAGCATCAGCACCTTCGGCTCGTCCCTCGGCAGCCTCACCGGCCTCGACTCGCTCCAGGGCTACTACGATAACCGGCCCATCCCCGCGGGCATGGCCCTGCCCGACCCGTTCAACGGGATCCTCGGCCTCTACGCCATCCTGGTGGCGCTGCGCCACCGCCAGCGGACGGGCCGCGGCCAGTACATCGACCTCTCCCAGTGGGAGGCCACCACCTGCACCATCGGGGGACCGCTGCTGGACTGGCAGATGAACCGGCGCATCGAGGGCACGCGCGGCAATCGCGACCCGGCCTGGGCGCCTCACAACGTCTACCCGGCCCGAGGCCAGGACCGGTGGGTCGCCATCGCCGTCAAGACGCAGGAGGAGTGGCTCGCCCTCCGCCGGGCCATGGGCAACCCCGCGTGGGCCTTCGAGCCCCCCTTCGCCGACGCCTTCCGCCGCCTCCGCAACCAGGACGAGCTGGACCGGCGCATCGCCCAGTGGACGGCCCCGCGCGACAACATGGAGGTGACGCGGCTCCTCCAGAGCGCCGGCGTCGCCGCCTTCCCCTCCATGTCCAACCAGGAGCTGTTCAACGACCCGCATTTCCTGGAGCGCGAGGGCCTCGTCGAGCTCCACCACCCCTTCGGGACGGAGACGGTGTATGGCATCCACTGGAAGCTCAGCGGGACGCCGGGCCGCATCCGCCGGGCCGCGCCGCTCCTGGGCCAGGAGAACGCCTGGGTCTTCCAGGACCTTCTGGGAGTTCCCGAGGAGGAGCTGCGGCGCCTGCAATCGGCCCAGGTGGTCTATTAGCGGTACGCGGACAAAGGGATGGAGGCGCGATGCTGGCTAACCCCAGGACCTTCACCGCGGCGGGTGTGGTCGCGGCGCTGCTGGTGATCGGCGGGGCCTTCCTGACCTGGGCCAAGGCGACAGCCCCGGCCATCCCCACCGTCACCCAGCCGGGCATCGAGAGCGACGGCGTGGTCACGCTGCCGCTCGCCCTGGTCGCCGTTGGCGTGCTGGCCTGGCGCCGCCGCCGGAAGGGGCAGGAGCTGCGCCAGGGGCTCATCCTGCTCGCCATCGGCGCCCTCATCGCGCTCATCGCCCTCATCGGCATCCTGGACGTGGAGCGCATCGCCTCCAAGCTGCGCGAGCAGTCCCGCGGCGGCATCGAATACGGCGCCGGGCCCGGGCTCTACCTCACCCTCGCCGGCGGGGGCGCCATCGCCGCGCTGGGTGCCCTGGCCTCGTCCTTCGCCCGCCGCCCGCCCGGCGAGCCGCGCGCCAAGCCCGCCAGACCCACCAAGCGCCGCTGACCGGTGGCGGCCCGCCCTTACCGCAGGGGCGGCCCCCGGAGCCTGCCCTGAGCCGAAGCCGCGCCCTGAGCCGAAGCCGCGAGCTTGCTTGAGCCGAGCGGAGCGAGCCCTGAGCGAAGCCGAAGGGGTGGCGGTCAGCCGAAGGGGCCGCCCGTCCCCTTCTCCTGCTTCTGTTGATTTGACAGGCCTTCCCTTCCAGGCTAGCATTCTCTCTAGCTCGCCATGACGCACGATAAGGACATCGCCCCGTCCCCCGCACCGGCTGCCCCGACTCGTCGGGGCGGTCTTGCTGTGTCTTCCAGCTGCCGGCCCATGTGCGTCTGTATCTGCTCCTGATAGGTCTTCGTCCGCCTGTGGCGGACGCCTCCGAGGCCTAACAGGAGCACCCTGACTACCCTCGTTGGCCGTATTTGCCTTGCCTATTTCGTGTCGTACAGGAGCGGCGGCGTGCGCAGAAGCGTGAGCAAACACATCGTCTGGCTGGCCCTGGCCCCGGCCTTCGTGGCGGGCGCCTGCGGCGGCTCCGGCGCGCCCACCGTCCGCGTGGCCTACTTTCCAAACATCGCCCACGCCACCCCGATGACCGGCCTGGCCCGCGGGACGTTCCAGGAGGCCCTGGGGCCGGGCGTGACGGTCAAGCCGCGGGTGCTCAACGCCGGGCCCGAAGTTATCGAGGGCCTCTTCGCCGGCGAGATCGACATCGCCTACGTGGGCCCCAACCCCGCCATCAACGGCTACGTGCGGTCCCAGGGCGAGGCGCTCCGCATCGTGGCGGGGGCCGCCAGCGGCGGCGCCTCGTTCGTGGTGACGGAACGCTCGGGTATCCGGACGGTCGCGGACCTCAAGGGCAAGCGGATCGCGACGCCGGGCATCGGCAACACCCAGGACGTCTCCCTGCGAAGCTATCTGCGGCTCCACGGCCTGAAACCCAAGGACGCCGGCGGGACCGTCCAGGTCATCCCCATGAAGAACCCGGACATCCTGACGCTCTTCTCCCAGGGCGAGATCGATGGCGCCTGGGTACCCGAGCCCTGGGCCACCCGGCTGATCCTCGAGGCCGGCGGGCGGCTCTTCATCGACGAGCGGGAGCTGTGGCCCGACGGCCAGTTCGCCGCCACGGTGGTGGCCGTCCGCACCGGGTTCCTGCGCGACCATCCGGACCTGGTGGCGCGCTGGCTCCAGGGCCACGTGCAGAGCACCCGCTGGCTCCGCGCGAACCCCCAAGAGGCGCAGGCGCTCTTCAATCAAGAGATGGCTCGGGTCCTCGGCAAGGGCCTGCCGGACCGGGTCCTCGCCCAGGCCTGGGCCGCCATCGACTTCGAGAGCGCCATCCCCGAGGAGGCCGTCCTCGGCGCCGCCGCGCTGGCCTACGAGGTGGGCTATCTGGGCCAGCGCCGCCCGGACCTGGGGGGCCTCTTCGTTCGCGCGCCGCTGGAGGGCGCCCCGCGAGTCGCCGGCCGGGCGGAGGGAGCGCGCCCATGAGGATGCCGTCCTTCCGCCAGGACCGCCCAGACCCGGTCAACCATGACGCCTCCGGCTACAAGCTCTACCTCGATGGCGTCGGCAAGCGCTTCTCCAGCCGCGGCGGCTGGACCCACGCCGTCGAGAAGTTCACCCTCGGCATCGCCCCAGGCGAGTTCGTCTGCCTCGTGGGCCCCTCCGGCTGCGGCAAGACGACGCTCCTCAATATCGCCGCGGGCCTGGTCAAGCCGGACGCCGGAGCGGTCTACGTGGACGGGCGCCCCATCACGGGGCCGGGGCCCGACCGGACCGTCGTCTTCCAGGAGAACGCCCTCTTCCCCTGGATGACCGTGAAGAAGAATGTCGAGTTCGGCATGGAGATGCTCGGCAAGCCTAGGATCGAGCGGGACGTGACCAGCCGGTTCTACCTGCGGCTGACGAGCCTGGACGAGTTCGAGGACTTCTACGTCCACGAGCTCTCGGGCGGCATGAAGCAGCGGGCGCAGCTCGCCCGGGCCCTCTGCATGAACCCCAGCGTCCTCCTCATGGACGAGCCCTTCGCCGCCCTGGACGCCATGACCCGCGACTTTCTTTACGACCAGGTGCAGACGCTGATCATCGCCGTCAAGAAGACAGTCCTGTTCATCACCCACAATATCCGTGAGGCGGTGATCCTGGCCGACCGGGTGGTGCTCATGACGGCCCAGCCCGGCTCCATCAAGGCCGACATCAAGATCGACCTGCCCCGGCCCCGGACCTTCGACGCGCCCGAGGTGGTGCGGGTCACCAGCGAGCTGCTCAAGGAGCTCCGGACGGAGATCGAGAAGGCCGAGGAGGAGGAGCACCATGCGCCACGAGCCCGCGGCCGAGAGCCCCGCTAACGGCCAGGCGTCCCCGCTGCGACGCATCGTGGAGGCGCGGGCGCTCCACATGGCGCTCTTCCTGGCCGCCCTCGTCGGCGTCTGGGAGGGCGTGGTGCGCCTCGGCTTCTGGCCCGAGTACCTCTTCCCATCGCCGTTCACCGTCTTCGCCCGCGTCGGCGACGGCCTCCAGGACCACAGCATCCCCGTCGCCGTCGGCAACACCATGCGCCGCATGGCCATCGGCTACGGGAGCTCGCTCGCCGCGGGCGTCCTGCTGGGCCTCCTCATCGCCCGGTTCCGGCTCGTCGAGGACACCCTGGGCTCCCTCATGCTCGGCCTTCAGGCCCTGCCCAGCATCGTCTGGCTGCCCCTGGCCCTCATCTGGATCGGCCTCAACGACACGGCCATCATCTTCGTCGTCATCATGGGCTCGCTCCTCTCCATCACCCTGGCGACGGCCGACGGGGTGAAGAACATCCCGCCGCTCTACCATCGGACGGCGCGCACCCTGGGCGCCCGGGGCCCCGCCCTCTACTGGCGCGTCGTCCTGCCCGCCTCCCTGCCCACGATGATCACGGGGATGAAGCTGGGGTGGTCCTTCGCCTGGCGGTCGCTGATGGCGGCGGAGCTCCTCTTCGTCACCGCGGGCCTGGGGCACCTCCTGGAGGCCGGACGCCAGCTCAACGATATCCCG
The DNA here is from genome assembly GCA_964555685.1 of uncultured Dehalococcoidia bacterium. Taxonomy (GTDB): domain Bacteria; phylum Chloroflexota; class Dehalococcoidia; order SHYB01; family SHYB01; genus CAZKTO01. The sequence goes on from CAZKTO010000052.1 coordinate 11,108, forward strand.
CAGGTCATGGCGATCATGGTCGTCATCGTAGCGCTGGGCCTGCTGGTGGACCGCCTCGTCTTCGCCATCCTCGAGGAGCGGGTCCGCCGGCGATGGGGCCTCACCGGCATCCGCTAGCGCCGGGCGGTCATGGCGAGGAACGAAGTGACGAAGCAATCGCACTCTCCCTTCCCCTTCCAGCCGCACCGGCACGCCCAGGCCCGCCAGCACGTCATTGCGAGGAGTCCCGGCGGGTAGCCACCCTGCGCTGACCGAAGGATGGATGCCGGGCGACGAAGCAATCTCCGCACTCGCCAGGAGAGCCGTGGGGCGGCTACAGCCGCACCGGCACGCCCAGGCCCGCCAGGTAGCGTTTCACGTCCCGGATCTTGAACGTCCCGTAGTGGAAGACGCTGGCGGCCAGCACCGCGTCGGCCTTGCCCGCCTCCAGCGCCTCGTAGAAGTGCCGCATCTCGCCCGCGCCGCCGCTGGCGACGACCGGCACCGAGACGGCCTCGGACACGGCCCGCGTCAGCTCCAGGTCGTAGCCGCGCTTGGTGCCATCCGCGTCCATGCTGTTCAGAACGATCTCGCCTGCGCCCAATTCCACGACGTATCGCGCCCACTTGATCGCGTCTATGCCGGTTGCGCGACCCCCGCCCCGGCCCGTGTGGGTCCGGATCTCCCACCGGGAAGAGGAGTCCAGGGCGATGTGCGCAGGGACGCCCTCCACTGTCTGTGCGTGGTCGATGCGCCGGACGTCCATCCCCACGACGATGCACTGGCTCCCGAAGCGGCGGGCGCCCTGGGTGATGAGCTTGGGGTCCTGTACTGCCGCTGTGTTGATCGAAACCTTGTCGGCGCCGGCCTCCAGCATCCGCCGGACGTCCTCGACGGTGCGGATGCCGCCGCCGACGGTCAGCGGGATGAAGACCTGCTCGGAGACTTGTTGCACCACCTCCACCATCGTGCCCCGCTGGTCCGCTGAGGCGGTGATGTCATAGAAAACCAGCTCGTCGGCCCCCTGGGTGTTGTAGAAGGCCGCTAGCTCAACTGGGGCGCCGGCGTCCCGATGGTCACGGAACCGCACCCCTTTGACGACGCGGCCCCGGTCCACGTCCAGACAGGGGATGATGCGCTTGGTCAGCATGGGCTTTCTCTCATTGCGAGGACCCCGGCTCGTCGGCTTTCTGTCATTGCTTCGTCCCCCGACTCGTCGGGGGACGAAGCAATCTCCGCGTGCGCTGTGGAGAGCGTTCACAGCTCCTGAGCGGCCTGCCAGAACATGGCGCCCGCCACCGCAAATAATACCACCCCCAGGGCGGTGAGCAGCGCCGGCGGGCTCAGGCGGCCCGTGAGACGCGCTCCATAGTAGCTCCCCACCATCGACGCGCCGCCCATCAACCCCAGTACCGGCCAGTCGATCTCGCCGCCGGCCAGGTGCCCGGCCACGCCCGCGATGCCGGTGACAAGCCCCACGGCCATGTTCGTCCCCACGGCGGACCGGGGCTCCATGTTGAGCACGCGCAGCATCGCGGGGAGCCGCAGGCTGCCCAGGATCAGCCCCACGAGGCCGCCCAGGCCGCCGATGACGAGGCCGATGGCCGCCTCCTGCGCCACGCGCCAGCGAGTGAGGGGCGCGCCCCGACGGGTCGGGGCCGGCGCATCGCCCTCGCGCATCATCGACCGCGCCTGGACGAGCGCGCTCACGCCGCCCTGGACGATGGCGATGGCGAAGATGAGCAGGAGCGCGCCCGTGGCCACCTCGTCGCTGAAGAACCCGCCGGCGAAGGCGCCCAGGACGGCCGACGGCGCCATGACCAGGAAGACGCGCCGGTCCACCAGCCCCTCGCGCAGGTGCCGCCACGTGGCGCCCGCCGCCGCCACGGCGCTGATGCCGATGTTGGTGCCCGCAGCCCCCGGCGCCGAGCCCAGCAGGTAGTAGACCAACGGCAGCCGGAGGTTGCCCAGCACCAGGCCCACCATCCCCCCGGCCAGGCCCAGAAGCCCGCCAACGCCGATGGAGAGGACGACCTGGGCCCAGAACGGCGCCCCGGACGGTTCGCTGAGGGAGAGGAGCATGTCAGGCGTCCCGGCGATGGGACAGGAGCGGCGGCGAGCCGGGCATCGTCACGGCGCGCCACAGGCGCCTCATCCCGACGCTAGAGTCGGGAAGCCGCGGGCGCGCTCCACCGCCTCCCGCAGGTCGATCGCGCCCGTGTAGATCGCCCGGCCCACGATGGCCCCCTCGGCGCCCGCGCGCGCCAGGCGCTCCAGGTCGTCCAGCGTCGAGACGCCCCCCGACGCGATAACGGCCGCCTTGGTCGCGCGGACCGCCTCCTCGACGCCGGCGATGGACGGGCCCGCCATCGCCCCGTCGCGCGAGATGTCCGTGTAGACGAAGCGCCGGACGCCCGCGGCCTCCATGCGCCGCATGAGCTCGATGGCGCGGACCGGTTGGGCCTTGAGCCACCCGTGCGTCGCCACCATCCCCTCGCGGGCGTCCACGCCCACCACGATGGCCTCGCCGTAGCGCTCCACCGCTCGCGCCACCAGGCCGGGGTCCTCCGCCGCGGCCGTCCCCAGCACCGCGCGGGCGGCTCCGGCGGCGAGCGCATCCGCCAGCGCCTCCATCGTCCGGAGCCCGCCGCCCGTCTGGACCGGCACGGCCACCGCCCGGGCGATGGCGCGGACGATCTCCACCTGGACGGGCCGTCCCCCGGCGGCGCCATCCAGGTCCACCACGTGGAGACGCGGCGCGCCGCAGGCCTCCCACCGCCGCGCCACCGCCACCGGGTCGTCCGAGAACACCGTCTCCCTGGCGAAGTCGCCCTGGAGCAGACGCACGCAGCGCCCGCCGCGCAGGTCGATGGCCGGGATCACTTCAAAGCCCACGGGGGACCCCTTTGAGCGGTCGGCGGAGCGCACGGCGACGGGCCGGCCTCAGCCCGCGGCGCCGACGATCCGCTCGACGAAGTTGCGGTAGAGCCGCAGCCCCAGCTCCCCGCTCTTCTCCGGGTGGAACTGGGTGCCCACCAGGGCGCCCCTGCCGATCGCGCTGCAGAAGCCCCCTCCGTAGTCGGTGCTCCCGACGACGACAGCCCCGTCCGCTGGCTCTGGATAGTAGCTGTGGACGAAGTAGAAGTTCGAGGAGTCCGGAACCCCGGCGAAGAGGGGGTGCTCCCGCTGGAGCGTCACCTGGTTCCAGCCCATGTGGGGGACCTTGAGTCCCGTCGTCAGGCGGCGCACGCGGCCCTTGAGCACGGCCAGGCACTCGGCGCCGTCCTCCTCGGAGCTCTCAAAGAGGACCTGGAGCCCCACGCAGACGCCGAAGAAGGGCCGCCCGGCGTCGATCACCGAGTGGATGACCTCCACCATGCCCCGGGCCGAGAGGTTGGTCATGGTGTCCAGGGCGGCGCCCACGCCCGGCAGGACCACGGCATCCGCCGCGGCGACGGCCCTCGGGTCGGTGGTCACCTCGCCGGGGTAGCCGATGCACTCGAAGGCCTTGGCCACGCTCCGAAGGTTCCCGGCGCCGTAGTTGATGATGGCGATCCTGGGCTGGGCCACGAGGCGCCTCACCTGTTCTTTTCCAGGAACCCGACGATCAGGTCACGGGCGGCGTCGCCCCGGTCCCCGCTCAGGAGGTCCGTGCCATGGGCGCCGCCGGGGAGTATCTGGATCTGCTTCGGCTCCTTGGCCACGTCGAACATGCGCCGGGCGTCGCGGACGGCGTCGCCATCGCCCTCGGCGGCGATGAAGAGCTTGGGCGCGGCGATCCGCTCGGCGCCGGGCAGGGCCGCCATGCCCCGGATGGAGGCCGGGGCCGAGAGGCTGACCACGCCCAGCACGTCCTCCCGGGCCGCGACCTTGAGAGAGGCGGTGCCGCCCATGCTGGCGCCGACGAGGAAGAGCTTGCGGCGCTGGTTGCCGCGCAGGAACCGGGCCGCCGCCGATACGTCGCCATCGGCGATGCCAACCTCTTTCTCCCCCGGCGAGCGGCCGTGGCCCCGGAAATCGAAGCTCAGCACCTGAAAGCCCCGGGCGGCCAGATGCTCCGCGAAGCGGTCCCAGGCCGAGAGGTCGCTGTCCAGCATGTGCGCCAGGACGACGCCCGCCCCGCCCGGCGCTCCATAGATGCGCCCGTTCAGCACCAGCCCGTCCTCGGCCACGAACCGGACGCCCTGCCCCGTCCCCGGCCCGCCGCCCGGCGAGTCGCACGCGGCCAGGACGAGGGCGAGGGCGGCCAGGGCCAGGAGCGCTGCCGCCAGGCCCCTACGCCCGGCGGCCAACCAGGACCTCGGGATCGGCATCCTTGTTCTCGTAGCGCGCCAGGGTGTAGACATAGTCCGAGAGCCGGTTGAGGTAGCGGACGATCTCGCCGTTGGTCACCATGCCCTCCGCGGCCAGGGCGACGACCCGGCGCTCGGCCCGGCGGACGATCGTTCGCGCCAGATCGAGGGCCGCCGAGCCCGGACTGGCCCCCGGAACGATAAAGGTGGGCGGCATGGCGACCTCCGCCTCCACCTGCTCGATCGCCCGCTCCAACTCCTCGACCATCGCGGCGGTGACACGCTGAAAGTGCCGGTCGAACTTCTCGTACTCGGCCACGTCGATGGCGAGCTCAGCGGCGACGGTGAAGAGCCGCTTCTGGACCTGGAGGACTGCCTCCTTGACTCTGGGATAGCGGGAGAGGGCCCGGGCCAGGCCCAGGGCGGCCACCGCCTCGTCCACCGTTCCGTAGGCCTCGACGCGCGGGTCGCTCTTGGGGACGCGGCCGCCGTACAGGAGACCCGTCTGGCCCCGATCGCCCCGTTTGGTGACGATGCTCATGGCAGCGTGATTATAGCACCGGCGCTCCCTGGCAACGGAAGAGCGGCGGCCAAAAGCGCGGGCCGCGCTCCAGGGAGCGCGGCCCGCTGCTTACCGTATCGAGCGGTGAACCGGGGCCTAGTAGTCGTCCTCGTCGTCGGCGCCCGCGTGGACGGGCCGGCGCGGGCCACGCCTGTCGTGCGGCTCCTCGTCGCCCGTCTCGTCCCACTCCTCGGCGCGGCCCTGAGGAGCATCCTCGTCCTCATCCTGGCCGACGTGGTAGGCCCCCTTCCAGACGTAGGGGCGGAAGCCCTCCAGCCCCCTGGGCGCGAAGGAGAGGCGCCCGCGCTGGCTCACGTGCTGGTGAGTCTCCCGGACGAAGACCTTGACCCCGTTGGCGTCGATGCTGATCACCGCCGCGGCGTACTTGTTCCCGCCGCGCATGAAGCCCAGGAGGCGCAGGCCCACCTTGGGCTCCACCGTGCCCAGGACCTCCCCGTCGGCGTTCTTGACCACCAGGCGATGGTCCGCCGGCTCGAGACGCACCGGCTCCCCCGCCGAGACCCGGGCCAGCGCCTCTTTGGGAGCCGTCTCGACCAGGGAGATGATACCCGTCTTACCCGTCTCTTCGATAAAGAACTGGGGCGGCACGCGGGCGTGCTGGGCCCGGCCCCGGGCGCCGGCGCGCAGGAGCCCAAGCCGCTCCAGGTTCTTCTTAGCGATGGTGTTGTTGGGCGAGATGGCCAGGGCCTTGGCGAAGGCCTCCCGGGCCCTATCGTAGTGCCCCAGCTCGCTCTCGGCCTTGCCCAGCCGGTTCCACGCCTCGACGTCGTTCGGGTCGCTCTCCAGGACCAGCCGGTTGGCCGCCACAGCGTCCGCCCAGCGGCTCTCCATGGCCGCGTTGATCGCCTGCTTGGCGCGTTCCCGCCGCAGGCGGGTCTGCTCGTCCGTTCGTTGCACTTCCATCTGTGACAATCCTCCCGAAGTCCGCATTCTACGCCTGGCGACGGAATTCGTCAAGCCCCTGGTGTGCAAGTCTGCCCCAATTCGCAACTGGTCCATCGCCACCATCGTTATATCGGATGCAGCGGCCCTCCAAAAGGGTACACCAGCCTCTTGCCCATCATTATGCAAGGTCAAAACGCATTTTACAAGGGGTTTTGGCGCCAATTTATAAAGAATCTTCAAAATGCGTTGAATCGGCGCCTCGGCCATGACGCTACCCTCGGCACGGCCGGGCGTCAAGCCCTCGATGGCAGAACGACGGCCGAGCGTCCCGGGTTAGGGGCCTGCGGCCCAGACGCCGTCAGAAGGCATGAACGCATCCCGAAATTCCCTCCCCCTTGACGGGGGAGGGTGAGCGCCTGCCCTATTCTTAGCCGAAGCCCTGAGCCGTAGCCGCGAGCTTGCTTGAGCCGAGCGGAGCGAGCCCTGAGCGAAGTCGAAGGGGTGGCGGTCAGCGACAGGTGAAGCCGAAGGGGTGGGGGTGAAACCTACAGAGACAAGCATTGACATCTAAACAAGGTGCAGTTGGAGTCTGGAACCTAACCCCCTGTCCCCCTTCCCTAAAGAAGAAGGGGGTATCGTCCCTCTCCCTTTAGGAGAGAGCTTGTCCCGAGTCCTTCGAGGGGGACAGGAGGGAGAGAGCCATCTCCGGCATGCAGAGCCTTGGTTTAGAAACTTATGCTTCCCTCAGTAATCTGATGACCCGCATTTCGGGATAGCTTCACAGGACGGCTGCTGGGGCGGCCCTACCGCCGGCGCAGGCCGATCGCCGCCACGCGCCACAGCGCCTCGGCCACGATCCAAGGCGACATCTTGGACCGGCCGCTCCCACGCTTGGCGAAGCGGATGGGATGCTCGACGACACGATAGCCGCGACGCTGGCAGGCCCACGCCACCTCCACCTGGAAGGCGAAGCCATGGCTCCTGACGGCCCTCAGATCGAGCCCCGCCAGCGCCTCCCGCCGGAAGCACTTGAAGCCCGTGGTGGCGTCCTTGACGCGCAGCCCCAGCGCCAGCCGCGCGAAGAGCGAGCCGCCCCGGCTCAAGAGGAGCCGGCCGATCCCCCATCCGGCCTCCACGCCGCCGCCACGGACCCACCGCGATCCCGCCACCACGTCCGCCTCCCTCGCCCGCTCCAGCATCCCCGGGATCGACTCCGGCGCATGGGAGAGATCGGCGTCCATCTGGATAACGTAGCCGGCGCCGGCGCGCAGCGCCTCCTCGAAGCCTGCCACGTAGGCGCTCCCGATGCCGAGCTTGGCGCCGCGGCGCAGCACGCGGACCCGCCCCCCGTGCTCGGCGCCCAAACGCTCCGCCACCTCGGCCGTGCCATCGGGCGAGGCGTCGTCCACCACCAGCACCTCGAGGCCGGGGATGCCCAGCGCCATCAAACGCTCCACGAGGCGTGGCAGGTTGCGCGCCTCGTTGTAGGTGGGGGTGACGACGACGACCCTGGGCCCGATGCCCGCTGGCATGTCACGCAGGGAAGAGGGTCCTGGGCCAGCGGAGGTCACAGGCGCGTCTCCCGCGCAGGGCGCGACGCGATGGGGGGCTACACCTCGCCCTGGGCCTTCAGGCGCCGGTGCTCCACCATGCTGCACCGGTCCATCACCACGTCGAGGCCGCCGCGCCGGGCGATCCCGGCCGCCTCATCGCTGACGATGCCGATCTGGAGCCACAGGGCCTTCGCCCCGATGGCCACGGCGTCCCGCGCGATGGGCGGCGTCTCCTCCGGCCTGCGGAAGACGTCCACCAGGTCCACCGGCTCCGGGACCGACTTGAGGTCCGGGTAGGACCGCTCTCCCAGAATGCGCTCCGCGGCGGGGTTCACCGGGATGATGCGATAGCCCTGCTGCTGAAGGTACTTGGCCACCTCGTGGCTGTCCCGCCCCGGCTTGGGCGAAAGGCCCACCACGGCGATCGTCTTGCTCTCTTTCAAGATCCCCTGAATGTCGCGCATCGTGCTCCTTTCCCGGGGCCGCCGCTAGGCCTCAGGCGTCCCGGCCCTCCCGCGCCATGCTCTGAGCTGCGTCCTCGCCCTCCGCCGAAGGGAAGCTCGTCCGGTAGCGACCGCGCAGGTGGTTCCAGCGCACCTGGACCGTCTCGCGCAGCATCGTCACCGTATCCCGGACCGGCCGCACCTTGCTCTCCCGGTGGTGGTGCCAGTCGATGGGCACCTCGACGACGCGCAGGCCGCTCCGCTGGGCCAGGTAGAGCACCTCCACATCCGACCCGAATCCGTCCAGCCGCTGCTGGCCGAAGAGGTGCTGCACGATGGCGCCGCGGAAGCACTTGAACCCGCACTGGGTATCGCGGACGCCCCGGACGGCCAGCGCCCGCACGACGCCGTTGAAGACCCGCCCCATCAGGTGCCGGTAGGGAGGCTCGGCGTAGCGCCGGGCCCCGGGCGCCTCCCGCGAGCCCACGGCCACGTCCACGTCCGTAAGCTGGGGCGGCAGGAACCGGGCCAGCTGCTCGATGGGCATCGCCAGATCGGCGTCGCACTGGAACCGGAACCGCCCCGTGGCCGCCAGCATGCCCGTCCTCACGGCGTGCCCCTTGCCCCGGTGCGCGGGCGCCAAGGCTTGCCGGGGTACGATGAGCCGGACCGGCGGGCGCCCACCCTGGAACCGGCGGACGGCCTCGGCGGTGCCGTCCGTGCTGCCATCGTCCACCACCAGCACCTCGGCCTCGTAGGCCTGCCCTTTCAGATAGTCCAGGACGCGCTCGAGAGCGCCGGGGATGCGGCGCTCCTCATTGTAGGCCGGGATGACGATCGAGAGGAACGGCCCTGCCGAGCTAGCCATCGCGGTCCAGGGTCGCCAGGCCGAAGGCCCGGTGCAGGGCCCGGACGGCGTCGGGCGCCCGCTGCGCGTCGATGAGGCAGGTGATGCGAATCTCCGAGGTCGTCACCATCTCGATGTTGATGCCCTGCTCATAGAGGGCCTGGAAGGTCCGCGCCGCGAAGCCGGGCGCCGTGCGCATCGCCGCGCCCACAACGCTCACCTTGGCCAGCCCCTCGTCGGTCGCGCAGCCCTTGGCCTTGAGCTTGCGGACGCACGGCTCGACGAGCTTCACCGCCTCGTCCAGATTGCCGCGGGCCACCGTGAAGGTCAGGTCCGTGACGTCGCCGGCGCCGGTGTTCTGGACGATGGTGTCCACCCGGATATGGGCCTCGCTCAGGGGCTCGAAGATGGCGGCGGCGACGCCCGGCCGGTCGGGCACGCCCTGGACGGTCACCTTGGCCACGTCCATATCGTGGGCGATCCCCCGCACCTTGTCCGTCACCTCCATCATGGTGCCGCCGTGGATCAGGGTGCCGGGCGCGCTGGTGAAGCTGGACGCGACGAAGATGGGCACGTTGTGCAGGCTCCCCAGCTCGACGGCGCGGGGGTGCATGACCTTGGCCCCGTGGCTCGCCATCTCCAGCATCTCCTCATAGCTGATATCTTTGAGCTTGCGCGCCTCCGGCACCAGGCGCGGGTCGGCGGTGAAGACCCCCTCGACGTCCGTGAACCGCTCGCAGCGAGCGGCGCCCAGCTGGGCCGCCAGCGCCACAGCCGTGGTGTCCGACCCTCCCCGGCCCAGCGTCGTCACGTCCATCTGGTCCGTCACGCCCTGAAAGCCCGCCACGATGACCACGCGGCCCCGGTGCAGCTCCCTCTCGATGCGCTTGGGGTTGATCTTGGTGATGCGGGCCCGGCCGAACCGCCGCTCCGTGTGGATCCCGGCCTGCAAGCCGCTGAGGCTTACCGCCTCCTGCCCCATATCGCGCAGGGCCATCGCCAGGAGCGCGGCCGAGACCAGCTCGCCCGTCGACAGGAGCAGGTCCATCTCCCGCGGGTCCGGCGACTTGCAGACCTGGCCCGCCAGGTCGATCAGCAGGTCCGTCGCGTCGCCCATGGCCGAGACGACGACGATGACGTCGTGGCCCGCGGCGCGCGTCGCCATGATCCGCTGCCCCACGCTGCGGATGCGGCTGGCGTCGGCCACCGAGGTCCCGCCGTATTTCTGAACGATCAGCGCCATAATCGGTCGGACCCCCTCGTCCCCTCGTCCACGGCCTTCTGGCCGGACGCTTCGTTGGAGCCTGGGTGTCTCAACCCTCACTCCGCTCGCACGACCCGGGCGCCGCGCACCCCGACGGCAAGCGCCCGCCACGAGCCCGGCACACCCGCCCGCGCCCCGGCCTCGGCCATGGCCCGCCCGACGGGCTCGGGGTCGCCCGTGACCAGGGCCAGCACCGTCGAGCCTGCGCCCGAGAGGAAGACGCCGTGGGCGCCCGCGCTCCGGGCCGCCCGGAAGAGGTCCTCCATCGCCGGGAAGAGGGCCCGCCGCGGCGGCTGGTGCAGCCGGTCCTCCGTCGCCACGCCCAGCAGGTCCCAGCGGCCCTGGGCCAGCGCCACCACCAGGAGCGCCGCCCGGCCCACGTTATGCACCGCGTCGGCCCGGGAGACCGACGGCGGCAGCACCCCGCGCGCATCCTTGGTCGAAAGCTCCATCTCCGGCACGAAGGCGACCGCCCGCAGGCCGCGCTTGACGGGCACGGCGGCGGTGACCAGCTCATCGCACCCCTCAGTGGAAGAGTACCCAGTTACTACCACCTGGCAGCCGCCGAGCAGGGCGGGCGCCACGTTGTCCGGGTGCCCCTCCAACGCCGTCGCCAGGCGAAGCAGGGCCGCCTTGGACACGCTGGCCCCCTCGAGGGCGCCGGCCGCCACCAGGCCGCCGACGACCGCCGCGGCGCTGGAGCCCAGCCCGCGCGCCAGGGGGATGGCGTTGCGACAGCGCAGGCGCAGGGGCGGCGGCCGCCTTCCGAGATGCTGGTAGAGGATGCCCACCGCCCGGTAGGTGAGATTGTCCTCCCCTCGGCTCACCTGGCCCGCGCCCTGGCCCGTCACGTCGATAGAGAACCGCTCGGCGCGTTCCAGGGTGACGGTCGAATAGAGGCCCAGGGCGAGGCCCATGCAATCGAACGCAGGGCCGAGGTTGGCGGCGGTAGCGGGGACGCGGACGGTGACCTTGCGTGGGGCCATCGATGAAAGCGTTCGCTGGGCGGACTGGCGGACGTAGAGCAGTATAGCAGTGGGCAACCCAGGGTACAAGGAAGAGGAAGGGGGCTACAGGGCCCTTCGATTATTCTGGGGAAACCTCTTTTGATAAAGAGGCTTTCCCCAG
>CAZKTO010000053.1:0-12682 GCA_964555685.1 uncultured Dehalococcoidia bacterium
GAGAGGGGGCAGGGGGTGAGGCCACGTGGCGAGCAGCAGAGAACAAACCCCCATGGAAACTAGATTGACTGCGTCCTAGGGCAGCGGCTCGAGGGCGTAGGTGTACGGCGCCGCCTCCGTGGTCGCCTGGGCGAAAGCCATCACGACCAGCACCCCGCCGGTCCCTGCCGGGAGCGGCATCGCGCCCCGGTTGCTCGCGTCCAACGGCATCGACGTCACCGCCGGCCGCTCGCCCGCGGCGATGAACCGCACGTCGAACCGCAGCGGGACGACGTTGTCCGTCCGGATGAAGCCGCGAGCCTCCCACGCTCCGGGCGCCTCGGCGTCGTCGAAGAGCCCGGCCTCGGGGATCGCGACGTCGTCGATGGCCAGGCCGTTGCTGTTGACGCCCTGGTCGGTGATGTACTCGAACCGGACCCACACGGGGCCGCCGGCGTAGGCCGAGAGGTCGATGGTCTCCTGGACCCATGCCGGGGATCTGCCGCCGCCGCTCTTCCCGGTATAGGCGGGGCCGAATCCCTGGTCCAGCGGGTCGTCCGTCGTCGTATGCCGGCCGGGGAGGACCTCCCACGTCTCGCCGTCCCGCGAGGCCTCCACGTACGCGAAGTCGTACCACCGCTCGATATCGTGCCAGAGCCGGAAGGTCAGCGTCGCTCTGGACAGGCCCGTGAGGTCGATGCGGCGCGTGAGCGTCGAGTCGATGGAGTCGCCGCGGTTGCTCCACCAGACGTGAGAGCCGCTGGGGGCGTCGGCGGGCAGGAGCTTCGCCCTCGGCGTGCCCTCGAAGGTAAGGCGCGCCAGCCCGTCCTGGACGCGCACTCGGACATAGTCGACGGCGTACGGGCGAACCTGCCCTGAGAATCGCCCCGGGCGCTCCACAACGGCGCCGATGCGCACGGTCGTCGCGCCGCTCAGAGATAGGGTGGGGCCGCCCCCCTGGGTCTCCGTGTAGTTGGAGACGGCCCAGTCGGCGAAGACGTCCTCGAAGCCGCTCGGAGCGCTCTGGGCTCGCAGCCACGCCTCGACTCCGGCGATGCCGCGGGCGGGGCTGGTCAGGAGTGAGACGACGGCCTCGGGGCCGAAGCGCTGGCTCAGGTAGCGCATGAACAGATAGGCGCCGCCGTAGTGGGCCAGCGTCTCGGAGGGCTCCTCGGGCCAGGCGGTGAGCTGCGTGCCGGGCTGGTCAAGGTAGAAGCCGGCGAAGCCCACGGGGTAGCCCGACGCCTTGGCCACATACTCCGAGGCCCCCTCTTGCACCCACGTCTCCTCGGCGGCGTCGGCCTGAGACTGGGCGGCGTGCTGGAACTCGTGGGCGAGCACGGCGTAGTACGCCTGGACTCCTGGCCGCACCGCGTCGAGGTTGATGTAGATCATGGGGCGCTCGTTGCTGTGGCGGTTGACGGTCCTGGGGAGCAGGTCCGTGTAGTTGAAGTAGCCGGCGACGCCCGGGACCCGGGCGTGGAGGATGGTCAGCCGGGAGTCCCGGCCTGCGCCGGGGTCCCATCGCGGGTTGGCCAGCCGCCGCACCGCCGGGATGATCCGCTCCTCCAGCTCCCGGGCCGAGCGCTCAAGCTCATCGGCGCTGACCGACTGGCCCGTCTCGACGTAAAAGTAGGCGTGGGGGCTCACGTGGCGCAGGACGGCGGTGATGGTATAGGCCCGCCGCGCTCCCAGGTCCAGCACGGAGAAGCGGTCCTCTCGCCCCACGGCGTAATCGGTCTGCTCGAAGGGGAGCGGCGGAATGGTGGCCCTGCCCTTGTATTTCAGCCGGAGCGCCAGCTCCAGCGGGTCGTACGTGGGCGCCGCGGGCAGGACGCCGGAGCGTGGGCCAGACGTTGGCGTCGGCGACGGAGCTGGCGTCGGTGTCGCCGTGGGCGTGGGCGCCGGCGTGGGCGTGGGTGTGGCCGTAGGCGTGAGCGTCGCCGGCGGGGCGGGCGATGGTGACGCGGCCGGCGAAGGCGCGGGTGCCGGCGGCAGGCCGGGCGCCGGCGTAGCAGGGGACTCCGCTGCGTCGCACGCGGCGGCGAGGAGGGCGACGGCGACTCCCAGAGCCAGTACACGGCTCGCCCACCGCCCGCCCCGCCAGCCAGGGTCTCTCAGTTGTTCTGGGGAAACCTCTTTTGGCAAAGAGGCTTTCCCCAGGCCCCTTCCGGTGGAGGGTTTCACACTCCCCTCCGGAACCTTGTTGACTGGTTTAGATGCATGGTTTGAGCGTCTGACCAAGGTCGCCTAGCTCTCGGCAAGGGACGTTCTCAAAGTTTGGACGGGGAGTTCGACCCTCCCCCCCGACTCGACCTACTCAAAAAGCGGATCACCTCGTCCACGCCCATGCGGCCGATGGGCCCTGAGGCGTACATGGATCCAAGGACCGTTCCTCCACGACCCAGGAGGAATTCGGCAGGCTGCATGTGACCTCCGTCGGCCGGATGCTGCCCCCACCAGGCACCGATGGCGTCGGCGTCCAGCTTGGTGCAGCCATAGGCCATCGGGTAGGTCAGCCCGCCGGCCTGGAGGACCTTCCGCGCTTGTTCCTCCGTGTCCACGCTGGCCGCCAGAATGGTGCACCCCAACTTCTCCAGTTCAGCCTTCCCCTGTTCAAACGCGGCCAACTGCCGCATGCAGTATGGTCACCAGTAGCCCCGGTAGAACAGTAGGGCGAGATAGCGCGATGGGATCTCCTCGGGAAGCCGAAGTACTCTGCCGGACAGCAGCCTTAACGTGAGCGGGGGGAAGCGGTCGCCTTGCTGAAGTTTCGTTCCCATACCTGAACACTCCTTACGATTTGCCGGTGGTAAGGTGGCCCAATTCTATCCCAGGCTGAACGCCCTCGCGTGCAACTCGCAGGCCTCGGGGTGGCTCGATACGTGCCTGTAGGCGGAGGTGGCGGCGACAGCCCCCTGAGCCACGGCGGTGATCGTCTGCTTCAGGCTTCCCGAGCCGTCAGTCACGTCCCCGGCGGCAAAAAGGCCCGGAATGTTGGTGTTCATCAGCTTGTCGACCACCACCTCGCCAGCCTCGGTGAGCCGCACCCCAAAGGGGCGCAGGAGTTCCGTCCTCGGGTCTGCCCCGATCTCGACGAAGAGGCCGTCCAACGGGACCTCCCGGCTCCCGTTTACCGCCATGTCGAGCACGACGCCGGTCAGGGCATCCGTCCCTGTAAGCTCAATGACGTTGGCCCTGAAGACCACCTGGAGATTCGGGGCCTTCCGAGCGCGTTCGACGGCGATGGGTTCGGGACGGGTGAACTCGGCGCCCCGGTAGATGATATACGCCTGCGCGGCGTATTTTGCGAGGAGCAACGCGCCCTTGACAGCGGAGTCGCCGCCACCCACAACCGCGGCGCGCTTCCCTTTGTAGAGCGGAGCGTCACAGGTGGCGCAGTAGGAGATACCCCTTCCCAGGAGTTCTCTCTCGCGGGCTATGCCCAGCTTCCTTCGCTCTCTCCCGACGGCATAAATGACCGTCTGTCCCTGGTACCAGTAGTCCCCAGCTTTGGCCAGGAAGCAGTCGCCTTCCCGCCGTAGCTCCTCCACATTCTCCGAGACGGTGGGCACGTGCAAGGCGTCCACCTGCTCCTTCATCTTGAGCATGAGGTCGTAGCCATCGACCTGCAGGTAGCCAGGGTAGTTCTCAATGATGCTACCGGAGGCCGTCTCGCCACCGAACTCTCCACCGAGCATTGCCAGGCTCATTTGGTATCTGGCAGCATAGAGGGCAGCGCCGTGCGCAGCCGCGCCCAGGCCCAGGACCAGCACGTCATATTTGGCTTTCACCTGTCGCATTTGAACCCTTCCTTAATTAGTCTACTGTTCCTGAGGGCTTGACCCGGAGTTGTGGGCCCCGGCCTCTTGTCCCCGATTCGTCCGGCCGTAAGGCTGTTCTGGCCCAGCGGCAAGGTCCCAGGTATCGGCCCACTGCACGCTGCCGGGTCCTTGTCGCCAAATGCCACTCGCAGCGACGTCATCGGGTCTCACCCCCGTGCCCTTGCGGCGCGATACCGGCGAGACGCGGCGGGGTGGCGCTCAGCGCAAATCCCATCTTTCGCTCGGCCGCCTGCCTTGCAGAGATGGTAACCAGTACGACCAGAGGATAGGGAACGAACGCCAGGTCCATCTCGTAGGAGCGGCTGGCGTCTCGATAGTAATACGCCGCAATCCAGGCCTCTCCGACATGCGCGATGTGGCACAGATCCAGCACTCTTCCGTTTGCCAGGTGAACGTTGACCACGGGGACGGAATCTGCGACGATCTCGCATACCTTTGCCGCTCCGTCAGGCAGGATCTTACGGAAGAACTCCGCGTTGAAGATGGGACCTCCAAAGCTGGCGGTTTCCGTTTGTTCGCGTCCGGCCATGCTCCCACCGTCCTTTCCCACAACTGGCCCGAGAGCCGCCTGCCCTTCGCTCTCAAGCTGCATCTTCGTTTCCTTTGGGATGAGACCCACGGCTACCTCCTATGTCTTCTAGCGCTTCAGGAGCGCTACGCGGACGGTGGCATCGGAGCGACGACCACATCCATTTGGAATCCTCCTCCCTCGGTTCGGTCCAGGCCCTTATGGGTATATGCCCCGGACTTCCACGGCCTCGGACACTCGGCTTATGGCCAGCATCATCGCTGCGGTTCGAAAGCTCACCGAATGGCGCTTCGCGGCGGCGGCCACCTCGCCAAACGCCCGAGTCAGGATCCGCTCCAGGTTGCGGTTCACCTCTGTGGCGTCCCAAAAATAGAACTGCAGGTTCTGGACCCACTCGAAGTACGAGACGGTTACTCCTCCGGCGTTGGCCAGAATGTCCGGGATCACGGTCACGTCCCGCTGTGCCAGGATTTGGTCTGCCTCCGGCGTGGTTGGGCCGTTAGCCCCCTCGACGATGAGGCGAGCCTGAACACTGCTCGCCGTCTTCTCCGTCAGCACACCCTCGATCGCGGCGGGCACGAGGATGTCCACAGGTAGCGCGAGGAGCGCTTCGTTGGTGATCTCCTCCGCGCCCGAATACCCCGAACAGCTCCCCGTCTCCCGCTTCCAACGCAGGAGGCCGTCTACATCCAGCCCCCCTGGGTTGTACAAGGCGCAGCGGGAGTCACTCAGCGCAACCACCGTGCAGCCCATGTCCCGGAAGTACCGTGCTGCATGGCTGCCCACGTTTCCGAGTCCCTGGATCGCCACCTTGGCGCCCTGGACCGGCATGCCCAGGGAACGAAGCGCTTCCCCGGTGATGACGGCTACCCCGCGCCCCGTGGCCTCGGTGCGGCCCAGCGTTCCCCCAACAGATACCGGCTTGCCCGTGACGACGCCCGGCACAGAGAACCCTTGCTGCATAGAAAAGGTATCCATCATCCATGCCATGACCTGCTCATTCGTGCCTACGTCGGGGGCAGGGATGTCGCGCTCAGGCCCGATCAGCAGCGCGATCTCAGAGGTGTAGCGGCGGGTCAGGCGCTCCAGCTCTGTGAAACTCAGCCCCTTGGGGTCCACCGCGACGCCCCCCTTCGCTCCGCCGTAGGGAATGTTTGCCAGCGCGCATTTCCAGGTCATCCACATCGCGAGAGCCCGAACCTCGTCCAAAGCGACCTCCGGATGGTAGCGGATGCCGCCCTTGGCAGGACCTCGTGCAACGTTGTGCTGGACCCGGAACCCGGTGAACATCTTGATTGAACCCTCGTCCATCTTCACCGGGAAATGGACGATGAGCTCCCGCTTGGGGGACCGGAGCAACGCCCGCAAGCCAGGTTTAAGGTGCAGACGATCGGCGGTATCGTCAAACTGGGTCAGAGCCGTCCGATATGCCGTGCCGAGCATCGGCTGTGTTGCCGCTGCAGGCGGATTCGAAGAGCCTTCTCGCATAGGTCCACCTCCCGCTACTTAGACCGGAGCCGTCCGTTTGAAGGTTCAGCCAGAAAGAGGGGCAGCCATGGAAGTCGGTCGTGGATTGGGTCTCGCCTTACGGAGCTCGTAATTAGGGAAGCACTCCGCCTCTGCCAGATAGACGCTCCCTCCACAGCGGGTGCACCGGAGACGCCGGCCTTGCTTCACACCGCAGGGATGGGGAGAGGCCGCGGGACAGATCTGGCGCAGGCTCAATGTCTCACGCCGTGGACCATGGACCTCACCGCATACTCTGCTACAGAGCAGACACTTGACCTCTGCTACGCACAGCACTGACCTGCTCCTTGCCCCGGGTCGCCCAGGGTTGGCGTACCGCTCAGAACGTGATCACTTGATAGCCCCTAGAAACGAGTTGGCGAAAGCTGGGATGCCCCTCGAATTCTTCTAAAAGTTGAGCTCCGCAGGACCGCACTTCGTCCTTCACACCGAAGACTCCCGCGCAGAACCCGCAGACGCCGACCTTATCGGCGACTGCTTCATAGATGCCATGGAGCTGTCCCTGAGGGTCCGCCAACTTGGACAGCCATCTGGTTCCGGCACCGTCAAAGATCAACTTGACGTCGTCTTGCGCCTCCTTGAACTCCTTGGTTGCTTCCAAAGCGTTGACGACACGCGCCATACCCTCATGGGTTTCCGTGTCGGCCAGTACAACGATCGCTGCTTTAGCCACCCCAATTCCCCTTTCCGGCTAATTGCCTGTCCCCGTTGTCGGCGGGGAGACCCTGCTAGTTCAGATGCGGGCAAAATGTTGCGCGATTCAGGTTTCGGAACTTACTACCCCCCCGGCCGCTTCGTTCCGGGCCGCGCCAGCGAAGGCAGGAGTCCTTGCTGCCGCCGCCTCTGCGATGCTCTCCACGCCCTCTTTGATGACCATGTGCCGCGCCTCGACGAAGCCTACGATGGTGGTGAAGAATCTGCCGATAGCGAAGAGGATGAGGCCCATCCCGAAGAGCATCCATGGCGCTAATGAGGCAGCGTACAGGTTCACAGCCAGGAAAGACGACTTGAAGAGCCCCGACACCGCCTCTGGTCCGCCAAGGCCAGCGAACTGTTGCCCTAGCATCCTATGGATGCTGACGGCGAAGAGGATGACGATGGGGAATGTCGCGGTGAAGATGAAAGCCTCTCCCAGCAGGTGCGGCCTCAGAAGGTCCCAGGGCGCGAGAGACATGGGCTGTGTGACAGTCAGGTCCTCATCCTCGACCTTTTCGCCTCGGGCAGCCGGAATGAGCTTGCTGAACCCCGTTGGCAGCAGGATCCCCGTTGCACGGAGGTTGATGACGATGGTGACCAGCGCCAGGCCTATGGCCAGCATAAGGACGCCGATGCCGACAAACCGCCCCGCCGCAACCACCTCATTGAGCATCGCGTCGAGGCGCAGTGCGTTCTGGAACCGGACGGTGTCGGTGACGCCGTCCAATCGCATGAGGGTCAACTGGTCGAAGTTATACGAGCGGACTCCCGCCATTCCCAGGAAGAAAAAGGTGACGACGAAAAGGCCGAAGACCGCCAGGGGCGCTACCACCTTCGTGGGCCACAGGGTGGGTTCGATGGCGGGCCGGGCGATGACGCCTCCCGATAGGTCCGCCACAGCGTGGCCAAAGGCCTGACGCTGCTCGCGCAAGTACCGGATGATCGCCAGGAGCAGGAACGCTATTGCAAAGAACAGCAAGCCCAACCCCATGACGATGGCAGGCTCGATGCTGCGGTCGAGGATGCCGCTCGTGTTCATCGCGAGGCCACTTACCCCTCCATCGAACTCCTTCCACTTGGCCCACGAGGCGAACCCCGCCTGCACCATGCCCGCGGGGAGAGACAGAGCCAACAGGATGGCCCCTGCGATCGCGACGCTAAGGTAGCCCCATGGCCGGAACGATGCGGGTGTGTCTGCCATGGGGCCGGGGTCCTGGCCCATGGCCTTGCGGGTGAAAAACGCCAGCCCCCGGGATTGGAAGCTCAGATTGCTCACGATGGTGGCGAGACCAGAGGCTATGCCCAGGACCAGCAGACCCTCGCCCGCGAATTTGACCCCTGTGATCACCGGGTCCAGGGTCTGATCAATGATGACCCACGTGTGATAGGCGGCGCCGGTAGTGTGCCCGTCAAACTCCGACTTCTTGAGGAGGACCGTGTTGGCATCCCACCACAATGTCATCGCCAACGCGAGTAGGACCGTTGCGACGCCTAGCACAAGGAACCGGGTGAACCAGCGGCCATACCAGGGCTCCCGGACGCGGGCAGCCGCGACGTCCCCGACCCCCAGAGGGCCATAGGCATCGGCGACCGCGTGCCCCGTCGCCCGAAGGTTTCGGACGATGGTGGCGATCGCAAACCCTATCCCCAACTTCACGAGACTCAATCCAACGAAGAGCCAGGTGGACACGAAGTGGTCAAGTGCGGCGTCGGCGGTCTTGGTGGTCTTGAAAAGGGTCCCGTCGGTCTGCCCGTCGAAGAAGTTGTTGGCCCAGACGGCGATCATCGCGTCCCGGGCAGGCGTCAGCAAAAACAGCGCTGACACCAGCACGAGGAACCCAACCACTAGGAACGTCGGATACTTCGGGATCAACCTGTCAATCACAACCACACCCTCCAGACTCCGCCCATCCACCCGGCGCCGTCTCCGCTCCTGCCGCCGCTGACGGCCAGTCGCCTCGCGGGGGAGGACCGGGCGGCCGGCCGTCAGCAGACTGAGGAGCGCGGCTAGTTCCTGGAGCCGCTGGTCACAGCGCTCCAGCTATCGAGGAACGCCTGGCGCGCCTTGGGATTGACCTCGCCCAGCACCTTCTCCTGGACCTTGAGGTCCAGCGCGCTCAAGTTCGGGTCGGCTTTCAACGCCACGATCCGGGACGCGATGATGGTGCGGCGCTTGTCCTCAGGCAGCTCACCGATGATCTCGACGCGGGTCGCGATGACCTTCTCCCGGTTCTTGTCCTTCACGCCGGGATTGTGGAAGCCGCGGAACATCCCCCGGATCGCCTCCTGCCTCCTCTCCTCTGTATAGGAGAGCAGCCCAGTGATGCGTCCCCGCATCATCTGCTTGCGCATCATGCTGGGCATGCTCGCAAGCATGTTCACCATGCCAGGGCCCATCTCTCCCTCATCCACCGCCGCCGTCTTCTTCCCGCCGAACAGTCCCATCTTGAGCCTCCTTCTGGCTCGCTATATTCCGCCTGCTGGGCATCCTGCGTCCGCAGGTCGGTCCGTCTACAACCTCAGCGTAGCCTTTAGTCCATCCGATTGATGTCGCCTGGGTGACAAAACTTGTGAGCGCACCGTCATCTCCGCTGCCGTTTCTCTCCGGAAACCTGAACGGCGGCATGGTCCGGCGGCATCCCCGCACCAACACCCGGACCCATAAGGCTCTCGGACCCGAACACCAGGATCGCGGCCAGCAGGTAGGTGAGAGGAATGGTCCAGCCGGAGCCCGCCGCGCACCTGCCAGCTTCGAGCTACCTGCCGCTATAGACCACGGTGTTGGGTTTGAACACCGCCCAGGAGAACCAGAAGTGGTTGCCGTGGACAACGGGTGTCAGCTGCGTCCCCTTGAGCGGGCCGGCTGTGGCCAGTCCGAAGAGATTCCAGGCGCTTCCCGTCTCGTTGTCCCTGAATTCACCGCCTTGCGCACGGAACGTCGCCTTTCGCCCGGCAACCTGGGAGACAAACACACCCGTTGCCCCCACGTCACGCCCCCGGGCGATGGAGCTGTCGTCCAGGGCAGAGGCTGTGCCTTTCTTGAAGAAGACCACGATCTCCTTACGGCCGATCGTGTAGTGGACCACGGGCTCGTCCTCCAGCACGTCGAAGGGGAACGCGACCGCCTCATCGCCGATTTCGACCGTTGCCACCCGCGCGATCGCTGGGAGCCGGCTGTCGGCCGGTCCCCTGAACAAGAAAGGCGAACTTGTGTCGTAGCCGGTGTAGGGGTTTCGCCCGTAGGGCCGGGAGTGACCCGTTTGGCGAGACAGGACTTTCCCATCCGGGTGAGCGTTCTTGAATTCGCTCCAAGACACGACGGGCGAGTCCCGGAACTTGAGCGTGGTTCCGGTCAGGTCCCCCACGACCGCCCCACCGGTGATCTGCTGCCACCACGACTGGGTCTGGCGGTCATACATCACCAGGTCGCTGAACCGCAGATTGCCGGTGGTGCCAAAGTCAAGGACGCGGCCATCTGGCAGGGTGCTTTCAAACACGACGGCAGAGTTGCAGAGGGGGCAATAGGTAATGGCGACGGGGGCGCCTCCCACCACGTCGTTGACGATCTCGTGCCAGATAAGGATCTGGAGTGGGTAGGCCCGCGCATCCCCGTCGATTTGCAGTACCTGCACCGGTTCCCTGTCGTCTAGCCATGTACCGGCCTGTGGTACCGTCTCGAACTTTGGCCTGTCTATCGCCGGTATCCCATCCTTGCCTGGTCCTCCTGATGTGAACTCTTTCAGAGGAACACTGCGGATCCGGAAATTGGTCTTGTCCCAATCGCCGGTGGAAAATCCCGCGCCTCGCAACTCTTCCTTCAACTGCTGCTCACTGATCGGGGTGGGCTTCACCGCCTTGCTCGCTTCCAGAGGCCGGGTCTCAACTCCAGGGGTGGCGGAGGCGCCGGGCGTAAGCGATGGCGGCGCTGTGGACTGGGCCACGGCAGGCGGCGCCGCGCCGGGGGCCGGTGACGCAGTTGGTGACGCAGTTGACGAGTCCCCCGAGCCGCAGGCGGCGACGACGACACCCGCTGCCACGCCCAAGGCCGCGAGCTTGTACCTGCCAGGAATAGTCATTGCCATCCTCCTTCATGCCGCGCTAGGCGATCTTGTCCAGCAGGCCCCCGATGGTCAGCCAGTAGTACACGACGTACATACCAGCCAAGATCATGAATCCGGTGCTCAGCGGTTGGACGTAGGGCAGCGCCTTGCGCAGCGCCCCTGCCATCGCGCCTTTGAACAGCGCCATCGCGATCGTCAGCAGCATGATCACGAGGCCCATGCCCAGCGCGAAGAGGACAAACTGTCCTATCTGGGTGCCAAGCTGACCCACCGCCAACGAGGTCCCGATCACCGCGAGAAAGATCGGCAGCGTGCAACTCAGGGACGCCGTGCCGTAGCTCAACCCGAAGAAAAAGTAACCGCGCGGGCCGAGCTGCTTCGGATCGCCCATGCGGCTCGCGGCGCGTGCCGCAAACCCTAGGTAGACCTTGCCCTTGAGGAGCCACGCCCCCGCGATGACGAGCAGCACACCGATCGTCAACCCGATCCACGGGATCGCATCGACCACGGGGCTCGCGCCCCCGGTGATGATAACCCCGGCGACACCGAACAGGACGACGAAACCCGCCGTCACGGCGCCGCCTACCGCCAGCGCGCGGCCGAGTCTCCCGAAGAACGACTGCCGCCGCTCGCCCTCTTGCTGGCCGAGGTACAGTCCCAGATAGGCAGGAAGCATGGCGAAGCCACAGGGGTTCACCGCCGATACCAGTCCCGCGGCAAAAGCGAACCCGAAGGGCAGCGCCGATGAGACGCCGCCCAGGCCGCTTCCCGACCGTCCGGACAGGGTTTCCACGAAGACGTTCAGGGCGCCCGCGCCGCCACGGCTCTCGGTGATGACCGCGCCCACGACCGCCAGGGCGAGGGCCGCGGCGGCGACAGCAACCGGCCCTATGAGGCCCCAGCGCCATGCAGCCGCAGGGAAGTGACCGTCTGCCATATGCCCCGCCCCGTCCGCCACGTCACGCATCGTCAAACCGCCTTTTCCCGGAACGCCCACGTCAGCAGCGCGAACGAGGTCACCGCGAGTCCTGCGGTCCAGCCCCAATGGATGCGCCGCTCTGGCGCTCTGGCTGCCCTGCGCTGGGCTGGGGCACGGCCCTCAAAGCCGGGCTGTGGGCCGCGCGTCACGATGGCCCCCCTTGAGCTTTCAACAGACCTTCAGCCAGCTCGATCATCTTGCCCTGGGTCAGCAGGCCCGTCCACTTCCGGAACACTTTCCCGTCAGGCGTCATGAAGTACGTGGTGGGCATGCCTAACACCTCGTACGTGCGGACCACATTGGCGTCGAACGTGGTGCCCGCGGGATAGGTAACGCCGAGCTCTCGCAGCAGCTTTTGCCCGTCGTCCCTCGATCCCAATTGGACAAAAGGTCCGACATCGAGACCAAAGAGGATGATGCGCTCCTGGAACCTTTGATAGAGCGCCTGCAGGTCGGGCATCTCTGCCCGGCAGGGCGGACACAGCCCGGCCCAGAAGTTCAGAATCACGGGCTTGCCGGTGTTGAACAGGCTCGAGAACTGGAAGTTGTCGCCGCCGAGGGCCTGCTGTCCTTGATAGGCGGAGATGCGGAAGTCTGCGGGGATTTGCAGCTTGCGCGCGGTCGTTGGGGAGGCAGCGGTCGGGGCCGGGGCAGACGTGGCAGGGGTGGGCTGCGTGGTGGCGCGGGGCGTAGCCGCCGGTGGCGCGGAGATGGAGGAGCCCCCGCAAGCGGCGACCAGGACAGCAGCGGCCGCAGCCACGCCGATGACGCCATGAACGCGGGACACCCGCAAGCAAAAAAACCGCATGCAAAGGCCGTTTGCGATTGTCCGCCTGTTCATGGTCGCCTCCGGTGCTTTTTGCGAGATTCCTGCTGCCGGGGAGCGAGGTCCGCTCCCCGGCAGCAGGCCAACATGCAAGGCCGCCCCTGGGCCGGGCGTCGCGCCCGCGCCTTACTTCCTCGAGATCTCCTTCATCGGCCGCCCGCAACAGACCGGCGCCTGCGCCTGCTGCGCCTGCGCCTGCTGCGCCTGCGCCTGCTGCGCCTGCGCCTGCTGCGCCTGCGC
>CAZKTO010000053.1:12782-21989 GCA_964555685.1 uncultured Dehalococcoidia bacterium
CTGCTGCGCCTGCTGCTGCGGCGTGACCGTCAGTTCCTTCTTCGATCCACAGCCTACGCACTGGAACGTGACTTGCTGAGTTGCCATGGCTCTCCTTTCTATCGGCGGCCTTGCATCGTTGGGTAAGATCGCTCTGCGCCGTCGCTACGCGGCGTATACCGCCCCACCCACCAGCCCGAACACCGCGTGCACCGCGACGATCGCCATCGGCGCCGTCGCCCCCAGCCTCACCCCGAAAAACCCGGGCGCCGGCACCGTCGTCCCTCCTCCCACGCCATCGGCGGCCATCCGGGGGTGCACCATCGGCATCATCCCGAACGCCGCCCCCGCCGCCATCGCGTGCACCACTCCGAAGAGCCCAGCCCATCCCGCCACGGTCGTCTCGATCCCGAACGCGTCGATGAGCCCCGCGTAGATGAGGAAAAGGACGATCCCCATGACGACGTGCATCATCAGCCCCGCCACCCAGGCCGTCGTCCCCTTTGGAAAGACCATGGTCCCCAGCGTCATGGGCATGTCCATCTTGATCCCCATCATCGCGGAGCCCATGGTCATGGCGACCGTCATAGCGATCACGCCCACCAGGCCCCCCAGCACCGCTCTGCCGGTCTCGAAGTCCATCGCGCTCTCCTCCGTTCACCCCGCTCGCATCCGCCAGCGTCGATGCTCCCAGTCTGCCGCCAACCGGCGCGCAAAGATGTCAGCAAGGTGACATCTTTGCGCATGGCCGTCGCGTACCCTTCGCTCGGCCCGTCTCCACCCGCACCCGGCTGGTAGAATGGGCGGGAACCCGTCCGCACCCGCCGGCATCCAAACGGGCGAACACCCACCGAGCGGAGCCAGACAGGAACGATCCATGACGCAGACCCCCGCACCCCGCGCACACCCCACCGCCGATTCCGTCGTCTTCGAGCTTACCCGCAGCCTCTGCCCCACCTGTGGCGGCTTGATCGATGCCGAGGTCTACTTCCAGGGCAACAAAGTCTTCATGCGGAAGCGCTGCCCCGACCACGGCCGCTTCGCGGCCCTCCTCTCATCGGACGCCGAGTCCTACGTCAGTTCGCTCAGGTACAACAAGCCCGGCGCGATCCCGCGGGAATACTTGACCAAAACGAAGGACGGCTGTCCCTACGACTGCGGTCTCTGCCCCGAGCACAAGCAGCACGCCTGTCTTGGGCTCATCGAGATCAATACCGGTTGCAACCTTGCCTGCCCCACCTGCTTCGCCGATGCAAGTCCCGGCTACAACCTCACGCTCGAGCAGGTCGAGCGCATGCTGGACACCTTCGTCCGCGCCGAGCACGAGCCCGAGGTCGTTCAGTTCAGCGGCGGCGAGCCCACCCTCCACCCGCAGCTCTTCGACATGCTCCGCATGGCCCGCGCCAAAGGCATTCGCCACGTCATGGTCAACACCAACGGGCTCCGCATCGCCCGTGACCCCGCCTGGGCCCATCGGCTCGCGGAGCTCAGGCCCATGGTCTACCTGCAGTTTGATGGCCTGGAAGACGAGGTCTACGTCAAGCTGCGCGGCCGCCCCCTGCTCCAAGAGAAGCTGACTGCTCTGGACCTGTTGGACGAGCTCGACCTCCCCACCATCCTCGTCGCCGCCGTCGAGCGGGGCGTCAACGAGCACCAGGTCGGCCCCCTCATCCAGTTCGCCCTCAAACGCCCCGCT
Source organism: uncultured Dehalococcoidia bacterium (assembly GCA_964555685.1). Lineage (GTDB taxonomy): Bacteria > Chloroflexota > Dehalococcoidia > SHYB01 > SHYB01 > CAZKTO01. Next base: position 14,458 of record CAZKTO010000053.1, read on the forward strand.
GTCCGCGCCGTCAACTTCCAGCCCGTCACCCACACCGGCCGCCACCTCCCCTTCGATCCCTCCGACCGCGTCACCGTCGCCGAGGTCCTCCTGCGGATCGAGGAGCAGACGGGCGGGCTCTTCACGCGAACCGACTTCGTCCCCGTCCCCTGCTGCCATCCTCACTGCCAGTCGGTCACCTATGCCTACGTGGACGGCGAGCAAGTCATCCCGCTCCCGCGCATCGTGAACGTCGAGGAATACCTCGACTACATCACGAATCGCACGTGGCCCAACCCCTTCCCCGAGTCCGCCGCGCAGGTGCGGGAGGCCCTCGAAGGCCTGTGGTCCGCGACCGCCGTCCCTGGGACCGATGGCGTCGCCGAAAAGTTCGCCTGCGCCGCCTGCAACGTCGACCTTCCTCTTCCCCGCCACGACCTCACCAAGCACGTCTTCGCCGTCAGCGTCAAGGACTTCATGGACCGCTACACCTTCGACGTCAAGAAGGTCATGAAATGCTGCATCGCAATGGTGACGCCGGATGGCCGCCTGGTGCCCTTCTGCGCCTACAACAACGCCGGGTATCGGGAGCAGGTGCGCCGGGCCCTTGCCAGCGAAAGGACCCGGGTGGCGATCGAGCGAGGACGCAAGGCCCAGCCCGCGTTGAGGCGCCGAGGCCCATGATGTGGCCGTTCAGGGCGATACCGATCCAGCTGCGCCACGCCGAGGTCCATGTCCATGCCGACCGGCGCCTCGCCTTCCAGGTCCTGACCGCCTGGGGCGGCGCCGGGCCCGATGGCAAGCCCACCTCCCGCGTCATCGGCGAGCAGGACGGGCGTCTCCTCATCGAGTTCCGCACGCCCATGAGCCTCTTCGGCCGCACGAAGGTCTTCCGCACCGTCGAGTGGGTGACCCTGACGCCGCCCGAGCGCATCGACTTCGAGGCCGCGGAGGGCCCTTTGTCAATTCTGCGCGACCGCTTCACCCTCGAAGACCGTGGCGGCTGCACTCGGTTCCGCTACGAGAGCACCATCGGCGTGCGGGGCTGGCTTGCCGGCTGGCTGATCGGCAAGCTCTTCGTCCAGGCGATCATGGAGCGCTTCATGCGCCGCCACCTCGCCGAGCTCAAAGAGACCATCGAGGCGCGCGCCCGCCGCAGCAAGGTCTACCCCCAGGCGCCGTGCCGCGAAGCCATGGAGGGAGTTGATGTCCCAGCCTGACGCCGGCCTCGCCGGGTGCTGCTCCGCCGTCTACTCCCACCCCGCCGCCCGATGGCTTCTGGGCGAGTCCTTCCACCCCGGCGGTCTCGCCCTCACCGAGCGCCTGGCGCGCACCCTGGAACTGAGCCCCGGCCTCAGCGTGCTTGACGCCGGCTGTGGCCGTGGGACCAGCGCTGTCCACCTCGCCAAGCTCTTCGGCTGCCGGGTCACGGGCATCTCCCTCGATCGTGACGGCATCGAGGCTGCCCGGGCAAAGGCGGACCGCGCAGGCGTCGCCCACCTCACCAGCTTCGCTGAAGGCGATCTCCAGCGCGTAGACCTGGGCTCCTCGGCCTTCGACGCCGCCATCATGGAGTGCGTCCTCTCCACGATCTCCGAGAAGCCCGCCGCCCTGGCCCGGATCGCCGAGGTCCTCAAACCCGGCGGCCGGCTTGGACTCACGGACGTCACCGTCAGCGGCCCCATGCCAGACGGTCTCCATGGCGTCCTCGCCGTCGTTGGCTGCCTCGGCGATGCGCGACCCCTCGCGGGCTACGAAGACCTGGTCTCGTCCGCCGGGCTCGAGGTCGAGGAGCGCCAGGACCTGCCCGAGACCGCCGCAGGCTTCCTCCGCGAGATCAAGGGCAAGCTCTTCGTGGCCGAGATCGCCACCAAGGTGGGCAAGTTGGCCGTCGATCCCTCGCTCATCGACGCCGCCAAGCGCCTCCTCGCCGAAGCCCAGCGCCTCGTCGACACAGGCGCCCTTGGGTACGGCCTCATCATCGCTCGCAGGGGGGCCTGAGTTGAGAAGCCTGTTCCGACGCAGCGGACAACACAGGGCTCGCCGACCGGTTACTGACTACCTCCGCCAGGTCGACCTCTTCAAAGACATGCCCACGGACCAACTCGAGGTTTTGTTCAAGGGCGTCATGCTCCGCGAGTGCACCCCGGGCACAGTCTTCTTCACCCCGGATGACCCCGGCGAGCGTCTCTTCGCCCTCAAAGAGGGCCACGTGGAGCTCTACCGCCTGACGCCTGACGGCAAGCGCTTGGTCACAAGGCACATCGGTCCTGGAACCGTCTTCGGCGAGATGGGCCTCCTCGGCCAGTCCATGCAGGGCTGCTTCGCCGAGGCCTCCGAAAGCAGCCTCGTGTGCGTCGCCACCCGAGACGACGTCCTGCGGGTCATCCGCGAGCGGACGGACGTCGTCCTCCGGCTGCTGGAAGCCCTCGGCAACCGCATCCGCCTCTTGGAAGAGCAGCTCGAGCAGGCAGCGTTCAGCCCCGTCAGGGTCCGGCTCGCTTCGTTCCTCTTGGCTAACGCCGACCCCGCTACGGGCGTCTTCGCCGGCCACACCCAGGCCGATATCGGGGATTCCATTGGGGCTATGCGCCAGACCGTCTCCGAAGCCCTGAGCGAGATGCAGCGCGAGGGCCTCATCCAGGTCGACCACAGGAGCATCCGCATCATCAACCGGGAGGCACTCGAGGCTGGCGCGCAGGAGTAGCGCACCACGCAGTGCTCGTTGACGCCGCCGGTCTCCGTAGGGGGCGATGCCGGCAAGCCGATAACCACGGGCGTGCGCGGCGTGGAGCATTGGGGGCAAGGCCGCCACGCCAGTCCCGGCTCGCTCGGAAGATACCGCGGCGGCGCGAACCCATAAGGCAAACTCCGCGGCGGGTCGCGAAGGATTGAGCCCATGGGCATAGCCGGAGCGGTCCCGTTGATGGCGGTATCCGCCTACCTGATCGGCTCGATACCCACGGCGTACCGCGTAGTCCGTTTACGGCGCAACAGGGACATCCGAGCTCTTGGCTCAGGCAACGTCGGTGCTCTGAACACGTACCGCGCCTCCGGGCTCGCATGGGCCGTCTTCGTATTGCTCGCGGATACGGCGAAGGGCGCGGCGGCGATCGGGTCTGCGCGGCTCGTTGCGCCGGGAGAGGCGGCACAGTTCGCAGCCGCCGCCATCGCCGTGGCCGTCGCTGCGATCGGGCGGAACGCAGTCGGCGGGATCGTCGCGGGTTTCGTCCTGCTAGACGCCCTCGTCTATGTCACCGGACAGGACGCGTATACTGTGGCGCTGTGTCTGCTGCTCACCGCCATCGTTGGCGCGACCTATGCCGTGGGACAGCGCGCGTTGATTGCGCAGGCGATCAGCTCACACCGGTGGCTTGATCTGTTGAGGACCGAATAGCGCGAGGCCGGCCGAATCGCTCCATGTCACTTCTGGTGGTTGGGGAAACCCGCATTCTCGGCAGAAGCCATTGATGATCTCCATCGCATCAATCGCGGGTGCAGCCGGTCTTGACCGAGCGTAGGCCAGGGCCTGTGTAATGAGATGGTGGGTAATCTCAATCTTTTTGACGATCGCTTGTTGAACTTGCGCTTCTCTCATGGATAGTGGGCTTCATCGAGAGTACCTTTGATGATGCCGGCCGCTCCGCTTGTAATATCCGCCGGAAGGGAGTCCTTTGGGAGCGCCTCCGGGTCGCCGATTCCTGACCTGAGGCCCGTGCTGGCCCTTTTGGTGCTCCTCCGACCCCGCTCCTGAGTCCGTCTATACGCCGCCCTATACAATACACGACTCTGCGATCATTCTACGGCGTGGCGCAACCCACCCCCCCGGTGCCCGGTCTCCCCTCAGTCGGTCCAACGCCCGTTCAACCCAGGCGTTCAATTGAACAGCGTTGAACGGCCCCCTGTTCAACCCACTTCAAGTGTTGAACAGCGTTGAACCCCCGGCCAACGGCGTTGACAACCCAGGGCTTCCGCCTACACTGTGCCGCCACACAGGAGGTGCGGCATGACAACCGAAAGACAAGGCGGGAATGGACTGGGCAAGGCCATGGCGTGGGGGCTTGGGCTCTGGGCGGGGGCACGCTTCATTGAGGGGGTGACAGGCCGCTCCATTTGGGACCTCCTGGCAGAGCTCGGGGAGGAGGCGGCGGCACAGAAACGTGAACGGCAGCGGCAAGAGCGGGTCCGCACAATCCTTGAAGGGCAAGCCCCCCTCCTGGAACTGCCCGCGGGCCTTTCCGAGCGCATCCTCAGTCCGTCGACGCCGCCAGCCGCGCCGTCCAGCAGGCCGGTACCGGGAGAGGTTCGCCAGCCTCCCGCGGCCCTGGTGGCCCCCACCACTAAGCCCGACGCTGCGTGGCGGCAGAGGATCATCGATCCCTCGGTGGTCCTGATCCTCGGCAAGCGGGGGAGCGGGAAGTCGGCATTGGGCTATCGGCTCTTGGAACTGTTCCGTTATGGGCCGCGCCCCTATGTCGTCGGGGTGCCAGCCTCGGCCCGTTCCCTGCTGCCCGACTGGATCGGCATCGCCCCCAGTCTCGAAGAGGTCCCGCGCAACGCCATGGCCCTCGTGGACGAGGCGTACCTGGCCTACCACGCCAGGGGCAGCATGCTCCGGGAGAGCCGGGCCATGTCCCAGATGCTCAACCTCTCCCGGCAGCGGGAGCAGACCCTGGTCTTCGTCAGCCAGGAGGCGCGGCAGGTAGACCGGAACATCGCCAGCTCGGCCAACGTGGTGGTATTCAAAGACTTGGGGATGCTACAGCTGGAGTTCGATCGACCCGAGTTGGCCAAGCTAGCAAGCCAGGCCCAGGCCGCCCTCGATGGGGTGACGGGAGACAAACGCCGGAGGTCCTTCGTCTATGCGCCGGACACCGACTTCTGCGGCCTGATGGAGAACCAGCTGCCATCCTTCTGGAAGCCCAGCCTGAGCAAGCTCTTCGCCTCGGAAGGGGCGCCGGCGGCCCACCGGCCCTCGAAGCAGCCGACACCTCAGGAGAAGGCGGCCAGGGCCAAGGCCATGCGGCAGCAGGGAGCATCATTGAAAACCATCGCCGATGCCTTGGGCGTCGCCAGGGGCACGGTGGTCAATTACCTGCAGGGGTATCCCTACCGGCCCCGATAGTCAAGGCCTTACAGCCGTCGCACAGACTTCCCGAAGGGAAGGCCTCCATGGCCTGGACTCTCTCTAACTCGGGCTTCAGGGCCTGAGTGCGCTCTTCCGCCCGCCGGTAGGTCTCCGCTGCAGCCCGCGTTTCCGGGTGTCCCACCCATCCAGTCTCCGCTCTGTACAAGAAGTTCTTGGCTCGCTCGATCTGGGCGTGGTCTTCAGCACTGATGGCAGGCCGCCCTTCAAGGTCGATCACCTTCGGTCCTGACCATGTGAAGGACTCGGAACCATGGGGGGCCGAACGCACTCCCAAGGCCAGAGAAAGTGTCCGGTCATAGATGCTGAACGCGTAGAACATGCTAACCGCGGGCTTCGGGGTGCCGCCCAAGCCTATCTCGGGTATCACCGGAAGCCCGAGTCCCCCGCGAGATGCCGGACGTTCAATGCTCCGGGTGACCTCCTTGAGCAGCGCCATCCGGGTGGCCATGTCCCTTGCCACAGCCTGCTTCCAGACGCGAAGGGTGCCCCATAGGGGAGCATCAGGGAGATGCTGCCGCAGAAGGGTCCACTCCTGACGTTTCTCTACGTCCGTGTGGACGGTCAGGCGCCCAGGTGTATCGCGGCAGATGAAACCTTTGGCCATGGGCCAACAGGGATCGGCTGGCCGAGAGTGCCACAAGGCCAGGTCGTAGTTGTGAAGCGGGAATGCCTCGACACCGCGCAGGTCCTCCAGACAAGTCAGCAGAGCCTGCCGGTGCTCCTCCATACGGAGCTGGCGCTCTCTTTCGGCCTCCCAGCGTTTCACCTCCAGCCTCGCGACCTCTCCTATCTGCTCCTGCGTGTGCTTCGAAAGGCTTGAGCGAACCTTCCCAAAGGGGTACTTGCGAGCCCAGCGGGCCACGGTCTTGGGGTGCAGTTTCTCGTAGTCGTACCTTCCCCTGAGGATGTCGGCCACGTCCTTCGGGTCGGTTCCCTTTTTCACCAGGGCCACGGCCTCGTCAATGACTTTGTCGGTGTAGCGTCCTCTGTTCATTTGCCCCGACTCTCCAGGACAAGAAATCGGCTCCGTTTTGTCCAAAGGCACTCTCTACTATACGAGGAATGAGACGCGCCGCTGGTGTATCGGTCAGCACACCCCGATCCCATCGGGGAGGACCGGGTCCGACTCCCAGGGCGGCGCTCCAGGCCCTCCCCATGTTCAAGCCGAAGGACCTGATCGTCCGTCCGATCCCGCATCTCATCGCTCGCCAAGTGTGCGAGCGGCGCCACTATCTGAAGAGCTACCCTGGGGCCGCCGTGCTCAACTTTGGGGTCTTCGTCGGACAGCGGCTGCTGGGCGTCGCGGTCCTGGGCCTGGGGCCGACCAACCTGCCTGGCCTCTTCCGAGGGGCCAAAAGACATGAGGTCTTGTGTTTGGCCAGGTTCTGGCTCAGCGATGACTGTGGGCGCAACTCCGAGAGCCGGGCCCTGGCCACCATTCTGCGCCACCTGCGCCGCCACCAGGACACCGCCAAGGCGTTGGTGGCCTACTCCGATCCGGCGGTCGGCCATTCAGGGGCCATCTATCGGGCGGCAGGCTTCCTGTACCTGGGCGAGAGCGACGGGATGCCCCAGTACCGGCTCCCGGACGGCAGCCTCCATCACAGCCGGTCCCTGAGCCACGCTTTCGGGACGCACTCCACGGAGCACTTCCGGCGGCACGGCGTCGCCCTGGAGGTGGTTCCCCAGCGCCCCAAGCTCACCTACGTGGCCCTGGTGGACCCGACGTGGCGCGACCGGCTCACCCGGCCCCCGATTCCCTACCCAAGGGCGAAGGAGGATGGCTGTGCAGGTGGTTGATCTGCCCGTGGAGCGCATTGAAGCCGCCTCCTGGAACGCGAACGAGATGGACGAGGCGATGCGGGCCCGGCTGCGCCGCTCCGTCCAGCGGTTCGGCCTGGTGGCCCCCTTGGTGGTGCGTCCCATGAGGCAGGAGCGCTATGAGACCGTCGGCGGCGCCCAGCGCCTCCAGGTTCTACGGGAGCTAGGGTGCGCGACGGTGCCGTGTGTCGTGGTGGCGGCCAACGACGCCGAAGCGCGCCTCCTCTCCCAGGCCCTCAATCACCTGGCGGGCCAGGACAACCCCGGGCTCCGAGGCGAGCTGCTGCGCCGGGTGCTGGAGGCGACCCCCCTGGAGCAGGTCCGCGACCTACTCCCTGATTCGCCCCAGGGGCTGCAGGCCCTCTGCACCCTGGGGCAGGAGGAGCTGGCCCGGCACCTGCGCCAATGGGAGCAAACCCAGGCCGCTCGGCTCAAGCACCTGACCTTCCAGCTCCTCCCCGAGCAACTCTGCGTGGTGGAAGCCGCCCTGCGCCAGGCGATGCCCAGGGCGCGGAAGATCCGGGGCCACAGCCCCAACCTCCGGGGGACAGCCCTCTTCGTGATCTGCCAGCATTTTCTGCGG
>CAZKTO010000054.1:0-21893 GCA_964555685.1 uncultured Dehalococcoidia bacterium
TGTCCATCGGGACGGGGAGGCGGAGGATGGTCGAACTCCCTCATGAACACGGCTCCCCAATCATGTTAGCTGCTTAGCTGTGAGAGCCTACGCCTTTCTTTGGCGGGCTCGACTCTTCGGCTTCCGCTTGGTTTTCGCACCGCGTCCACGAGATGTTGCTTTCGTCGATGATCCTCGGCCGTGAACCGCTCTGCGAGTTTCGGATCGGGCTGCCCGCAAGGGTGCTTTCGCAGGAACTCGCAGCCCGGAGGTCTCGCTCGAAGCGAATACCGAGACGAGCCGCTGACCCCTGCCCCCACACCGCGGGCATCTGGCCAGGTCATCCACCTCGCTGATGGGGCGCATGACCTCGAAGTCCTTGCTGCACTTAGTGCACCGGAACTCGTAGACTGCCACGGGGAACTCCTTGAGGGCGCACTCGTCGATGTACCTTGTCGCGCCTATGGTAGCGTCATCATGACCGCTCATGCCTTGGGACACAAGAGGCCACGGCCACGGGCACTCCATCGCCCAAGGTTCCCGTTGACGCGTCCATCTTACCCTGGGGGTGTCGCTGGCGCCTCAAACTAATGGGTACAACTTTCACCCCTGTTGCAACCCGGTCTCGCCAGCGCTCAAACTAGTCCAAACAATGGAACGATTTTGGGGTAGCGTCGCTATGAGCCCAATCGCCTCGCCGACCTCGGTGCCACAAGGTAGGGCTTTCCCGGTCTCGTTCTTGAGATTCAGCGTGATGCCGCGCTTGTTGGCGTTCAGGTGAAGGAACATGCCGAAGCATTCTGGGTCCGGAATGTCAGCGGGGAAGGGGCCCATGAGCCGGGCGGGATCTCCGGAACCGGGCCGCTCGACTTTGAGCACGTCGGCACCGTAGTCGGCCAGTAAGCGCGTGGCGTATGGGCCGGCAACGTGCCACGTCAGGCCAAGGACGCGCAGCCAGCAAGCGGCTGAATGACGTCCTCTGCAAGCGCCATGAGGCTAGGCCCTGGCAAGGGAGCGGCCGCAGGCGGAAGTGGGTCCGCCCGCGTCAATCACGCAGCGATGGCACGGGGTTCGGATCGACATACCACTCGGCAGCATCCCGATTCTGCCCGCCCCAGGCGGCAATCTCCAGCGGGATTCCATTGGGGTCATAGACGTAGACGGACAAGACGAACGGCGAGCCGCCCAGCTCCTGGATCTCGGAGGCCTGGTAGCCTGCCGCCTCAAGGCGTTGCTTGACCGCTACGAGGGCATCGCGGTCCTCGACGTTCAGCGCCACGTGATCGAGCTTCTGCGGCCGCTGGACCTTCAGCGTCTTGCCCGGCCAAAGCCCCCAGAAATACGAGCTCTCGGCCGTCGTATCGAATCCAGGAAACTCAGCAAACGCCAGCGTGTCGCCGTTCCCGAGCTCAAAAAAGTACAGCCGGTTCCAGGCGTCGTCGGCGCGCTGTTTGCCGATGAGACCCGAAGGTTTCCGCGATGAGGCGACGGTCGCTTTTACCTTCAATCCAAGGAGGGTGTGGTAAAAGCGGACGGTCTTCTCCATATCGTTGGTGACAAAGACCACGTGGTTGAAGCCGGTGATGGAGAACCCTGGATGCTGTGCGTTGGCCATGAGACGCCCCCTGACGGCGGCCTTGCCTGCGGCTGGCGCTATCTTAGCAGCCGGTACCTTCAGTGACAATCAAGTCCAGACGTTCACTTCTTGCGCTGGTCTATGCCCAGGGACTTGAAGACCTGGGCCGCCGCATCGTAGGCCGAATGGCCTGCCGCTAGCCCGGCATAGGCGGACATTTGCAACAGCACCTCCATGACCTCATCGGGCGTCAGGCCGTTGCGCAGGCCGATGCGGATATGGCTGCGGAGCTCGTCCCACTGGCGTAGGCAGATGAGGCCCGCGATCATGGCGATGCTGCGCGATCGCATGTCAAGGCCGGGGCGGCCCCACACGTCCACGAAGGCGTGCGACATGGTCAGCTCGGTGAAGTCCTTCATCCCCTGGACGGGGAAGCCGCGGGCCAGCCCCTGCTTGAACCGTTGCGCCTGCTCCTCGCCCAGGAGCTTGGCGAATCCCTCCAAGGCCTTGGCGAACCGTTCCTCTTGCTGCGACATGGACGCCTCGCACGGGTAGTTACCCCCGGGGGGTGCAGCATTATAGGAACAAGTCCTAGAGATGCGTCAACGTGGCCGGTAGCGGCGGGAGAATGCGTTGTGTATACTGCGTCCGGTCGCGGGGTCCCCCTGCGTGACCGGCACCGTCGCGCTTTCGCTGCCACACCATGCCCACCCAGGTCCTGGACAACATTCGCGTGCTGGACTTCTCGCGCCATCTGGCCGGGGCAGGCGGGACGCGCGTGCTGGCCAACTACGGAGCCGAGGTGCTCCGCGTCGAATGGGCCGCCTACAGGGCGTTCGATTTCACCCGGCTCATGTACCCGGCTGAGGGGATCGAGGGCGTCAACCGCGGCGGCATGTGGAACAACAAGAACATTGACAAGCTGAGCGTCACTATTGACGTGAAGCACCCGCGCGGGGCCGAGCTGGCCCGCCGCATCGCCGCCATCTCCGACGTGTTTTGCGTCAACCTCACGCCCGATTCCATGGCTCGGGTGGGCCTGGACTACGAGAGCCTGCGCCGGGTGCGGCCCGACATCATCTACCTTTCGATCTCGGGCTGGGGACACACCGGGCCTCGGCGCAACTACCGGTCGTACGGCGCATCGTCTATGGCCCACGTGGGACTGGCGTACGTCTGCGGGCTGCGGGGCAGGCCTCCCGCCGGATGGCAGTTCGCCTACGTGGACCACACGCCAGCGTTCCTGAGCGTCTCCGCCGTGCTCATAGCGCTGCACCACCGGGCGCGAACAGGCCGGGGCCAGTTCATTGACATGGCCCAGACGCAGGCCGGCGCCACGCTGCTGCCGGTCCACGTCCTGGACTACACGGTGAACCGGCGCCGCAGCCAGCCTCCCAATGGGAACCACCGGCGTCACCCGCCCGCGGCCCCCCACAACGCATACCCATGTCTGGGCGCCGACACGTGGTGCGTCATCGCGTGCTACACCGGGCAAGAATGGCAGGCCCTCATCGAGGCCATGGGACACCCAGCCTGGGCCAGCGAGCCAGGCTTCGCAACCCTGGAGCAGCGGCTCCGATACCAGGATGAGTTGGACACCCGCATCGCCCAATGGACGCGGGAGTTCGAACGCTACACCCTGGCACACCTGCTGCAGGCGCGGGGCGTGCCTGCAGGGGTCGTGCAGACGCCGCGCGACCGGGTGGAATGGGACCCGCAGCTGCGGCGCCGGGGGACCTTCACGATCCTGCCGCATGCCGAGGTCGGACCCCGGAACTACGATACGGTCGCCGCGAAGCTCTCGAAGGCCCCGTACATCCCGCGCGGCGGCCCGCCCCTCTTCGGCGAGCACAACAACTACGCGCTGCGGCAGCTTCTGGGCCTGTCCCAATCCGAGGTTGACGATCTGGTCGCATCGAAACTCGTAGGCCTGGGCTACGAGAAGGGCCCCCGCGATGGCGAGTGACCCTCCGGATGGCGCACTCCAGGGCCTGCGCGTCCTGGAAGTGGGCGACCAGGGCACGCAGTACTGCGGCAAGGTCCTGGCCGATATGGGCGCGGAGGTCATCAAGATCGAGCCGCCGGAGGGTGCGGCCTCGCGCCGCGCTGGCCCGTTCCGTAACGACGCTCTGGACGTGAACGGTAGCCTGACGTTCTGGGCGTGGAACACCAGCAAGAAAAGCATCGTGCTGGACCTGCGGCGCTCCCAGGACCGGCGAGCGCTGCGCCGCCTGGTGGCCACGAGCGATGTGCTGCTGGAGGACTACCCGCCGGGGCATCTGGACAGCTTGGGGCTCGGGTACCAGCGGCTAGCCAAGGAAAACGCCACCCTGCTGTACACGTCCGTCTCGCCCTTTGGACAATCAGGTCCCTTGCGGGACTGGAAGGGCGGCGACTTGGTCCAGTGGGCCATGGGCGGCAACATGTGGCTCGTGGGCTACACGGATCCGGAGACGCCGCCGCTGCTGCCCGAGGGCGGCCACTCCTGGATCCTGGGCGGCCTCTGGGCATCCATCGGCACGCTCATGGCGCTGCACCAGCGCGACCGCACGGGCCGGGGCCAGCACGTGGACGTGTCCATCCAGGACGCCTGCTGCCTCTCGACCCAAATGGCCGTGCCCGTGTACGAGTACATGGGCCAGGTCCTCCACCGCCGCGACCACGGACGAGTGCTACGGTGCTCGGACGGACAGTACGTATACCCGCAGATGGTGAACATCGGGCCGGACGTATGGCAGCGCCTAGTGGCCTGGCTCGACAAGCGCAGCATGGCGGAAGACCTGGGGGACGATCGTTTCCTAGACCCGGACGTGCTGGGGCAGAACCTGGGACGGGTCCTGGATGTGCTGGAGAAAACGGCGGCCACCATGACTTCGGACGAACTCTGGCGCGCAGGGCAGCGCATGGGGTTAACCTGGATGCGCGTCAACGCGCCCGAGGACCTGCTCGAAGATGAGCAACTCATCGTACGCGGGTTCTATCAACGAGTGGAACATCCGGAGTTCCAACAGGCATTCCTGTACCCCGGCCCTGCGTACCTCTATAGCGAGACGCCCTGGGCGATTCGGCGCCGGCCGCCGCTGCTGGGCGAAGACCAAGCGCTGCTGGGACAGGTGCTGGACCAGTCGCGGCGGCCGCCTCGATCCGGCTGATGCCACCGGGATGCTGTCAGGCCACCGCTGGCCAAGATCTGAGCTTGACAAACGAATCGCACCTCGTCAATATCCCAGGGACTTCGTATGCTCAGTTCGAGGCCTTCTCCACATACATGCACGTACGTATGACGAACTGCGGTTTCGAGAAAGGGGTGCCATGAAACGCATTGCGACCTTGTTTGCGCTACTGATTGCCGTCGTCCTTGTGGTGGCTGCGTGCGGCGGCGACGAAGAGGCAGCGCCCACCACCGCACCCACGCGCCCGCCGGCGGCCACCGCCACGGCAGCCCAGCCCACGCCTACGCCCACTGCCGCGCCCACACCTACTCCGGCGCCCAAGCGAGGCGGCACCTTGAATCTCCGCGTCTCCCAGGGGTGGCCCATCCGCGACACGTATGACGCCCGTGGGTCCTTCGCCCAGGTCATCACCCAGCCCATGATGAACGGGCTCATCACCACCAACCCGTACAACTTCCAGTCCTCCGAAGAGCTGATCGGTGACCTGGCCCAGTCCTGGCAGGTGAGCGCCAGCGGCACCGTCATCACGTTCCGGCTGAACCAGGGCGTCCAGTGGCATGATGGCAAGCCCTTCACCTCCAAGGACGTGGCCTACAGCTACAACCGCGGCATCAATCCGCCAGCCCCCACGGTCACCTTCCTGCGCTCACGCCTGAGCATCATTGACAAGATCGAGACGCCCGACGATACCACCGTCGTCATCACCATCAAGTCGCCCAGCGTGTACTTCCTGCGCGGCCTGGCGCTCAACTTTGCCCAGATCATGCCCGCCCACGTGCCGGACATGACCGAGTTCAACAAGGCCATCCTCGGCACCGGCCCGTTCAAGGTGGTCTCGGAGCAGCCTAACGTCGAGATCGTGACCCAGCGCAACCCCAACTATTTCGTCCGGGGTCTCCCCTATCTGGATGGGGTCAAGTACAACATCATCACCGATACCGCCGCCGCCGGTGCCGCATTCCGCACCGGCCGCCTGGATGCGGGCACCGCCTACGACAATGACTGGGCGCGCGCTCAGGAAGATGAGATCCGGCGAGCGGTCCCCAACGTCCAGTCCCAGGAATACGTCGCGGAACGGGATGACATAGTACTGAACAGCGCGAACCCCGCCTTCGCGGATGTCCGCGTCCGCCAGGCGATCCACCTGGCCTTCGACCGTCAGGCGTTCGATGCGGCATGGACGCGCGGCAAAGGCACGCCGCTGGCCGGGTTCATGCTCCCCACCAGCCGAGGCGGCAGTTGGGAGGTCCCGGCGAACGAGATCGCCACCGCGCCAGGCTACAACCCGGCCACCAAACAGGCCGACATCGCACGCGCCAGGCAGCTCCTGCAAGATGCGGGCTTCCCCAAGGACACCGTCTTCAACTTCCTGGTGACCAACCGCGTGCCCTACGATCAGGCTGCACAGATCATCCAGGAGCAGTTCCGAGCCATCGGCGTCAACATCAAGCTGACCATCGCGCCCACGGCGGACTACACCGCCGCCCTGGGCCGCGGCGGCTTCGACATGAATTTTGGCATCCAGTCCTCCAACGCTGACGACCCCTCGGAGTTCATCACGCCCTTCTTCAAGACCGGCGCCCCTTCCAACTCCGGGAAGTGGTCCATCCCCAGCGTGGACCGCCTCCTGGACCAGCAGGACCAGACGTTCGATACAGCCCAGCGCCGCCAGATCATCTGGCAGATCCAGCGCGAGCTGTTCGCCAACCTGCCCGCCATCCCCATTAACCTGCGTGTCAATCTCACCATGTGGCGGGACACGGTGAAGAACTATCCCAGTTGCGTCTTCGCCATATCGCCCTGCTACAAGTGGGACAAGGTCTGGCTAAGTAACTAACCACATTGACCTCCAGGGAAAGCGCCGGGTTTGCCCGGCGCTTTCCCTTTGGAGCACATTACAACCTGCGAGCAGGCGCCTATGACCACCCTGGCCAACAAGCCCTTGCGATACCAGATGTTCGTGGACGGACGCTGGACCGACCCGCGCGGCGGCGGCTCGTATGCCATCCCTAACCCGGCCACCGAGGAGACCGTGGGCTACGCCCCCAACGCCACCCGGGAAGACATGCGCCAGGCCATCGCAGCGGCGCGGAAGGCCTTTGACGAAGGCCCGTGGCCTCGCATGACGCCCCGCGAGCGCCATCGCGTGCTCATGCAGTTCTCGGACGCCCTGGCGCGCCGCCGCGACCTGTTCCGCCAGCTCCTGGTGGAGGAGGCAGGCGCGGAGCACAACCTGCACAAGTTCCAGGTGGATGCGCCGCCCATCTTCATGGCCAACTACGCGGAGCTGGCTCTGCGCTGGGAGTTCCAGGAGATACTGCCGCCGTCTATGCGGCACGGCGCCGAGTGGCAGTCCACGGCCACCATCATGGTCAACCACCAGCCCGCGGGCGTCTGCGGCGTCATCCCCACGTGGAACTTCCCGCTGTATGTGACGGTGCAGAAGATCGGCCCGGCCCTGGCAACAGGCTGCACCGTCGTTGTCAAGCCGGCGCCCTACACTCCACTGACCGGCCTGGAGATCGCCAAGGCCGCAGCGGAAACGGACCTCCCGCCCGGCGTCTTCAACGTGGTCACCGGCGAAAGCCCGGATTTGGGCGAGGAGCTGGTGGTCAGCCCGCTGGTGGACAAGGTCAGCTTTACGGGGAGTATTCCCACCGGCAAACGGATCATGGAACTGGGCGCCAGGACCCTCAAGCGCCTAACCCTGGAGCTAGGGGGCAAGTCCGCCTCCATCGTGCTGGACGACGCGGACATTGACCACGTGGCGCCGCACATCGCCTTCTCGCCCAACCATCATGCCGGCCAGGGCTGCGGCGCCCTCTCGCGCTGCCTGCTGCCGGAGAAGCTCTACGAAAGGATGCTGGCGGCCATGGTCGCCTATGTCCGCGCCATGAAAGTTGGCAACCCGGCGGATCCCACGGTGGTGATGGGCCCGCTGATCCGCGAAGAGCGCCGGCTGCGAGTGGAGGAATACATCGCCGCCGGCATCAGCCAGGGGGCTGAGCTGGTCACCGGCGGCAAGCGCCCGAGTCACCTACGCAAGGGCTACTTTCTGGAGCCAACGGTCTTCTCACGTGTCCGCAACGACATGAGGATCGCTCAAGAGGAGATCTTCGGCCCTGTCCTTTCGGTGATCCCGTACAAGACCGTCGAAGAGGCCATCCAGATCGCGAACGACTCTCGCTACGGCCTCAGCGGCGCCGTGTTCACCAAGGACAAGGCCAGGGGAATCGAGGTGGCGCGGCGCATCCGCACCGGCGTGATCTCCGTGGGCGGGTACGAAGGCTCGCGGGGCAGTCCCCTGGACTGGCTTTACGCACCCTTCGGCGGGTTCAAGGAGAGCGGCCTGGGCCGCGAGGGCGGCATGTGGGGCATGCGCGACTTCACGGAGCCCCAGACTATTACCTGGTGATCGGCAACCCAAGGTAACCCCCGTGCTTGCGGCATTTGCCTTACTCCCGCTCCCTCTGGAAGAGAGCCTGCCCCTTCGCCAGGATAGGTCCTTCGCTTTCGCTCAGGACTCGATTCGCTCGGCTCAGGGCAGGCTCTGAGCCCTCTTCGGCGGAGCCTGCCCTGAACTTGTTGAAGGGTTCAGGGTAAACTCCGCGAAGGAGTGCAGGGTGAGGGTTACTCGCCTCTCTCAGAGCAAAGGCGCAGCGCTGGTGTTCCCATAGGGACACGGCGCCGCCGTGCCCCTACGGAGCTAGACCCTGTCCTTATGGAGTGCGATCGGCGAGCGCTACATGCCCAGCCGGTACTGGTCCGTGGCGACAGCGTCCCTGCCACGACCGTGCTGGCGTGGGTTGGACTCCTGCTCCCACCAGCGCTCGAACTCTTCGCTGCTTTCCTTAGGGAACCAGTCCGGGCGGGGGATCGGCCCCGGGTCCTGCGTTACATAGAGCTTCGGCTTGATGCCGTAGAACTCGCAGGCGTTGCGGCCCATGAGCTTGGCTTGGACGCGCTCCGGCACCTCGCACTTGTCCATGGCCCGCAGCGAGCGCCAGGCGTCGGCGCCGTCGTGGTGGTAGGCGTCCGATGCCCAGATGCCGATCTTCTCGAAGAGGCCTTGCCACAGCCGGAAGACAGGCTCCTCGTCGCTCTCGAAGGAGATCTTGCACTGGGAGAAGAAGGCCTCGCTGGGCAGGCGGTCAGCCTTGGTCCGGCGCTCATTGCGGTACAGCGTGAAGAGGCGGTCGCAGTGTTCGAGGAGGACCGGCAGCCAGGTGGCGTTGGACTCGAAGATCGCCATCTTGAGGTTCGGGTAGCGGTCCAGAAAGCCCGAGAGGAGCACCTGGGAGAGCCAGGTCATAGCCTCGAAGATGAAGCCCAGGAGTTGCACGTCCACGGCCCGGCCAGCGCCGTTGCCCGCATAGTGAATGTATTGTCCTGGCGAGAAGGGCATGGCCGCTGGGTTCGGCGTATCCCCCAGCGGCGTCAGCGAGGTCAAGCGCCCCTGGGAGGCGGTGAAGGTGTGCATGCCCAGCACCAGCCCCGTTTCCTCAAACGTGCGGTAGATAGGGTCCCACATGGTGCCCCGGATGGTGCCCACCATGGCCATGGGGTTGATGCGGTTGGGGTAGTTGCCGTTGGCGTCTATGGGCCGCACCAGGGCCACCGGGAACTTCATCTCCGCCATGCGTCGCAGCTCGGCCACAGTGAACCTGGTGTCCTGGACGGGCAGCCAGCCAGCGGCATGCAGGCGGTCAGGATCGGTGTTGCACCAGTCGCGGGCCCAGTTGTTGTAGGCGCGGGCGATGCCGTAAGCGCCCTCGGCGCTCTCCACAAAGGGAAAGTGGGAGACCATCATGGTGGGGATGACCAGCACTTGATCTATGCCCATGAGGTCCAGGTCTTCGAGGCGCGCCTTGGCCTCGTACGCACCTTTGTGCAGCAGGTAGTCGCACTGCTCCTTGTCCAGCGGTATCTGCTGCAAGCGCCGGATGATGCGGTTGCTCATGCCCGGGCCCGCCAAGCAGGCCGGATTGAAAGAAGCGAAGTCGGACTCGGCGCCGCTGATGACCCGCCAGCGGCCGTTCAGGATGCCGCCGTCCTTGTCGCGCCAGTACGCTTGCTTCACCAGGTCGCGGTATTTGGGCTCCACGTACCGCTCCCAGATTTCGGGCGGGTCGTTGACGTGGGCGTCACAATCGAAGACTGGAAAGCTTTTGGTCTGGCGCTTCTTGGCGCTGGTGGGCATCGCCGCCTCCTCGGAATAATCGCGGTGAAATCTTACCTGAGCAGACCGGACAGGCCCCAAAGGTCAGCTAATCGTCTCGCACCAGGAGCAGGCAGCCGCCGAACGCACCGCCGCCGTTGGAGCTGACGGCCACGCGGGCGTTGGGCACCTGCCGCACTCCCGAAGCGCCGCGCAACTGCTGCACCGTCTCGACGACATGGTTCACGCCATGCCGGCGTCCTACGTTGAGGGCGCCGCCGTCCGGGTTCACGGGCAGCCTGCCATCCAGGCGTGTGTGGCCCGCGGCGACGAAGGGCCCGCTCTCGCCGAGCGGCACGAGGCCCAGGCCCTCCAGCCAGTGCAGCGTGAGCACGGTGAAGCCGTCGTACAGCCCGGCGACCTGCACGTCCCTGGGCTTGTACGCCGTCTTTGCCCACAGGTTCTTCCCAGCATAGTGGGGCGCGTTCTGCGTGTAGTCCTCAAGAAAGACGAAGTCTCCGGCGGCAGCGCCCGTGGTGGGCGCGGTGGCATAGCCCCAACTCTCCACGTACACCGGGGGATGACGCAGGCCCTTGGCCCGCTCCTCCGTGGTCACGATGATGCAGCCCACAGAATCCACGGGGTAGTCGCAGTCCAGCAGGCGCAGCGGCTCGGAGATCCAACGGGAGCTGAGGTAGTCCTCCATGGTGAGCGGCGTGCGGAAGATGGCGCCCTCGTTCAGGGTGGCGGCGTGGCGCTGGGCCACGGCCAGCGCGCCAAAGTGCTCGGGCTTGGTGCCGAACCGGTCCATGTGGGCCCGCATGAAGTAGGCCGCCCACTGCGGCCCCGAAAGGTGCCCAAACGGCGCCGTGAACTGCTGGTCGCCGCCGTAGCGCACCTTAGGGGCCTGCGACGCCGCGAACCGCTGGGCGATGGCCCGGTAGGCGATGGCCGTGTGGCAGCTCCCCGACGCCACTGCCGCCACGGCGTGCAGGGCCGCGGTGATGAACGCCGGCCCGCTGCAAATGCCCGAGAACCATGCGAGGTTGGAGATGCCGAGCATGGCCGCGAGGTTGACCGGCTCCACGAATGGCTGGTGCCGGAACCCGTAGCCGCAGATGCCGTCAACATCCTGGGGACGCAGCCCGGCGTCCTCCAGCGCTTCCTTGGCGGCGAAGGCTACCTGGGCATCCAGGTACCGCTCTGTGGCGCCAGCGGTGCTCGAGTCCTGGCGCCGGGCCGGAGGCATCGCCACGCCCACAATGGCGACCCGCGGCCGCCGCGCTGGACTCATCGCTTGCCCCCGACAAGCGCAGGCTCGAACTCCGGCAGCGTAACCTCGTCGTCCACGCGTCGGAAGGTCACCGACACGGGCATGCCCGTGCGCACCTGCCCCGGCTCGATGCCACGCAGCCCGGAGACCAGGCGCAGGCCCGGCTGCTCCTCCAGCTCCACGATGGCGACCACGTAGGGCAGACGCTTGGCCATGGCAGGATGGAAGACGTGCCGGGTTACGGTATAGCAGTAGACACGGCCCCTGCCCGACATCTGCTGAGGCGCCAGGTTGGTCGAGAGACAGCGGCGGCAGAGGGGCCGTGGCGGATGGGCGTAGTAGCCGCAGTCTGCACACCGCTGGATGAGCAAGCGGTGCTGCCTGGCGCCCTCCCAGAAAAATCGAGTTGTCTCGTCAGGCTCCGGCAGGGGCGGCTGGCTCAGTTCAGCAGTCATGACTGATGGACGCGGTTTCCAGAGCAATGCTAGTTCAACTGGTAGAGCCGGGCTGCATTATCATGCACGATCATGCGCTTCTCGGCCTCCGGCACTCCCTTGAAATGCTGCTCCAGCACCTTCGCGGAGTCCGGCCAGGTGGAGTCCGGGTGCGGGTAGTCAGTGGCCCACATCAGTGTCTCTACACCAGTCCACTGGCGTGTGGCGATGCCGACCGGGTCGTCTTCAAAGGTCGCGTGGCCCTGCCGGCGCCAGTAGGTGCTGGGCAGCTCGGAGACCACACTGCGCTCCTTCCAGGCATGCCGGTGGAACATGGTGTCCAGGCGCGTGAGGTAGTAGCCGATCCACCCGATGCCGGCCTCGACCAGCACCATGTGGAGCTTGGGGAATCTAGGCAGCGGCCCCGCCAGGATCCACTGGGCGACGAGTTGCGACATAGTGATGGGCGGCAGCGACTTGGTGATGGCCTTGGATGGCAGTGGGTCACTCTCTAGCACGTAGTCGAGGCCCTTGCTGGTGTTGGTGTGCAGGCTGATGGGGATGCCCACATCCTGGGCCGTGGCCCAGATGGGGTCGTACTGGCGGTCCCAGTAGGGCGGCAGGCCCAGCAGGTCAGGATAGGTGGGCACGATGGCGGCCTTGAACCCCTTCTTCGCCAGCCGGTTCAACTCGTGGACGCCGTCCTCCACGCTCTGCACGGGAAAGACCGCCACTGGGATGAGCCGGTCCCTGGAGACGGCGATCCACTCGCCCAGCGCATCGTTGTACGCGCGGAAGCAGGCGATGCGTGCCTCAGTGTCCTTCAGCGCGTAGAACGCACTCAGGTCCCAGCCCAGCTTGTCCTGGCCATACATGACCTCGGCGTCCACCTTATCGGTGTCCATGTCCTTGATGCGCTGGTGCGGGTCCCATGCGCCCGAGCGGTTACGGGACGGCCAGTCGTGCTCACGAGACTTGCCCCACTTGGCGGCGCTGCGGGCCGCATTCTCGTTGAGGGCCTGGTGCGCCATCTCGTGGTACTTCTCGGGGAGATGGCCGAAGAACTTTTCGTCGGTGATGCTGATGTGAGAGTCGGCGGAGATGATACGTTGCAACTCGGCCCTCCCCGACTGCCGGCTTCTGACAGACTTGCGTCACAGGCTCGGAGCGAGTATAACTTCACGCGTATTCCCTGTCAAAAGCGGCGCCGAATTTTGTGCATCTCTGGCCCGTATTGTGACGGTGTTGCACCGCGTGCGCGGCTGACACTGCATCATCGCGCAGGGAGACTCGGCCCGCTGGCTCTTAGGAGATCGAATGGCCGCGAAACCAGCGTTCGTTGTGGACTGCGATAGCCACGTCTTTGAGCCCTCCATCATCTGGGACGAGTTCCTGGAGCCTGCCTACCGCGTGCCGGCCCGCTCAGCCTTCTGGCACCACGTGCACAATTCTGGGCTTATCTCCGTCATCGTCAACGGCAAGCCCGCCAGGCCCATGAACCAGGGCAAACTCATCCGCCAGGCCATCTGGGAACCCGGCATGACCCCGGAGAAGATCGGCGGCCTGGACCCCTCGAAGCCGCGGCCCATTACGCCGGGGGGCCAGGACCCCAAAGCGCGCCTGCGGGATATGGACACCATGGGCATCCAGGCCAGCCTCGTCTTCCCCACGCTCTTCGCCGAGTACTTCCCGGTGGTCGAGAACCCGGACGTGGCCTACGCCCTGGCCCGCGCCTACAACGACTGGGTGCTCACCTACGCCAGCGCCGCGCCCCAGCGCTTGTTTCCAGTGGCCGTGCTGCCGCTGCAGGACATCGCCTTCGCTATCGAAGAGCTGCGCCGCGCTGCCGGCCTGGGGTTCAAGGCCGCCTTCCTGCGCCCTTCGTTCTTTGATAGCCGCTTCCTGGTGCACCGGTCGCTGGAGCCAATCTGGGCCGCATTCGAAAAGCTGGGCGTCGTCGCCTTTGTGCACCCGTCGCCGGGCAGCACCAATCCCCAGTGGACCTCGACCGGCGCCTTCGTGGAGCGCGTCGCAGCCAATCTCCAAGTCGGACATAACGTGGCCGAGGCCGCTGCACCCCGCATGGACAGCATGCTCACCCTCGCGGCCTTCGCCTTCTGCGGTCACATGGAGAACTACCCCAAGCTCAAGCTGGCCTTCGCCCACGCTGGCGCCTCCTGGGTGCCGTTGGTGCTGGAGAAAGCCGAGACCTATCTGACCCTCACCAGCGGCATCCGCGACGTGAGCCTGGAGCCCAGGCACGTCTTCGAGCAGCACCCGGCGCTGGTAACCTTCGACGCGTGGGAGGCCACGGTGGCGCGGCTGCCGGACCTCTTCCGGGACAAGGTTGCCTGGGGCTCCCGCTACCCGCACCATGACGCCTCGACCCCGGAGGAGGCAGTGGCCATGCTCCAGAAGCATGGCGCTTTGGCGGAGGACGTCCGGAAGGTGATGGGGGAGAACGCAGCGCGCTTCCTGGGCATCTCTGCCACCCGGCCTGCAAAGGCCCAGTGAAGGTATCTATAAAGAGGAGGGGACGTGAGCGGCGAGCAGGACTTTGGCGGCCTCATCCACCCCGGCCGTCTGACCGAGTTCCTGGACGATAAGCTGCCGGGACAGGACCAGCCCCTCACAATCTCGCGTATCGAAGGCGGCACCTCCAACGAGCTGTTCCGGCTGGAACGGGCCGGGCAGCGCTGGGCGCTCCGCCGCCCGCCCAAGGTCCCCGTCTCGCCGACGGCCCACGATATGGCCCGCGAGTACCGGGTGCTCACAGCCCTGGAAGGCACCGATGTGCCCCACGCCCAGCCGGTGGCATTCTGCAAAGACAAGGCCGTGCTGGGGGCCGATTTCTACGTCATGGAGTTCATTGACGGGTTCACGATGAAGGACCCGCTGCCGCCGCCCTTCGATGCAGACACTACCGCGCGGGTCGGCCTGGGCTTCGAAATGGCCGACGCCATCGCCAGGCTGGCGTGCGTGGACTGGAAGGCGCGCGGCCTGGATGGCTTCGGCAGGCCGGAGGGCTTTCTGGAGCGGCAGGTATCCCGCTGGCTAGGCCAACTGGAGAAGTACCAGACCCGCGTGATCCCGGGCATGGAGCGCGTGGCCAAGTGGCTGGGTGAGAACATGCCCACCATGGGACCGCCGGGCATCTTGCACGGCGACTACCAATTCATCAACGTGCTGTTCCACCACGGGAAACCAGCGAGGCTCGCCGCCATCGTGGACTGGGAGCAGGCCACCATCGGCGACCCGCTGCTGGACCTGGGGTGGCTCCTGGCGGGCTGGGCCGATCCGGGCGAGCCGCCCTTCTGGACGACGTACCTGACCCAGCGCGAGGGACTGCCCAGCCGGGCGCAACTTGCCGAGCGGTACGCTCGCCTGACGGGCCGCAGCGTGGACAAGCTGCCCTACTACCTGGTCCTGAGCCTGTTCAAGGCCGCCTGCATCCTGGAGGGGCACTACACCCGCTACAAGCAGGGCCTGGTGAAGAACCCCGCCCTAGCAGGCCTCGAGCACGCCGTGCCAGGCTATATCGCCAAGGCCGAGATGTTCATGCGAGGTGCGTGAATGGACTTACAAGGAAAGGTCGCATTGGTCACCGGCGCCAGCCGCGGCGTCGGCGCGGCGGTGGCAGTAGCCCTGGCACAGGCGGGAGCCGATGTCGCCTGCGCGGCCCGCGCCACCAGGGAGCAGCCGCTGCCCATCCCCGGCACCATTGACGATACTGTGGCCCGCATCCAGAAGCTGGGGCGGCGCGGCCTGGCCGTGCCCACCAACCTGGCCAAGCAAGAGGAGGTGGAACGCATGGTCCAGCGCACGGCAGAGCACTTCGGCCGTCTGGACATGCTGATCAACAACGCCGCCATCACCTTCCCCGGCGATCTGAACCTGCCCCTCAAGCGCCATGACCTCATCATGGAAGTGAACTACCGGGCGCCCTTCCTCGCTACTCTTGCCGCAGTGCCGCACATGAAGGCCCGCGGCGAAGGCGCCATCATCAACGTCTCCTCCGCCGCGGCCATCAACGTCATCCCTGGGTTGATGACGTACGGCGTGTCCAAGATCGCCCTGGAGCGCCTGACCATTGACGTGGCCGAGCAGCTCAAGCCCTTCAACATCGCTGTCAACTGCTTCCGCATTGATATCGGCGTGGCCTCGGAGGGCTTCGTGTACAACCAGCCCGATGCAGACCACGATACGTGGGAGCCTACGGACGTGGCGGCCGAGGGAGTGGTCTGGATGCTTCGCCAGCCCTCCTCCTACACCGGCCGCTTGGAGAGCATGTACGTGCTCCGCCAGCGCGAGGGTATCATGAAGTCCAGAACGAAGAAGCCGGTGGCCCCCAATCCCAACCTGCGGCGCTTCTGGCTCACCTAGGCAACACCCTACCAAGGAAACGAGCATGTGGGACTTTTCGACGGAGCCCGAGTTCCAGGAAAAGCTGGACTGGATGAAGGAGTTCGTCCGGGACGAGATCTATCCCCTGGAGACTCTCGATCTCCCCCGGCCACAGCTCGATAAGCTGATGGCTCCGCTCAAGCAGAAGGTCAAGGACATGGGCCTGTGGGCGGCGCACCTGCCCCCGGAGCTGGGCGGGGGCGGCTTCGGCCAGGTCAAGTTCGGCCTGATGTGCGAGGTCCTCGGGGGCTCGCAGCTCCTCGCCCCGATGGTCTTCGGATGTCAGGCGCCGGACACGGGCAACGCCGAGATCATCGCACTGTATGGGACGCAGGAACAGAAAGACCGGTACCTCAAACCGCTGCTTGATGGCGCTATTCGCTCCGCCTTTTCCATGACCGAGCCGCAAGCTGGCGCGGACCCCACCCTCATCAAGACCCGCGCCACCCGCCAGGGCGACCACTGGGTCATCAACGGCCACAAGTGGTTCACCTCCAATGCGGAGATCGCCGAGTTCCTGATCGTCATGGCGGTAACCAACCCAAACGTCTCGCCCTACCAGGGCATGACGATGTTTATGGTGCCCAGGAACACGCCGGGCGTGAACATCGTCCGCGTCGTAGACCGGGTGCACGCGGAGATCAAATACGAGAACGTGCGTGTGCCGCATGAGTGCATCCTGGGCGGCGAGGGGCAGGCCTTTGTGGTTGCGCAGAAACGCCTGGGGCCGGGCCGCATCCACCACTGCATGCGCTGGATCGGCCAGGCCAAGCGCGCCTTTGATATGCTCTGCGAGCGGGCGCTGACCCGGCGCACCCACGGCAGCCTGCTGGCGGACAAGCAGACCATCCAGAACTGGATCGCCGACTCCTGGGCCGAGATCCAGGCAGCGCGCCTCATAACCCTTCACGCCGCCTGGGTCATAGACAAGAAGGGCAGCTCTGCGGCCCGCACGGAGATCGCCGCCATCAAGTACTACGGCGCGAAGGTGCTCCACGACGTCATTGACCGGGCGATCCAGGTCCACGGAGCGCTGGGCATTTCGTCGGACATGCCGCTCATGCAGATGTACCACAATGCGCGGCTCATGCGGATCGTGGACGGCCCGGACGAGGTGCATCGCATCACCGTCGCCCATCGAGTGCTGAAGGGTTACAAGCCACACGAAGGGCTCTGGCCCAACGAGCATGTCCCCACGCGGCGGGAGGCGGCCCTCAAAAAGTTCGCTCAGCAGCTTGAGGCGTTCTCGCTCAACTCCTAGAACCTATTGGGCTCTGTTGACATCATCCAAAACTATTCTCAAACTATCTCCCAGGCAGAGGAGGGCCTCAGGAGATGCCAGAAGTAGGGTTGGTGGTGTTCGCTCGGGTTGCTCTGGAGGTGGCGGGTGCGGAAATTCTAGCACACCAGGAGACCCCGACTCGTCGGGGAGCCCACTCGCCCCGGCCAGATGGAAAACTTCACCTGTCGTCAGGCATCGCCGTCCATGGCGTCCAGGACTGGGTCATCCGCTTAGCGAAGGCGGCTTAGAGGGCGGAGGCCCCCGCACCAAGAGGCGAGTAGGCTTCGTCAAGGTTGGTGACGCTCCACCTTTGGCCGCTCCGGAAGGATTCCCTTTCGGTTCATGTGGTGCCCCGCCGCATCTTCCAGCTAACGGCCGCGATAACCCGCGGCCGCGAAGCGGCCGTCGGGTTCATCGCGTTGTTGGGCCGCGTCTCTCCATGTCGTCATACGTGAACTTTTTTCGTTTCGTCTGTTATTGGCGATTCATTCACGCGTCTTGGCCCTCACCGTCGCTCGGTGACGTCCCGGCGAGCTCAACTTCCCGAGCGGCGAACAGTGCGGCCAGGGTAGCCATGCGGGAACGCTCTTGTCGCTCACGCTCCTCTGCCGCGTCGCCGTCTGCCTCGTCGGCTGCAGGATGCTGGGCGGCCGCCTCTTCCTGATCCCGGTAATAGAGAAGGGAGTGCGCTGCGAGCCAGATCTCGTAGCGATTCGTAAATGACACCGCGAGACCGCGATCGCGCTGCTCGTACCGGGCGAGCGGGCTGGCGTACTTCGGATAGGCCGTGGAGTAGTAGATGACGAGGGTGCCGTTCTCCATTACCGCCGAGGACGCAATCGAGGCCACGTCGTCCGGCCAGCCGAGCGTTGCCCACTGCTCGTCGTCCGGCGCTACCGGGCGCGTCTCGAACGGGGGTAGGCTTAGCTGTTGGCGTCCCGGGCGAGCCGGCGGTGCTTCGTGCACGACGATGTCCCGCTGGTCCGACAGCGTGGTGAGTCCGGGACGACTCAGCTCAACTCGCAGAGTCCCATTACCCCCGACCGCCGTGCCATCGGGGACATCCAGGATAGCGCGCATGCGGCCGCCGCGAAGGGGCGTTGAACCCTTGAGCGTCACTGGTCCCTGCACGATGATGTTGATGCGCGAGGCCGCGGGGTTGTCCGGGTTGTAGTAGCTGGTGTTCGCGTCGGTTTCGATGCGAATGTAGTGCCGCTGGCCTGGGTAAAAACCGATCGGCTCCTCTTCGTCCCAGACGATGCGAATGTAGGTAGGCGGCTCGTGTACCTCGATTGGTTGCGGCTGCCGCCGCGGACCTCTCGGGCGCGTCGGGCGGTCAGGAGTAGGCTGGTCCCCGCCTGCGCGGGCGCCGGTCGCCTGGCCGATCTCTATCCCCTGCAGGCGAAGGAGACGTGCGACCTCACGGCGCATCTCCTGGATCGCCGTCTCGTCCCGCTCCCGCAACCCCTGCTCTCGCGCTTCATTGTTGAGCCGCGCGAGCTCGTCGTCGGACTTGAGGATACGGACGAGCTCATCGTGGATGAGTTGGAGGACGACGCCGCGACGCGCGTCTTCCCGGCTTGAGGCGAATAGCGCGCGTTTTGCGACCGGTGTGAGGGAGTCGCAGTCGACATGCACAATAAGCCGCTGCGAGAGGTACGGGAGTTCGGCTTCCTTGCGGACGATACTCACGACGAGCTCCGCGTGGTTCTGCCCGTTCAACGTCAGAATGATCGGCCGGCTCGGATTTACGAAGGCTGCGCTGGGACGCTTGTTGGCTCGGGTAGAACGTTCGAGCACCCAATACTCGAACCTGACGTTCCCGAAGTCACCTAGCGACACGTAGAATGTCGGCACGTTGTGGTCGAGCGTCGGTCCCCGGCGATTCTCGTCGCCCTCGTCCACCGCGCCGTTTAGCGCGTTGCGGGATCCCTTGATGACGCGGCGGTACCCGTGGACCTCACTATCGAGCCAGATTGGGAGCACGGGGTCGAAGAGCACCTGGTTAAGGAGACCGTAGACGCTGTTCGGTCCGACCGGCGACGGGTAGCTGCTCAGATCGTAGCCGAAGTGCCGAACGAGGCACCCGGCGGCGAACTCGCCTTCGGAGACCGCGACGACCGGAACGGCCCCATCAAGCGTCAGGTACACGTAGTGGCCGGTCTTGTACTCCTCCGGTGGCAGGTCAAGGAACTTCACTACGGTGAATCCTAGCCGCGACTCGCTCGCCCGGCGGCTCGCGAGTAGCGTGTATGCACTCACGGCGAAAGTACTTGAGCCACCCTGCCCGTACGTCCCTGCAAGGTAGTGCTTACGGATCTTGTTGCTCTCGTTCAGGCTGAGGATGGTGCCGGGCATCTCCTCGGGCGTTAGCCCGACGCCGAAATCGCGGATCTCGACGAGCCGCCCCTGCCGCCCATTGCCAGGCAAGAGCCGGATGGCCACCCGCTTTGCGACCGCCTGGCGTTGCGCGGGCGTCATCTCCGAGAGGCCGCGCTCGGAAACGCCGATCCAGGCCGTCGCAGCTTGGCGTGGGGAGCGGCAATCTGGCATGCCCCTGTGCCGCTCGTACTCGGCCTCGAGAATGGCGTCCACGCCGTTCGTGAGCCGCTCGACCAGAGAACGGCCGGGGTCGGCAGAGATCTCGATGGGACCTCGGTTGTTCTCCTTGCCTCCGATCGGCGCCCAGCCTGCGCGGTCGCCCTGGGCAGCCTCAAAGGCCTCGATTGCAGAGACCAACTCTTCGGTGGTCGAAGCGGCCAAGAGCGCATCAGAGAATGACTTCTGATCCACGGTTCACTCCGCGAACGTTTCAGAAAACCGGCCCCGCGAGCCTTGGATGTAGTGCTCGTTCGGTTCGATCGCTATCCACCTGCGCTTGAGATGCTCGGCTGCCGCTCCAGTGGTGTTGCTGCCGGCAAACGGGTCGAGGACTAGGTCGCGCGCCTCGGTGAGGAACTTGATGAAGAACGTCGCGAGCTCCACTGGCATGCGCGCGGGGTGAAGCTGGAGACACTGCGCCTTGCAGTAGGCTAGGTAAGGATCGTTGGAGAGCGTGTTGGTGAACGTGAGCACGTTAGAGGGGATGGCGCCGTTGTTGTTCTTGAGAAACGAGGTCGCGCCGATGTGGTGCTCTGAAGGCCGCCGCCCGGCGTTGTACTTCTTGGTTCGGAGCAACTTGAGCATCGAGGCAGAATACGGCCTGAGCACGCGGCGGTTGTCCGCTTTCGGGCGCGTCGTCGGGGCCATCCACCAGACATGGGTATAGGAGTCCTTCACGCGGATGCGGTCGATATTGACCCACTGTGCCGGCGTCGGGAGTCGAGCGGGGTTATGGCAAATGAATTGCTGGCAGAGCTTGAGATCGCCGGCCTTCAGGAACCCAAGAAGCGCTTCGAGCGCAAGCGTAGACATGGCCGGTTCGCCCGCCACCCAGGCGTTCCCCATCTCTAGGACGATCGAGCCATTGTCCGTTAGGAACTCCTTGAATAGAGGAGCGAACCCCGCCAGCCACTCGACGTACTTCTCACCCTGACGGTTGCCGTACTTCTTCTTTCGGTTCAAGGGGAACGGCGGCGAAGTCAGAATCAGCTGCACCTTCCCGCGGTGCTTCTTCGCGAGCGCTGACTGAAGCACGTCCTCGGCAAAGCCACGGTACATGACCCCTCGCTTGGCGGTGTACACGGCGGTCGGAACCGGGCGAGATGCTCCCGAGGCGAATCTCACCGCTGAGGCGGACTGTGGGCCTGAGTGTAGGACAGGCGCGAAGGTGTCGTCACTGCCCATCAGTGCCGCCTCGATACGCGAACGTGCGTTGGGCTTCCGTGGAGGAGCTGCATCGTGCGAGTGTACACAACTCGACCACCGATTGCGTTGTCACGACTCGTCCCGCAGTAAACATTATCCTCGCGCGCCACCAGACGGCCCAACTTTTGAGTAGGCTGCACTTTTGCAATATATTATCCCAAAGGGAGTCCTTCTGGAGTGCCACCTAAGCGCGCCTAGCGTCAGGTTCGCTGCGGGTGCGTCCTTTTGGAGCGCATTCTATCACCACGGGGGCTATCGTTGCGGTCGCCATGAGCCTGGCGGCCATGGTGTCTCAGGGGGGCGTATAGGTGCCAGCCCGATTGTACCTGCCCGTCGCATCCGGTTTTTGTGCCCGTTCAACCAGGCGTTCAACTCGGGCGTTCAATTGAACGCTGTTGAACGGCCAGGTGTTCAACCCACTTCAAGTGTTGAACGGCGTTGAACAGCACGGTGGTTCCGCCTACACTGTGCCGCCACACGGCACGGGAGGTGGGCGATGACGACCGGCAGCAACGGCGGCGGACTGGGGAAGTTGATCGCGGCGGGATTCGCCCTGTGGGCTGGCGCCCGCATCGTGGAACAGTCCACCGGCAAATCGATCTGGCAGCTGCTGAACGAGTACGCACAAGCGGTAGCGGCGCAGGAGCGTCAGCGGCAGGTAGAGGAGCAGCGGCAGCGCCTGCTGCGCGCCCTGCAGGAGACCACACCCCCCAGGCTTCCGGCGCCCACCAGCCCGCCCCTCTTGCCGCTTGACGTTCCCTGGCTCCAACTGGCCGGGCGCGGCGAAGCTCTGGCGACGATCCCGCC
>CAZKTO010000055.1:0-21890 GCA_964555685.1 uncultured Dehalococcoidia bacterium
TCACCCACTGCGTCTCCTCAACCGGTGTCCCTTCAACGAACACTAAAAGACCCTGGACCGCCCGCCAGGGCAATTGCATTATCGAACGCCTAATTCAGGGTCGCCCTTCGACAGAGCCTGTCCCTTCGGCGGGGCTCAGAGCCTGCCCTGAGCCTGACGAAGGGGCAGGCTCTTCCCCGCGCAGAGAGGAGAACGGGCGACCAGCCTGGAACCGACGAAGACGCTTGGGGAGATAGTTCCTCACACCTCGCGGACGCCCACGCCCGAGTCGTCGAGGAGCGCCGTCAGCCGATCCCGGGCCGCCTCGATAAGCGCGTTGGCCTCGTTGAGGGCCGCGTTCCCCACCGCCGCCTGCTCCGTCTCCCCGGAGGACTCGAGCCGCAGGAACGCCTGAGTGGCGCGGACGTAGCCGGCGAAGGAGGCCCGGTAGGTGGCGTGGACCTGGGCCGCCTCGGCGGGTGGGGCCAGGGCCTCCAGCTGCGCCTGGAGCCGCAGGTAGTCGTCCAGCAGGGGGCGCAACACAGCGGCGCGCTGTGCCCGCGAGAGCGATGACCGCCGAAGCAGATAGCCGTTCCAGCGGTCGCTGACCTGGGCCGCCTGAGCCTCCAGCCCGAAGATGGCGCGCGCGTAGCCGATGAGCGACTCGATGCGGCGTTCATAGTCGTCCAGCTCGCCCACGGACTGCCGCACCCGCTCCTGGAACGCGGCGAAGGGGATGCCCAGGACCTGGGCGAAGACCGCGTCCAACTCTTTGGGCGCGGCCGCCAGGCGCTCCAGGAGGGGCCGCAGGACCGCGTCGCCATAGACGCGGGCGATATAGTCGACGCTGGCGTAGGCCTGGCCATACATGAGCTCCAGACGGCTCAGCGCGCTCTCCTTCTGCCAGGTCTCGTACTCGCCCACCGTAGCCAGATCGATCCACGCCTCGTCGCGGAGGGCGCGCCGCACCACGTTCCGGGTGACGCGCCGCCAGTGGCGCTCCTTGTCCCCCGCCTCATTGAGACCGGCCTTGAACCCCTCCACCTCGGCCAGCCCCTCGATGAACCATACGGGCGCGCCGCCCGGGCCCTCGATGCGCGCCGTGATCTGGTGGACCAGCTCGTGGGCGACGACATGCGCCAGCCCCGAGAGGGGGGCTCCGCTGACATCGATGTAGACGCCCGAGCGCGGGTAGCCATAGAGGGAGATCCCCGCCTCGAATCCGGCGACATCCTTGGCGCCCCCCGCCTCCACCTCCTTGACCAGGGAGTTGGAATCGGGCGCCAGGTAGACGTCGATGCCATCCGAGAGGGTGAAGCGGAGGTCCTTCTCAATGATAGCCAGGCCCTCGCGGTAGCGCTGGGCCGTCAGCGCCGAGAGCGACCGGGGGATGGAGGGGTAGCTGAAGATGCGCGCCTCGGGCGTCCGGTAGAGGGAGAAGAGGGTGCCGAGGGAGGTGAACTCGGTGGCCGGGAGGTCCAA
The DNA here is from genome assembly GCA_964555685.1 of uncultured Dehalococcoidia bacterium. Classification (GTDB taxonomy): domain Bacteria; phylum Chloroflexota; class Dehalococcoidia; order SHYB01; family SHYB01; genus CAZKTO01. The sequence continues at coordinate 1,462 of CAZKTO010000055.1, forward strand.
CTCCACCACCTGGAAGGCGAAGGAGCGGGCGGGACCGGAGCCCCCTTGCAGACGGACGCCAAAGAGGCCCGGGGCGTCGTCGCCCGTGGGCCAGTCCCAGGTGACGGAGCCGTCGTCCCCGGCGCGGACGAAGAAGGGCCGCGGCGGGGACTCGCCGAGGCGCGCGATCTGGACGGCGATGCGCTCGGCGGGCTTGAACCCGGCGACGGTGAAGAGAACCTCGGCGCCACGATAGATGTCGCGGGCGTCGTCGTCGGAGATGGCGGCGGAGACGGCGATCCTGGCGACCCGCGGGATGGGCGCGACGGTAGGCGGCGGTGGCGGCTCGGGCGCAGGGGCCGGCGTTGGGGTGGCCGCCGGCGGGGAGGGCGTGACGGTCGCCCGGGGCGGGATGAGCGTAGCGGGGACGGGGGTGGACGTCGATGGGGCGGGCCTGTCAGCGCCCGTCGCGCAGGCGGTTGCGACAAGCGCCAGCGCGACGACGGCCGCCGTCCACGCCCGTGGCAGGCTTAGGAGGAGCATCGAGGGCTAAGGCACGCCGTCAAGTGCGCAAGGGTGTCTCGAATGAGGTACGAGCAGGCGGAAGACGACCGATTGTGGCGGCGCCGTCTCCTGAGCCAGCCGGTCACGAGGGGGCGGCGCCGGCGCGCCGGTAGCCCCGGAGCTCCTTGGGCAGGGTGAAGGTCACGTTCTCGTCCACCACGTGGACCTCGCGCGAGGTGGGGTAGCCGCGCTCCCGGAGATACTCCAGGACCTCCGTCACCTTCACCTCCGGCGTGGAGGCCCCAGAGGTAACGCCGATGGAGGCCGCGCCGTCCAGCCACGCAGGCTCGATCTCCTTGACGTCCGCGATGCGGTGGGAGGCGACGCCCTGAGCGCGGGCCACCTCCATGAGCCGCACCGAGTTGGAGCTGTTGGCCGCGCCGACGACCAGGATCAGGTCCACCTCGTGCGTGAGGCCCTTGACGGCGGTCTGGCGGTTCTGCGTCGCGTAGCAGATATCGTTGCGGACGAGCATCTTGGGGAAGCGGCGGCGGAGCGCCTCGACGATCTCGCGGGTGTCGTCCACGCTCAGCGTCGTCTGGGTGAGGCAGACGACCCGGTCCGGGTTGGGGACCTGCACCGCGGCGGCGTCCTCCACGGCTTCGATGAGCTGGATGGCGTTGGGCGCCTCGCCCATGGTCCCGATGATCTCGTCGTGCCCGGCGTGGCCGATGAGGACGATGGAGTAGCCGTCCCTGACGTACTTGCTGGCCTCCAGATGCACCTTGGTCACCAGGGGGCACGTGGCGTCGATGGCGGTGAGGCCGCGGGCGCTGGACTTCTCCCGGACGGATGGGGCGACGCCGTGGGCGCTATAGATGATGACGCCGTGGGCGGGGACCTCGTCCTCGCTCTCGACGAAGACGGCGCCCTTGGCCCGCAGCCCCTCAACAACGTGGGGGTTGTGGACGATCTCCTTGCGGACGTAGACCGGCCGGCCGTACCGCTCGAGGGCGATCTCGACGATCTCGATGGCCCGCTCGACGCCGGCGCAGAAGCCACGGGGGTTTGCCAGGAGGAGCTGCTGCCTTCGCTCGATGGTCTGGGGCCGGATAGTCTGCGTCATGAGGGATGCCTCGGCCCGGTCTCGGACGCCCGGACGCATCAGTGTAGCACCGGGTGCGTACTGGAGGCAACGGCATGGAGGGCGCCCGCCCTACTTGTTGAGCCAGACGGTATCCAGCCGCAGGCCGGTGTGGACGGCGTGGCGGCCCTGGCGGAAGCCTTCTACCTCTTTCCGGAGCGGCCAGGTGGAGGTGCTATTCACCATGGGCATGAAGAAAGCCAGGTCCAAAAGCGTCCTCTGGAACTCGGTGAGAAGTTGGGCCCTTCTCGCCACGTCCAGCGTCCGGTCCTGCTCTTCCGCCAGGCGGTCTACCTCGGGGAACGACCATTTCCCATAGTTCAGAGGGCGTCCGGTGACGACGTAGTCGACGATCTGGTCTGCCGGGTCGTCAATAGTCCGTCCTCCGAACATGGCGCTAAAGTCGAAGTCGCCGGCGGTGAGGGCAGTCGTGAATTGAACGCCTGGAGGGTTGATAATCACCTCAGGCTTGAAGCCCAACTTGCGGAACTGGGCATCCATGGCAAGCCATACGTCGGGGAAAGAGCTGGTCCCCTGCATCTTGAGGGGCGTCCTGGCCGGGTCCACGCCGGCCGCTGCAAAGAGACGGCGCGCCTCGGCGCGATCGGCCTCGGTGACGCCGCGGTAGCCCGGCAATTTGAGGGTCTCCTCGCCGGGGATGCCCCAGCGGCCGCCCAGCTCGCGGTTCAGCATGATCGACGGCGGGTAGAAGGAGAAGCCGCCCCGGTCCAGGTCGCGCACCTCCTTGAAGTCCATGGCGAGCTGGATAGCCTTGCGAACCCGGACGTCGTTCCACGGCGGGCGATTGTTGAAGAAGTAGTTGAAGGAGTCGCGGCTGAAAGAGACGATCTTGACCTCAGCGACCGCCTTCCTCAGCTCGTCGCCGAACTGAAAGGTGAAGTCGTAGCCGCAGCCGCAATCGATCCTGCCGGTCCGGAACGCTGCCCGAGAGGTCCCGTGGTCGGTGATGAAGACGAAGTCAACGCCATCCAAGAAGGGCAGGCGCCGGCCCTGCGGGTCCTTCCGGTGGTATCGCTCGTAGCGCTTCACCTTGACGCCAATGCCCGACTGGTGTTCCTGGACAACGAAGGGCCCTGTGCCTACGGGATTTTTCACAATGTCGGCGCTCTCCTTCACGATGTGGGCCGGGTACATGAGCATGAAGGGCGCCGCCAGGTTGGGCAGGAATGAGGCGCTCACCCGGGATAGCGTCAGCTTGACAGTCGTTGCGTCCACCGCCTCGAAGCTCTGGAGCACCGCCATGCGCCCTTGATTGACCGTTATGAGAGGAGTGGGAGGGCTCTTGGCCCGGTTCAGGTTGAAGACGACGTCAGCGGCAGTGAAGGGCTTGCCGTCATGCCACTGGACGTCTTTCGCCAGGAAAACGGTTATGGTCTTGCCGTCGCTGCTCACCTCCCAACGCTCCACCAGGTCCTGCTCGAGGACAGCGGGCTCCTCGGCCTTGAGCGCTATGAGGTTGCTCCAGATGTTCATCGTGTGCTCGGTGCTGAAGTTAGAGAGGCGGTTGTAGGTGTCCCACGGCTCAAAGGTCTGGAGCAGACGCACGCGCAGAATCCCGCCGTATTTAGGCTGAACCCCCACGGGGGTTGGCGTGGGCGTGGGCGCGGCGATGGGCGCCAGCGTAGGCGTTGGGGTCGGAACGGGAGCCGCCGGCGTGCCTCCTGCGGGCGGGCCGGGAGGCCGGGTGGCCGTGGGGACCGGCGGCGATGTGGGGGCCACGGTGGGCTCCTCGCCGCCGCCGCACGCGGCTACCACGAGGCCCGCGGCCACGACCATCGAGAGCATGACGCCTGCGCCGCGCGCGAGCCGTAGTGCCTTCATGGGTCCCTCCCAAAATCACGAGGGGATCACCCTCCCCCTACCCTCTCCCATCGAGGGAGAGGGAGTTAGCGTGGGAAACACTGTGCGGACTCTATCACCGCACCGGGATACTGTCAAAGAGGCGCCCCGACTTGTCGGGGCTACCGGCGGCGGAAGAGGCCCAGGAAGCGGTCCTCGTACTGGGGGAAGACGCCCCAGCGGTCCAGCTCCTGCTTGAGCCGGGTGGGGTCGGCGTTGCCGGCCCGGACCTCGCCGAAGAGGGCCTCGATGCGCTGCGCGGACGCCTTGGGGATGCCGGACGCCGGGTCCGGCTCCAGCAGGCCCCGGCCCATGATCTCGCCCACGTTCCCGCCCACCGAGGCGACCGTGTACTCGTAGATGAACTTGAGGAGCGCCACGTCCCAGAGCTCATCGGGGCCGCGGAGGACCACCGCCAGCCCATCGCCTTTCTGGTCCAGCTCGTCCTTGATGCGGCCCGCCACGCCATCGGGCTCGCCGCCGACGATGTTCAGGCCGTGCGCCTCGTTCTGGTACGTATAGAGCAGCCCGGGGGCGTGGGGCCCCAGCCGGCGCGCCACGAGCTCCAGCAAGCGGCGCGCATCCTCGCCAAAGCCGTGGACGTTCATCACATAGGTGGGCGTGACCACCTCCGGCCGCCTGGCGATCACCTTGCCCTCGCGGACCACCGACTCGCTCTCACGGCGGTCGAACTCGCGGTAGGAGGGCTCGGTGACCATGAAGTAGCGCAGGCTGGTCACGCCGAACGTGGACAGGTACTGGCGGGGAGGGCGGACGATTCGCGTCTCCTCCAGCGCGGCGAGGATTCGGGCATCGGGGTCTTGCACTGGAAGCCCCTTAGGTGAGAGCGCGGAGCTCGCGCCGGAAGGAGTCCAGGTGCTGCTCGTACTGCTGCTCGAGGCGGACCTTGAGGCGCAGCACCTCCTGCTGGAACTCAGGGAGGCGCTCGACGTTGACCTGCTGGCCGGCCGCGGCGGCGCCCTGCTTGGCGAGCTGCTGCTGGACCTGGGCCTGGAAGTGCTGGCGAAGCTCGGCATAGGCCTGCTGGCGCTGCTGCTCGCCGTAGGTCTTGAACTGCTGCGCCACGTAGGTGACCTGGCCCGCGATCTCTTCGATCCCGCGCTTGCCGGCCAGGAGCTTGCGGATCCCTTCCAGGGCGCGCTGGGTCGTCTGCTCGGCGGCCTGGTTGCGCGGGAGCTGGAGGTTGGCCGAGAGGACCTCGATGGCGCCACGGACCACGTACCGGCGCTCCTCGGCCGGGCAGGCGTTGAGCGCCTTGACCGGGTCTTCGCCCTTCTGAAGGAAGGCCGCGGCGAGCTTCTGCCCCTTGGGGAGGCCCGCCCACTCCAGGCGGTTCTCCTTCGTCGGCTCGGAGAGCTTGGCGACCTTCTCCATCGCCTTCTCGAACGCGCTCTTGATCTCGCTCATGGTTGCGCCTCGCCCAGGGGCACGATCCAGGCTCCGGCCATTATAGCAAAGGCCGGGGGCGCCCTAACCCCACCCCGACAAGCCGGGGTACCCGCCTCTTCCCGGTGCGGGGCTTTGCACCAAAAGTGCCCGCACCGCCGGTCGCGCCGCGTTATCTCCTCCCCCGTTGCGGGGGAGGACAGAAGGTGGGGGTGACCGTCACCCCCATCCCAGCCTTCCCCCATCGAGGGGGAAGGGGGTTTGGTGCAAAGCTCCGGTACGGGAAGGGGGAGAGCCGCTCCCCTCTCCGCGCCGGAGAGGGGCCGGGGGAGAGGGCCGCCGGCGGGCTGCGAAATGGGGCCCCGGCACGCCCGCTCTCGGGCGACGATTTTCGTCAACCCTGCGACGCCTTGCCCTCTTGACAGGCCGGAGACCGATGGCTATCATTCGTCCAACTCTCCCAGGAAACCTCTCGCAAACCGCAACAGCGACGGGCGGAATCGTCGCCGGCCCTGAGCAGGTGCAGCCGCCCCGGCATTCCCAGGAGGCGCCCGATGTCCCGACTCACGCTTCGCCGCTGGTTCGCTCTTCTGGCCACGGCGGTCATCGCCAGCCTCGTCGTCGCCGCGTGCGGCGGAGGCGAGGAGGAGCCGACGCCCGTGCCGCCGACGGCCACCACGGCTCCGGCGCGCCCCACCACGGCGCCCCCCACAGCTACGACTGCGCCCCGGGTGGCCACAGCCACGCCCGTGCCTCCGACACCCACGCCCACGCCGGTCCCGCCGACGCCCACGCCTGCCGCCCCGCAGCCCAAGCGCGGCGGCGTGCTGACCAGGGGCGGCTGGGTTGGCACTGGACTGACAGGCGTCGGCAAGTTCGTGCAAGACCCCAGCATAACCGGGCAACCGGCCGATTCGGCCGCCCTCATGATGATGAACCGCCTCATGCGGCGCAACCCATACGATAAACAGAATTTGACGGGCGAGCTGGCCGATTCCTGGACCGTGAGCCAGGACGGCAGGACCTTCACGATGAACCTGGTCCGCAACGCCCGGTGGCACGACGGCCAGCCCTTCACCTCCAAGGACGTCAAGTTCACCTGGGACAACATGCTCACGCCTCCAGGGAGACGCGTCTCGACCTACGCGCCCGGGTTCAGGCCGCGCATCAAGGCGTACCGGGCGCCCGACGACAACACCTTCGTCTTCGAGCTGAACGAGCCCAGCGCATCGTTCCTGACCGAGCTCAGCATCTGGACCCTCTTCGTCTACCCGGCGCACATTCCGATCGACGAAGAAGATGACAAGGGGATTGGCACCGGGCCCTTCAAGCTCAAGGACGTGCGTAAGGACGTATCCACGGAAGTGACCCGGAACGATGCCTACTTCAAGCGAGACGCCCAGGGCAACCAGCTCCCCTACCTGGACGGCGTGCTCTTCTTCAGGTTCCAGGACCTCGCCACGCAGCGCGCAGCGTTCCAGACGGGCCGCATCAAGTTCCTGGACGTCCACCAGACGCCGTCCATCGAAAGCTTCCAGCCAGAACTGGAGAAGGCCCTTCCGGGCGTGCAGCTCGACTTCTTCGTGCAGGGCTACTTCGGCCCGCACTTCCGGAACGCGCCGCCGTTCGATAACCCCAAGGTGCGCCAGGCCATGGACCTGTGGGTCGATAGGAAGACCATGATCGACGTAGGCTACGGCGGCCGCGGCTCCTACTACGACGCCAGCCTGATCCCCCAGGAGCTGGGCGGGAAGTGGGGCCTGCCGCCGGAGGAGATCATGGCCCGGCCCGGCTACCGGCTCCTGGACAAGAGCGGCAAGCTGGTGAACAGCCTGGCGGAGCTTCAGGCCAAGCGCGCCGAGCTCGTGAAAGACCCCGCCGACCGGGCCCGGGCGAAGCAGCTCCTGGCCGAGGCCGGCATCAAGCCGGGCGACGTGAAGATCACCCTCATCGTGCAGTCGTTCGAGGTCCAGCGGGGCGGGCCGGTCTTCCTCAGCCAGATGAGCGAGCTCTTCGGCGCAACCTGGGAGTTGAAACCGGAGCTGAACCAGGCCATCTACACGCAGGCCTTGCGCGGCGGAACCTTCCAGATGATGTTCGGCGCCTTCACTGGCTACTCGCTGGATGACCCGGCGTTCGAGACCGTGCAGGGCGGCTGGCTCAGCACCACCCCCACCTACCTGGGCCGCGGCTTCCCGCCCAACGCGGAGATCGACCGGCTGTTCAACGAGCAGGCGGTGGCGCTGGACCCGGCGAAGCGCCGCGACCTCAACTGGCAGCTGCAGCGGGCCATCCTCAATAGCGGCGTCGCCATCGTCACCAGCGATGCGGTGGGCTTCGGCGCCGCCGCGCCGGACCTGCGCAACCTGCCCGACGCCGTGGCGGCCCAGGGCAACACCTTTGACCTGGAGCGCGTGTGGATCGACCGATAGGGCTACACAAGCCGAGGTAACGACATGCAGGCCCGCCCGTGGTAGCATGAGCCATCATGGGCGGGCCTGCCCGTAACCAGGGGGTAAGAAGATGACCACCGCAACCAAGAAGGACCAGGCCGCGCGAATCAAAAAGACCTTCCCGGTCTTCGACTGCGACGCTCACATCAACGATCCCCTCGAGATCTGGACGAAGTACGTCGAGCCGCAGGACCGGGACCTGGTCAAGCGCTCCTATTGGAAGGACGAGCGGCACACCATCCTCAACGGCCGCACCGAGGTCCTGGGCGGCGCCAACTACGACTTCCCCACCTACAACCCCATCTGCATCGCCGGGCCGCAGATGAACAAGCGCATCATGCGGCGGCTCCAGCAGATGCCCCTGACGCCCGAGCAGAAGGACTATCTGGAGCACAAGGGGGCCACCAACGCCCACGCCCGGATCAAGGAGATGGACCTCATGGGGATCGACCAGGTGCTGGTCATCCCCACGATGATGGTCGCGCATCTCCCGTACATCGAGAGCGCCGAGGGGGCCTACGCCTTCGCCCGGGCCTACAACAACTGGGCCGAGGACTGGTGCAAGGCGGTGCCAGACCGCCTCTTCCCCGCCGGCTACCTGCCCATCCAGAGCCCCATCTTCGCCGCGGACGAGCTGCGCCGCATCGCCCAGAAGAAGTTCCCGGTGGCCCTGGCCCGCCCCATCGACGCGCGAGGCCACTACCCCAACAAGCTCTTCCCCGTCAACATGGCGGCCTCCACGGCCACCATGGACAAGCTCTTCCGTACCTTCGAGGAGACACAGGTGGTCCTGGGGATGCACACCTTCCCCGCCGTCACCTCCGAGCCCAGCGACACCATGGTCTCGCCCGGCGAGCTCATCACCAAGTCCGGCGAGGGGACGCAACGGATGGTGGACAGCCAGTCCATGAGCTTCGTCTTCGAGGGGATGACCTGGCTGACCCAGATCCTCCTCTCGGGCTTCCTGGACCGGTACCCCAAGCTCAAGATGACCATCTTCGAGTCCAACGCCTCGTGGCTCGTGGCGCTGCTGGAGCGGTGCGACCGCTACTTCAAGCTCTACCGCAACGAGCGGATCATGCCCGCCAAGCGGACGCCCACCGAGGCCTTCTACGACCAGTGCCTCATCTCCTTCGAGTCCGACGAGACGCCGGTCTTCCGCCAGTGGGACCGGTACGAGAACATCGCCATCTGGGCCTCGGACTGCTACCACCACGACGGGGCTGACTCCTGGAGCGCCATGCGGGAGATGGACAAAGCGGAGGTCCCGGCGGCCGCCCAGGTCAAGATGCTGGGCGGGAACACGGCACGGATGTACGGGATCCAACAGAAGGTCTTCGTGACGGAGGAGCCGCCGCCCATCCAGCGGCCCGCCTGGTTCCCCCAGGGCAAGGAGCTGGAGCAGTGGTGGGAGCGGGAGTCCAACCCGCGCAAGTACGGAGCGCACCTGGCGCCCTCGCCGATCGCCCAAGCGGGACGGCGCGCCTACTAGACCCGCCGCCTTCGCCCGCTCACGTTCGCCCATGAACCTCCTGGCTCCCACCGGCCCTCGGGCCAGGAGGCGCATCAGACCGATGACCTCTCTGGAGCAGGAGCAGCCCTATGCCCGCCGATAACGCCGTCTTCGACGCCGACAGCCACGTCCTGGAGCCGCCCGCCATCTGGGACAGGTACCTGGACAAGGACTATCGCGTGGCGGGCCGGTCGGCCCTCTACTTCCACGCCGGCGAGTCGGGGAACACGACCGTCATCCTGAACGGCAAGGCCGGCCGGCCCATGAACCGCAGCCGCATCCTCCGGCAGGCGGTGTGGAAGCCGGGCATGACGCCCGAGGCCATCGGATCGCTGGACCCAAGGAAGGGCGCGCCGATCAATCCCGGCGCCTGGGACGCCACAGCGCGTCTCAAGGACATGGACGCCATGGGGATCGGGCGGGCGCTCGTCTTCCCCACGGCCTTCGCCGAGTACTTCCCCGCCGTCGAGAACCCGGACGTGGCCGCGGCCCTCGCCCGCGCCTACAACGACTGGGCCGCCGACTTCGCCAAGGCGGCGCCAGACCGGCTCTACCCGGCGGCGGTGCTGCCGATGCAGGACGTGAGCTTCGCCATCGCCGAGGCCAAGCGCGCGGCGGGCAAGGGGTTCAAGGCCGCCGCCATCCGGCCCTCCTTCTTCAACGACCGTTTCATGTCCCACCCGTCCTACGGCCCCTTCTGGAAGGAGCTGGAGACGCTGGGCCTGGCCGCGTTCATCCACGCCTCGCCGGGGAGCGCCAACGACGAGTGGACCTCCGAGGGCCCCTACGTCGAGCGGGTCGCCCAGGGCCTCATGATCGGCCACAACATCGCCGAGGCCGTCGCGCCCACGATGGACAACGCCATCGCGCTGACGGCCTTCGCGTTCTTCGGCCACATGGAGGAGTACCCCAAGCTGAAGCTGGCCTTCGCCCACGGCGGGGCCGCGTGGGTGACGCTGGCGCTCGAGAAGGCCGAGACCTACATCTCGCTCCTCAGCAATATCCGGGACGTGAGCCTGGAGCCCGAGCACGTCTTCTTCGAGCGGCCGTCGCTGGTGACGTGGGACGCCTGGGAGAGCACCATCGCCCGGATGCCGGACGTCTATGGCTCGGTCGCGGCGTGGGGCTCCCGCTACCCGCAGCACGATACGACGACGCCAGCCGAGGCGCGCGGGACGCTGCAGAAGTACGGCGCGGCGGGAGACGTGGCCACGGGCCTGATGGGCGGGAATGTGGCGCGGTTTTTGGGGGTGTAGGGTGTAGCCCTCACCCCCCGCCCCCCGCCCCAACTACACCCAACGCCCGCGAACGAGTTGCGCCGCTACTGCAACGGCGAGAAGGGCAGTGGCAGCAGGAAGCGGTCCTGCCACTCGTCGCGCCACTGCCAACCCTTCTCCATCCAGCCGCCGATCTCGGGCAGCGGGCGTCCCGGGTCCATCCAGTTCTTGGGCTCGAAGAGGCCGGGGCGGCCCTCCTCATAGGAGACGAGCCAGTTGAGCTCCCGCGGCCTGGTGTGCGTGCGGAACACCCCATCGATGCGCCAGCCGGCGCTGTTCCACGCGGGCAGGCCCTCCACCGCCAGCTGCGCCAGGTACTCGACCATCTTGCCGGGCCGGACCTGCATGACCTCGTGATAGTAGAGGCGCCGGCGGCGCGGGCCCTTGGGCGGCCCGGGCTCCGGACCGGGGACGACGGGCACCGGCGCCATCAGGGCGCCCTGCAGGCTCTCCACCATCCCATCGAGCTCCTTGCGGAGCGCGGCGCCATCGGGCTGGACCTGCGGCGCTCGCAGGAGCCAGCCGTCGTCCGAGAAGGCCTCGGCCCGCTCGACGCGCCAGAGGAAGTAGAGCTCCCGGATGGAGAGCTGCACCTCCCACGCGCCGATGAGGCTCAGGCCGGCCCTGGCGAGGAGCGGCACGCCGCGCCGGCCAAAGGTCTCGACGAACTGGTCCGTCTTGCCCTGAGTGGTCCGGACGAACTGCTGGAGATAGAGCGCCGACACCATGAGCGCCTCCTGGGGCCCAGCGGCAGGGGCCTGACCTCCCGGCGATGCGGCCCGGCATCAGGGCCACGCCGATTTTAGAGGGGGACCCGGTGACCGTCAACCACCTTGGCATAGAGCGGCGCCGCGCGGCTCCTACCGGACGAGACGGCCGGGATAGAGGGCCTCGATGACGCGGCGGATGCCCTCCTCCACCGAGACCTTGGGCTCGCCCAGGATGCGGCGCATGAGCGTCGTATCGGCGTGGACGGCCCGGTGGGCGTTCCGGTCGTGGACGATCTTGGGCGCCGTGCCCAGGGAGCGCCCGATGATCTGGATGTAGTCCTCGAAGGAGATGAGGCGCGTCCCGGCGACGTTCACAATAGTCGGAGGGACGGTGGCCTTGCCCGCGGCGGCCTCGGCCAGCTCCACGAAGTCGGTGACGTAGAGGGGGCAGGAGAGGTTTGGGCCGTCCGGGTGAAGCGGGACCGGCTTGCCCTCGGCGACGAGCCGGATGCGGTTGGTGACGGGCCCGCCGCGGGGACCGTACGTCTGGAAGATCCGCAGGAAGATGGCCGGGATACCCCAGAGCCGGCAGGCGAAGGTCGCCACCACCTCGCCCGAGAACTTGGCGACGCTATAGGTCCCGTCCTCGTCGCCGATGGGGTCCGATTCGACGATGGCCCGGCGCTGGTAGCGGTAAACGGAGCCGCTGGAGGCCTGGACGAAGGCCTTGACCTTGGGCCACCGCCGCATCAGCCGGCCCAGGCTGTAGGCGTTCACCTCATAGGTGTAGGCAGGGTCCTTGTCCGCGTCCCGTCGCACCACGGCGCCCAGGTTAAAGACGTAGTCGATGTCGCCGGGCAGGTCGTCGAAGGAGTCCCGGCCCAGGTCTCGCTGGACGACGATAACGCCGGCCGACTCGAGGAAGCCCCTGGCGGCGGGGTCGGAGAAGCGGGCCAGGCCGTAGACGGTGTTGTGGCGGGAGAGGTCGCGGGCCAGCTCGCCGCCCAGGGCTCCCGAGGCGCCGGTGACGAGGACCTTTTGACCGGAGAGTTGCACAGCGGTCTGCCCTCACCCACCCCGGCCCGTCGGGGCGCCCCCTCTCCCCGAGAGAGCTTTGTCTCAAATGTCATTCTAGGCGCCTATCGTATATCGTCAACCTTCAGCCCCACAATCCTCAACTGGGGCGGCGACATAGGTTGCCAGGGTAGCCAGTCTCCCAGGATCGTCTCCTAACAGGAGCTCCTGAATGTAGAGACGGAGTCGCTCCGGGTCCTTAGCTCGTTGCACCAAGATGTCATCTGCCAGGCTGGGACGCACATCATGCCCGGCGCCAATGAACAGTACGCCCACCTCTCCTTCCCGCAATGTAGCGTTTATCGCCTGAGCGATGTTGGCGTCCCGCCGTTCCAGGAGGCGCCTCCGCTGCCCAGGAGATACCTGCTGGCGCCCGGGACTCCGTAAGCTTTCCTGCTCCTGCTGGAGGAGGGCGAGGTCTTCCGTCGCTTGAAGTACGGCTCCCCTGTCAAGCAGCGCGAGGACGAGCTGGTAGTTCCTGCTGCCGCGCCTGGTCCCTTCCTCAACGATGCGCCTGCCAAGAGCGCCGTCTGCCGCCATGCCGTCCTGGTACACCCGCACCTTCCGAGGATCAAACCTGCGCAAGGAGCGTTCCACACTCTCCCAGAAGCCTCGCACCGTCTCCTGGTGCAGGGCCCAGCGATGCTCTCCCGCCAGGGTCGAGCTGCCTCGGGCAAGGTCAGGCCCGGCGCTGCCCAGGTCTGCCTCCTCGTGGATAATTGGTATGTACAGGAGCCTCCTCATCAGCGCTTCCCGGCCACCTGCTGTATCGCCTCCCGGAAGTGCTGGGCTGTCACCCGGACGGCGTCCAGGCCGGGGAGGCCTGGGCTGGTCATCTCTCGGTTGATATACTCCCTTATAACGCTAAGGCTCGCTCGATGGCAGAGGGCCTCAATGTCAGCTCCCGTCATACCCTCCGTCTGTCCCGCCATGCCCTCCAGGTCCAGGTCCTCGGCCAGCGGCATGCCTCGAGTGTGGATGGCAAGAATCTCCCGCCTGGCCCGCTCGTCAGGCGCGGGGAGCTCGATATGGGCGTCAAACCTGCCAGGTCGCAAAAGAGCTGAGTCCACCAGGTCCGCGCGGTTCGTTGCAGCCAGCACCGTCACACCTCGCCGCTCCTCGATCCCGTCCAGCTCCGTCAGCAGCTGGCTGATGACGCGGTCGGTCACAGAGGAGTCGTGCCCGTTGCCCCTGGTGGGCGCCAGGGAATCGATCTCGTCGAAGAAGACGATGCATGGGCTGGCCTGTCTAGCCTTCCTGAACACCTCCCGGACGGCCTTCTCCGATTCGCCCATCCACTTGGACAGGAGTGCCGGTCCCTTGACCGAGATGAAGTTCACCCCGGACTGGGTCGCCACAGCCTTGGCCAGAAGGGTCTTGCCCGTGCCTGGTGGCCCGCTCAGAAGGATTCCCCTGGGGGGCCTGGCGCCCATCTGCCTGAACAGGTGAGGGTACTTGAGAGGCCACACGATGGCCTCTCCCAGAGCCCCCTTGGCCTCCTCCAGCCCTCCGATGTCATCCCAACCGACGTTAGGAACCTCGGTGAAGACCTCCCGGATGGCCGAGGGTTCCACCTCCTTGAGGGCTTCCATGAAGTCGTTCATGGAGACTTCCAGGCGGGCCAGCGCCTCCTCAGCGGGGTACGCGTCCTCCAGCCGTATCCGGGGCATGACCCTCCTCAGCGTGGCCATGGCCGCCTCTCGGCACAGGGCCTCCAGATCTGCGCCCACGAAGCCGTGTGTGATGTCCGCTAACTGCTCCAGGTCCACATCGGGCGCCAGGGGCATTCCCCGGGTGTGGATCTGGAGGACCTCCAGGCGTCCGTTCCGGTCGGGCACGCCGATACCGATCTCCCGGTCGAACCTCCCCGGCCTCCGCAGCGCCGGGTCCAGCACGTGGGGGATATTGGTGGCGCCGATCACGACCACCTGTCCCCGCTCCTTGAGGCCGTCCATGAGGGCAAGAAGCTGGGCCACCACGCGGCGTTCCACCTGCTGGTCGCCCCGAGCCTCCTCCCGCTTGGAGGCGATGGCGTCGATCTCATCGATGAAGATGATGGAAGGGGCCTGCTGGCGGGCCTTCTCGAAAATGGCCCTCAAATGGGCCTCGCTTTCGCCGTAGAACTTGTGGATGACCTCGGGCCCGCTGATGTGAAAGAAAGCGGCGTCCGTCTCGCTGGCCACCGCTCTGGCGATGAGGGTCTTGCCACACCCCGGCGGCCCGTGCAGCAAGACACCCTTGGGCGCCTCGATCCCCAGCCGCTCGAAGAGCTCCGGGTGCTTCAGGGGCAACTCCACCATCTCCCGGATCCGCTGGATATCCTTCCGAACCCCTCCGATATCCTCGTAGGTGACGCCTGCCTTGTCCCTGGCCGGTGCTCCTTCTCCCCCCACCTTTACCACTGTGGCAGGCCCGATGAGGACCACGCCATCCGGGTTGACGTCCACCACAGCGAACTCCTGGTAACGCCCTCCCAGGAGGGTGACCCTGACGCGGTCCCCCCGGGTGACGGGGAGCCCCTCCAGCACCCGCGCCAGTTGCCTGGCAGAGCTACCCGGAACGAAGGCCTTCGACGACGTGGCCGGCGCCAGCACAACGCCCGCGGCATCCCGAGGGGAGACCTTCCCTACCTGCGCCCGCTCCTCCAGGCCCACCTGGGCGTTGTCCCGTGTGATGCCGTCGATCTGGATAGTTCTCATGCCCCGTTCCTGGGGATACGCCGGCATGACTCTGGCGGGCGTCGCTCTCTTGCCTCGTACCAGGACGATGTCACCCACCTCCACACCCAGGAGCATCATGTCTTTGGGGTCGAGCCGCGCCATGCCTCTCCCCACGTCGCCGGTTCGGGCCTCAGCTACCGTAATCTCCTGCACCTGCGCGACCCGTTCCATTTCAGCATCCTTGACAGCCATAGCGCCCCTCCTGAGCTTACGCTCCTGCCCCCTTTGTCTTCGTTAGCCGCGCCTCCAGAATCCCGTTTTTGTACGATGTCGCCACCCTCCCCGGGTCCACCGGCGAGGGGAGCAGGACTTCCTTGTGGTACCGCCTCTGGCCGCCGGAGGCCATGATCTTCAGAACGTCGCCCTCCGCCCTGACGCGGATCTCCTTCTCGTCGACCCCTGGCATCTCAGCGACGACCAGGATGCCCTCTTCCTCATCCAGCACATCGACCAGAGGCTCACGGGTCTCGGCTACCACCGCCCCGGACGGAGTCTCTCCGATGTTGCCGAACCGCTCTACGACGGGTTCCCCTTCCGCTCCGAGACGCACGCTGAAGCCGTATACGCCCTTGGCCCTGCCACCCAGCCCCTCTATCGTGCCCATTCGGGTCGTCTCCTCCTTGCCCTCTTCGGCCATCTTGGACAGGACCTCCAGCAAGCTGCCCACCCCTTTGAACAGCCCGCCAAGCCCCAGCCCGACGTCCATCGTGAAACCTTCGTCTCTTCCTCTCGTTTCCTCTCCCACAGCTCGACCTCCTCTGCGCAGTTGGGCCTGGGTCTGCTGAGCCAGTTCCCGCAGCCTGGCACTGATGATGGGCAGCGGCCTGTTCAGGCCGCTCTCCCAGCGCCTCACCGTCTGTACCGATACCCCTGTACCGATACCCCCAGGCGCTGAGCAAAGCGTTCCTGCGACAGGCCCAGCCGCCTCCTGATCTCCCTGACGCTCGTCATTTGCATGGCCCACCTGGTGCTTCCGACATGGCCATGCGCTGCGACCATCTATGCATACATATATCGATACACCAATGGGGCCAGCGACGACCGAGCGCCGCAGGAAGACAAGACGTGGGGCAGGAGAGGAGGGTTGCGAGGCCCCTACAGACGGGGCGCGCTTCCCGAGGGAGTCGCTCCTTCCCTGAGCAGCGTTGCAAGCTCCTGACGGAGCGTCTGGCATAGGGCTTTGCTGCGGTCGGCGCCACCGTTGTCCAGGGCTTGCCTCAGCTCCAACGCTGTTTGCATGATTCGTTGCGCCCGTGGGTCTGACTCAGGGCGGCCCGCATCGTTCAGCGCTCCCTCTGCGGCGGCAAGGACGTTCTCTCCCTCAATGCGTGCTTCGATCTGCTTTCGCGCTTCCCCGTCTTGTGCCGCTCTCCGCTGGGCTTCTGCAACCATGCTCGTGATCTCGCTGAGATCGAGGGATTTGGTGGAGGCGACCTTGACCTTCACTTCGCTGCCGCCGAGAAGCTCTTGGGCGGAGGCCTGCACGATGCCATCCGCGTCTGCTTCGAAGGATACCTCTACCTTTGGGACCCCCCTGAGGGCTGCAGGTATACCGTTGAGTTGGAACCGGCCAAGGGAGACGTTCTCGGCGGCCAGCTCCCGCTCCCCCTGGAGGACGTGGATATCCGTGGAGGTCTGGTAGTCCTCGGCTGTGGTGAAGATCCGGGCGCCTGAGGCCGGCAGAGGGGTGTTTCGGGGAATGATCCTGGCCGTGAGGCCTCCTTGGGTCTCTACCCCCAGGGAAAGGGGCAGGACGTCCAGGAGGACAGCCTTGTCAATCAGGCCCAGGAGCATGCCCGCCTGGATGGCGGCGCCCACCGCCACCGCCTCATCGGGCTGGATGTAGCGGTAAGGCTCCCCGCCGAACAGCGTCCTGGCCAACCTCCGCACGGCGGGCATCCTGCTGGCGCCGCCCACCAGAATGACCCGGTCAAGGGCTTCAGGAGGGAGGCCGGCATCGGCCAGGGCCTGCTGCGTTGGCGCTGCCATCCTCTCAAGCAGGTCTTTCGTCATGTCCTCAAGCTGCTGCCTGCTGACCTCAACCTCCAAGTGCGCGGCGTCCACGCCATCCGGGACCGGCAGGCGCACCCTGGTCACCGGCAGGGTAGAGAGCTCTCGCTTGGCCTGTTCTGCTAGCTCCCGCAGCCGGTAGCCGGCCCCGGCATCCTTGGGGAACTCGGTCCCGCAGACCTTCCTGTATCCATCCATCAGGACCTGCACCAGCCGGCTGTCCCAGTCGTCTCCGCCAAGCCAGGTGTCGCCGCCGACGGCCCGCACCTCGAAGATGCCCTCCCCCAGCTCCAGGATGGACACGTCGAAGGTGCCGCCTCCCAGGTCCCAGACCAGGATGGTGTGGGCGTCCTCCCGATGGAGGCCGTAGGCCAGGGCCGCAGCCGTCGGCTCATTGATGATTTTCATGACCTCAAGCCCTGCCCGGGCCGCGGCTTCCTTGGTCGCCTGGCGCTGGCGGTCGTTGAAGTAGGCGGGCACGGTGATGACCGCCCGGTCGATGGTCTCCCCCAGGCAGCGCTCGGCATCGGCCTTGACCTTTCGGAGTATGAAAGCGGAGACCTCCTGTGGTGTGTATTCCCGCTGGCCAATCGTCACCCTGTAGTCCGAACCCATGCGTCTCTTAATCGAGAACACGGTCCTGTCGGGGAGGGTGGCTGCCAGGCGCTTGGCAGGCTCGCCCACCAAGGGTTGGGGCCCCCCGGCAAAGCAGACCACCGAGGGCGTCAGGTGCTGACCCTCGGCGTTGGGGAGGAGCTTCGCGCGACCGTCCTGGACCGTGGCCACCACGGTGTAGGTCGTCCCCAGATCGATGCCTATGGCCCTCGTCATCCCTCCTCCATTCTGGCCTGGAGTCGAGGCGCTCACCTGCTGGATACCTCTCCCATGGCTTGAGCTGCGCGTCTTTCGGTGGCGCCCGCAAGGCCAGCCCGGATGGTCCGGTCCCGCTCCTGCATGAGGCCGTACTGCACCATCGTCTCCATGCCTGCCAGAGCGGCACGCAGGTTGATGCCGATGAGGGGAACGCCAGCAAGGCATATGACGATATCGGCATCGATCACCAGTCCGCGGTCAAGAACGCGATCAAGCAGGTCCACCAGCGTTGGCCGAGGCGACACGACAGGGTCTGGAGTCTGCATGTTCTCCTCTAACAGAAGCTGTAGGGAGGGAGCGGTCCCACCAGGCGGAGGAAGAACGCCTCTCCTGGGCCTATGCGGTCTAGCTCCGCCTCCAGCCTGGGGTATCGTTCCCGGGAGACGAGGCAAGACAGGTTCATCACCATGGGCCGCTCCCCGGGGGCATCCTTGACCTTCTCGACACGCACCCGAGCCACCAAGGACCAGACCCGGCGGTAGAGCGCCTCCACCCCTTGAGATACCCGGGCCTGGCCCTCGCGCTGGAGGGCCCGCTCGAGCTGCCGCCGGGACAGGTAGGCCGCGCCTCTAGGGCCCGACGCGGCCGTCTCCTGGAGAGCGCGGACTTCCGGGCTCGCCTTCGCCACCTCCTCCGGGTCATGGCTCCTGTAGGGCTGGGAAGGGCAGTCGTGGACCAGCGCACAAAGGCCCGCCAAACGTACAGCGTAGACCTCCTTGCCGCCGATCCCTATAGGACCAGCGGCCCACCATCCTCGCCCCGGCTCACGCAGTACACGTAGCAACCGGCCGGGCCACCCCCCAACTCCGGTGCGGGGAGGAAGGACCTGCCCCCGGCGTCTTGTGACGGGCGCCCAGTGGCTACCGGCTGCTCCATGGTCCCCTTCCTCGGCTCAATGCTCCACCCTCGTCTCCTCGAACTCCATGGGAGGCGTGATGGACGCGACGATGTCCTGGACAGCCCGGTCCAGGCCATCCCTTACGGCCTTGACCGACTGGGCGATACCCAGCTCCACCTTGCCTCCCATCTCTGAGAGGAGCCGCTCAAACTCCTGGCGCCTCCTGTCCAGGAGCCTCCGGACGTCGTCGACGGGCGAGACTCCATTGGCCGCCGTTCCGAAGCGGACCGGCAGGACGGTGAGTCCCTGCATCACCCTCTCCTGGACCCGTTGGTGGGTCAGCATATTGGCCCGGGTGCTCTCGTACTCCCCTCCGGCGCATCGCTTGCCACCACGGCCAGGTCCCCATTGGACACGGCGTAGACCGACCCTGGGCCACCGCCGATGGGGGCGGCATCTCCAAAGGTGTGCTCCTCTCCACACCGGATGATGCAGTAGAGGTATTTTCGAGCTTGTGTCATGACGCGCTACACCCTGACAGCCGCGCCGAATCGGGCCGCCTCCACCTCTCGGTGAGCATTCCCCCTTATGGCGACGGCAAGGAGGGACTTACCCTCGCTGGCGCCATCAGCCTTAGGGCTGGTGAGCAACACCTCAGACGCCCGCCTCAGCCTTGCTAGCCGATCGCTGGACAGCTTTTCCGATGCAAGCGCAGTTCGCTGCTCCCTTGCCACCAGACGGCGGTAGGCCCTCCTGACCTCGGCCTCCACGAAGACGACAGCAAGCTCCAGCTCCCGCCGAGCCTCTTCTACCTGCTCCTCGCTCAGACGCGTTATCTCCACGGTGCTGAAGCTGTACGGCGGCAGGGGGCCGATCACCCGGAACGAGATCTCGTTCCGGAACAGCTCGTCCAGCTCCCGGACCCGCCTGTCGAACTCCGGCTGCTGCACCCCGTCCACCAGGAAGGCCACATTCGTGACCATCTCCTCGGAGAAGAGGGCGTTGGGGGCCGCACCGGACGACAGCGGCTGAAGAAAGGCCAGCATCCACTCCCGGTAGACCTCCCTGCGCCGGTCCATGCACGCCTTCACGACCTGACCAAGTCGCACTTTCTCTTCCAGCGTGGGGTCTATTTTGGCGGCAATAGCCACCCTTGTGCGGACCACCGCCTCATCGTTTCTCACCGCCTCAAGAACCCGGGGCACGTCCCAGGTTGCCGCCACCTCCACCTCCACCTTGCCGCGCATGGACTCCAGCGCCCCAGACAGGTACTGCCGGGCCTGGGTCAGCAGAGCCCTCACCTCCTCAGGGCTATCCAGCGTGGTGCCAAACTTCACCGGGAGCACCGTGTGGTCTTGCATCACCCGCTCGACCACCTGCTGGTGTCGCAGCAAGTAGCCGAGGAGCTTTCCCCGGGAGACGCTCCGCAGGTCTTCGCCAGAGTGATCGCTTACCACGCACCCGACGCCGCCGTGGGCAAGGACCCGTACACGGCTCGCCCCATCCAGGCCCGCTAGACTCAGGGTCTCGAGGTCCTCTGGAGGCCCGTCGAGAATCCCGTAGAGGTAAACGCTGTGCACCAACCCGTCTCCTTGCGGCCGTTAGGCCGCCCGCATATTCCCCTTTTCCCGGCGGTCTCGGTACTCCAGGAGCGGCGTCGAGTGGCGCATCCTGCTCCGCTCCTGCGCGATCAGGCGCCTGGCCAAATTGGCAACGCCCGCCCCACGGGGCGGCTGGCTCTGGCGCTCCCGCGGCGGCTGCCAGGAGTAGGCGACCCAGCCCGCCACCGCCCTGCCGCCCAGATGACGGTCGTCGACAGCAACCGCCGGGGGCAGGAGACGCCACGCCGCCTCCCGCCTCCCACCCAGGACGGCGGGGCTTCCTTTCAGCGCCCTCCATAGGGGCTGAGTCCCCCAGGGCAGCCCGGGTTCACCCAGGTGGAACTCCCCGGATTGAGGGCCTCGCTCTTTGGACGGCTCGTTTGCCTTGCTCACCCGCGACCTCTCCTCCGACTCAAAATCTTGTCAGTCCGAGTGCGTCCGCCTGCGGCGGACTGCCGCCCTCTCC
>CAZKTO010000056.1:0-21421 GCA_964555685.1 uncultured Dehalococcoidia bacterium
GCACTTGGCCATGACCGGGACGGTGACGGCCTCCATGATGGCCTTGATGCGCGCCGGATCGGCCATGCGGGCGACGCCCCCGGTGGCCCGGATGTCCGCGGGCACCCGCTCCAGAGCCATGACGGCGCAGG
The DNA here is from genome assembly GCA_964555685.1 of uncultured Dehalococcoidia bacterium. Classification (GTDB taxonomy): domain Bacteria; phylum Chloroflexota; class Dehalococcoidia; order SHYB01; family SHYB01; genus CAZKTO01. The sequence goes on from CAZKTO010000056.1 coordinate 132, forward strand.
CGCCGGCCTCCTCCGCGATCTTGGCCTGCTCCGGGGTCACCACGTCCATGATGACTCCGCCCTTGAGCATCTGGGCGAGCCCCGCCTTGAGCTTCCAGGTCCCCGTCTCCATGAAGCCACCTCGCTCCGGCGCCGCCGGCCGGGCGCTTTCAATTATACGGGCGGAGCATCGCCGCCGCAACGGAAAAGAGCTTCAGAGCAGGGCCTGTTCGTTGTCCTGCACGTAGGGTCTGAGACCCGCCCCTACGTGCAGGACAACGAAACGACTCTGGCGCCACTCCTGTTCCGCTTGACTGGACGGGGAGCCAGGCGTAGAATCGCTCCTGTTGAGCGCCGACTGCGTTCCGCCGGTACTCCAGTCCGGGCGCGCCGCCCGGCCGCCCCCATGACCGCCCCGCTCCGCCCCCCCACGACCGGCCTCTCCCCTTGGGCCCAGGTCTCCCCTCGGACCTAGGAGCTCTTCTTGCAGGTCCAGCGGCCTGGCAGGCCCATCGAGCGCATCGTCCGGCGCGCCCTCATCCGCCCGATCCGCATCGCGCTCACCACCAGCGAGCCTTCGCCGCCCAGGCCCGTCTCCCCCCTCGTCCTCTTCTACCCCTATATCGTCCTCATCTTCATCGGCACGGGCTTTTTGATGCTCCCCGCGGCCAGGAGCGGGGACGGCTTCGCCCCGTTCATGAAGGCCTTCTTCACCTCCGCCTCGGCCGTGACCGTCACCGGGCTCTCGACGGTGGACACCTCCTCCTACTGGACTGGGTTCGGGCAGGGAGTAGTCCTGGCCCTGGTGCAGATCGGCGGCATCGGCATCATCGTCTACTCCACGCTGCTCTTCATCGTCATCGGCCGGCGGATCGGCCTGCGGGAGCGCCTGGCGATCCACGAGGCTGCGGGAACGCCCACGGTCGGCGGCGTCGTCCGGCTCATGCGGAGGGTCGCCGTCGTCGTCTTCATCATCGAGGCCATCGGGGTCGCCGCCCTCACTGCGCGCTTCGCGTTCGACTTCGATTCCGTCGGCGAGGCCCTCTGGCAGGGCGTCTTCCATACCGTCGCGGCGTTCAATAACGCCGGGTTCTCCATTCTGCCCGGCGGCAAAGGTCTGGAGATCTATCAACACGACGCCCCGGTGCTCCTGATCGTGGCGGCGCTGGTCATCCTGGGCGGCATCAGCATCGCCGTCATGAGCGACGTGGTCTCCCAGCGCCGCTTCGGCAGGCTGAGCCTGGACACCAAGCTGGTCCTCACCGTGACGCTCGCGCTGCTGGCCGTGGGGATGCTCGTCTTCCTCGTCTCCGAGTACTCCAACCCCCAGACCCTGGGGGGCCTGAGCTGGCCCGCCAAGCTCTTGGACTCGTTCTTCGAGTCCGTCGTGGCGAGAACGGCGGGCTTCGCCTCGGTGCCCGGCGCCGCGTGGCGGGACTACACCCTGTTCATCTTTGTCCTGCTCATGTTCATCGGGGCCGGCGCCGGCTCCACCGCGGGCGGGATCAAGGTCAACACCTTTGGCGTCATCCTCACCTCGGTGACGGCATCTCTCCGCGGCCGGCCGCGAGCGGAGGTCTTCCGGCGGGAGATCTCGGAGGACCAGGTGTCCCGGGCTCTGGCCCTGGGTTTCGTCTCCCTCGCGGCCATCTTCCTCGTCGTCTTCGCCTTGACCATTCTGGAGGACAAGCCCTTCATCAATCTGCTGTTCGAAACGACGTCGGCGTTCGGCACCGTCGGCAAGACGGCGGGCGTCACGCCGGACCTGACGACGGGCGGACAGCTTCTCATCATCCTGATGATGGTGGTGGGGAAGGCGGGTCCGCTCACGCTGATGCTGGCGCTGACGCAGCGCGCCGAGCCAGCGCGGATCCGGTACGCCGAAGAGCGGGTCAGAATAGGCTAAGGGGGCCAACATGAAACGCCAGATTATCGTGGTGGGGCTGGGACGCTTTGGGACCAGCGTGGCCTCGACACTCTTCAAGCGGGGCCACGAGGTCCTGGCCATCGACCGGCACGAGCGCCGGGTCCAGGATGTGGTCTCCCAGGTGACCTACGCCGTCCAGGCCGACGCTACCGACGAGGCCGCCCTCAAGAAGCTGGGCGTCACCAACTTCGACCTGGCGGTGGTGGCCGTGGGGGGAACCGACGTGCAGTCCAGCGTCCTCGCGACGGTGCTGCTCCAGCGCATGGGCATCCCGCAGGTGGCGGCCCGGGCCCAGAACCCGCTCCACGGCCTCACCCTGGAGAAGATCGGCGCCCACCCGGTGGTCTACCCCGAGCGAGAGGCCGGCGAGCGCCTGGCCCACAGCCTCTCTCTGCCCCAGGTTACGGACTACATGGAGCTGAGCCCCAGCTTCGGGATCAGCAAGATCACCGCTCCGGCGTGGACCGTCGGCGAGACGCTGGAGGAGGCCGACCTGGGCCCCAGGAGCAAGTCCGGCCTCACCGTCCTTATCGTCATGCGCGCCCACGACGTCATCATCAACCCCGACCGGTTCGAGCGCATCGAGGCCGGTGATATACTGGTGCTGACCGGAAAGGACGAGCATCTGGAGAGGTTCGAGCGGTCGAGGCACGGCTCCGAAAGGCCAACCACCAGACCATAGCGCTATGTACATGACCGGCGCGGCCCCGCTCGGGGGCGCCCAAGGTCTCCAGACGAGACGATTCACCCCCACCTATGGATAGTCATAAGATTCTTGTGCCCGTGAGCGGCGATCCATCGGACGAGCAGGCGGTGCGGATGGCCTGCACCCTGGCCAAGCAGCGCAAGGCCAAGGTCTACATCGTCCACGTGGTGGAGGTGGCGCGCAACCTTCCGGTGGAGTCGCCGGAGCCGTCGGCGGTGGACCATGGCGAATCGATCCTGCGGCGGATGGAGGCCGTGGGCAAAGAGGAGAAGTGCCCCGTCGAGGCCGAGCTGCTCCAGGCGCGGGAGGCGGGGCCCGCGGTGGTGGAGGAGGCCATCCAGCGCCAGGCGGACCTCATCATCATGGGCATGGAGTACCGGCGGCGCCACGGTGAGTTCAACCTCGGCGCCACGGTCCCCTATGTGCTCAAGCATGCTCCGTGCCGGGTCTGGCTCGCCCGCGAGCCCATCGCCGACGGGACCGAAAGCCCGTAGGGGCGCGCCGCCCCACGGTCCGGCATGCACATCGTCATCATGGGCGCCGGGCGGGTCGGCTCCCGCCTCGCCACCATCATGGACACCGAGGGGCACCGCGTGACGGTGGTGGACCGCGACCCCGACGCGTTCGCGCGCCTCCCGCAGAGCTTCAAGGGCGTTACCATCCTGGGCGACGGCGCCGATGAGGACGTGCTGCGCCAGGCGGGGCTGGGCGAGGCCGATGTCTTCGTGGCCGTGACGCAGAGCGACAACCGGAATCTCCTGGCGGCCCAGATCGCCAAGCACCTCTTCCGGGCGGACAAGATCCTCTGCCGCGTCTACGACCCCATGCGCCAGGAGATTTTCAAGGAGCTGGGCATCCGGACCTTCAGCCCCACCACGCTGCTCACCCAGATGATCCACGACACCATCGATGCCTGAGCCGCCCATGTACGTCATCGTCGTCGGTGGCGGCCGGGTCGGCGCGACCCTCGCTCGCTCCCTGACCCAAGGGGGCCACGAGGCCCTCGTCATCGAGCGTCAGGAGGCGCTGTGCGCCATCCTCCGCGACCGCCTGGGGAGCATGGTGATGCACGGGGACGGCTGCGAGACGCAGGTCCTGGCCGAGGCCGGCGCCGAGCGGGCCGATCTCCTCATCGCCGTGACGGAGAGCGACGAGGACAACATGGTGGCCTGCCAGGTGGCCCATCACCGCTTTCACGTCCGCCGCGTGCTCGCCCGCGTCAACAGCCCTAGGAACGAGAAGCTGTTCAGGCTCCTAGGCATTACCACCATCGGCGCGGTGGAGGCCATCGTCTCCAGCGTCCTGGCGAAGATCCCGGACCTGCCGCTGATGCGGCTGGCGGCCCTCCGCCAAGGCGCCCTCAATCTGTTCAGCATCCGTATCCCGGAGGAGGCGGCCTCGGCGGGGCGCCCTGTGACCCAGATCGCCCTGCCCCGCGGCGCCGTCATCGCCTTGGTGCTCCCGCGCGAGGGGCCGCCCGTGGCGCCGTCCAAGAGCGTGACGCTGGCCGCCGGCGACGAGGTGCTGGCCCTGGCGGCGCCCGGCGACGAGCAGGCCCTCCTCGAGGCCCTCGCGCGCTAGGCCATGGCGAACCGCGTCGCATACCTGGGACCGCCGGGCACCTACTCGGAGGAGGCGGCTCTCGCTCACGATCCCTCCGCCGAGCTGGTCCCCTGCCCCAGCGTCCGGGCCGCCGCCGCCGCCGTCGAGGCTGGAACGGCCCACGAGGCCGTGGTGGCCATCGAGAACAGCCTGGAGGGCCCCGTCACCGACACCCTGGACCTCCTGATCCACGACTCGCGCCTGCTCATCTGCAAGGAGCTGGTCCTGCCCATCCGCCACTGCCTCCTGGCGCGGGCGGGGACGCGGATCGAAGAGGTCCGGGTCGTCTTCTCCCACCCGCAGGCCCTGGGCCAGTGCCGCAGGTTCATCGAGGAGCGGCTGGGGAAGGCGCAGGCGGTGGCCTCCCTGAGCACCGTGGCGGCGGTGGAGCAGATGCAGGCCTACAAGGGCAAGGGCCCCGCGGCGGCCATCGCCCCCAAGCGAGCCGCCAGCCGCTACGCCGTCCACATGCTGGCCGAGGGGATCCAGGACGCCGCCGAGAACACCACCCGGTTCGTCGTCCTGGCCTCCCACGACGCCCGGCCCACCGGCGACGACAAGACCTCCATCGCGTTCCTGCTAGAGAATCGACCGGGGCAGCTCTACCGCGTCATCAAGGAGTTCGCCGACCGCAGCATCAACCTGAGCAAGATCGAGTCCCGGCCGGGCAAGCAGAGCCTCGGCAGGTACGTCTTCCTCGTGGACTTCGATCGCCACCGGGAGGAGCCGGACGCCAGGGCGGCGCTCCAGGCCATCGCTGGCCTCACGAGCAACTTGAAGGTCTTCGGCTCCTACCCGCGGTTCCGGGGCTAGCCTCACCCTTTCGGCGGCCCGAACTGCATCATCCTGAAGAGCTCCTGCTCCGCCGCGATCACCTCGTCCGGCAGCAGGTGCACCCGGCCGATGGCCCGGGCCAGCACGTAGACCTGCGCCGCCCGCTCCACCATCTCGCAGACGGTCAGGGCCGCTCGCAGGTCCGCTCCGACGCCGACGACGCCGTGGTTGGCGAGGATCACGGCGTTCCGCTCCGCCAGGGCGCCTGCTGCCTGGCGCGCCAGCTCTTCGGTGCTGGGGAAGGCATAGCCGGTCACCTTGACCTCGCCGCCGATGGACGTGATCATCTCGTCGATGAGCGGCGGCAGCGGCAGGCGCGCCACGGCCAGGACGGTCGCATAGACCGAATGGGTGTGGACCACGGCCCGCACGTCCGGCCGCGCCCGGTAGACGGCGATGTGCATCAGGCTCTCGACCGACGGGACGAGGTCCCCTTCGACGGGCTCGCCCTCGAAGTCGATCACCTGGATGGCGTCCGCGGTCAGCTCGTCGTACCGCTTGCGCGTGGGGGTGATGGCCAGCAGCCCCCCGCCCTCGCCGCCGAGGCGCATGCTGACGTTGCCCGCCGAGCCCACCACCAGGCCCCTGGCGTGCATCTCGCGGCTGGCCACGGCCACCGCTTCCCGCTCAGCCTGCCATCGGCCGTTCATCGCCCGCTCCTGATGTCGATCGTCCGCCCGATTCTACCACCGGGCGAGGCGCGCCGCGCCCGTCACAGGTGCTCGCTCAGCCCCCGGAGCCCTTCGCCCACGGCCGCCCATCGCTGGTAGTGCTCCTGGTACTCCAGCGCGGCCAGCGGGTCGGGACGGACGATCCTGGCACGGCGGCCCATAGCGCGCGACGCCTCCTCCAGGCCGCAATAGATTCCGGCGCCGGCCGCGGCGGCCATGGCGGCGCCCAGGACCGAGGCCTCCAGCGTCCGCGGCAGGCGCACCTCGGCGCCCAGCACGTCAGCGAGGATGCGGGCCAGCGTTCCGCCCTGGGCCATCCCGCCGCTCAGCCAGACCTCGGACGCTCTCCCTCCGGCGATGCTCTCCAGCTGAGCGATGTTGGCCTTCACCGCGAAGACCAGGTTCTCCAGCGCCGCCCGCAGGATGCGCCCGTGATCGGCGGGCCCACCAATGAACGGCACGGGGAACAGCACGCCCCCCCAGCGCGGCGAGAGATCGCGCATGTCGGCCAGCCGGGGCCCCAGGTAGGCCAGCACGGCGTCCGACCCGCGAGGCGCCCTGGCCGCCAGCCGGCCGGCCGCCGCGAAGGCACCCGGCGTTCCGCCCCCGAAGAGCAGCGAGACGAGCCATCCGTAGGCCGTGCCCGCCTCCGTCGTCGTGCTCTCCAGCACCCAGCGCCCCGGCACGACATGGAGCCCGCTCCAGGTGCGCCGCCGCTCGTCGAGGATGCGCCGGTCCAGGACCATCTGCACCGGCGCGGTCGAGCCGGCCACGATCCCGGTCTGGCCGGGCCGCGTCGCGCCCATGCCCAGGAGCGCGCACTGCGTATCGGGCCCGGCGGCGACCACCGGCGTCCCCTCGGCCAGACCCGTCGCGGCCGCGGCCTCACGGGTAACAGACCCCACCCGCTGGCCGCTCGAGACCAGTCGCGGCACGATACTCGATGAGAGGCCCAGCTTGGCCAGCAGGCCCGAGGCGAGCGACCCGTCGACCACGTCCACCAGGCCGGCCTCGGCGGCGGCCGCCCGCTCGCAGGCCAGCTCTCCGCTCAATCGAAACGAAGCCCAGGCGTCCAGCGTCAGGACGGCCCGCGCGCGCCCGAAGTCCCTGGGCCGGTGCTGCTGGAGCCATCGCAGCTTGGCCGGGGCCAGCAGGAGTGCCGGCGTGTGCCCCGTGACGCGGTAGACCTCCTCGCCGTGCTCCTCGTCGATGGCCTGGCCCTCGAAGAAGGCGCGGGCGTCGCTGTTGGGGCCGGCGTAGAGCTCGCGCCCCCGGGCGTCGAGGACGGCGATCCCCTGCCGCTGGCTGGTGACGCCGGCGGCCGCGATCTCTGTGGGTCTCGCGCCGGCCTCCTTGAGAGCCCGGCGGACCAGCCGCGCGACGAGCCGCCAGAGGGCCTCGGCGTCGATCTCCTTGCCGACGGGCGCTAGCTCTTCGGGCGTCGAAGGCGACCACGCCGAGGCGCTCTGCCCGGCCACGCGGCCCGACGGGTCAACGACGGCGCAGCGCACGCGGCTTCCGCCAATGTCCAGTGCGAGGAAGTAGCGGTCAGCGCGGCGCATGAACCCGTGCCTCGTAGCTCTCCCACGCCTTCGGGTTCACCAGGCGCTTGGGCCGCTGGCCCTCGAGCGCCAGCAGGATCGCCTCCGTCATCATGGCCGACTGGCGCTCGACGGTCTCGTCCGTGGCGCCGCCGATGTGGGGCGTGAGCACGAGATTCTCCAGCATGCGCAGGGGGCTCGACTCCGGCAGCGGGTGCCCCTCGAAGACGTCGAGGGCGGCCCCGGCGATGCGCTTCGAGGCCAGCGCCCCAGCCAGCGCCTCCTCCGCGACGACCCCCGGCGCCGAGGCGTTCACCAGATAGGCCGAGGGCTTCATGCGCTGGAGCTGCGGCCCGCCGATCATCCCCATCGTCGACTCGTTCGCCGGGGCGTGCACCAGGACAAAGTCCGACCGGCCCAGGAGCTCGTCGAGCGAGGTCAGCTCGACGGGCAGCCCGCCCAGCTGGGTGGGCTCGACGTACGGGTCGGTGGCGAGGAGCCGCATGCCCATGGCCGCGAGGCGCTGCGCCACCATCCGCCCGATGGCGCCCAGGCCGACGATGCCCACTGTCTTGCCGTGCAGCTCCGTCCCCCGGTAGGCGAGATACCCGCCCACGGGATCGCTCCAGGCGCCCGACTTGACGTAGCGGTCGGCCTGGGGGATGCGCCGGGCGAGGGCCAGCATCAGGCCCAGCGTCAGCTCGGCCACGGCGACGGCGTTGCGGCCGGGTGCGTTGACCACCAGGATGCCCCGCCTCGTCGCCGCCTCCACGTCCACGTGATTGAGGGCGTTGCGGCAGATGCCGATGAGCTCGAGACCGGGCGCGGCCTCCATCGCCTCCTCGAAGACGAAGTCGCCCTCGACGACCAGGAAGCTGACCCGCTCGTCCCGAAGTCTCCGGGCGAGATCGTCGGGGTCGTGGATGCGCCCCGTCTCCAGCCAGCTCTCGTAGGTAACGCGCAGCCGCTCCCGGAGCCGCGCCAGCTCCGCCGGGGCGAAGGGGGCCAGGACGAGCGCGTGCTTCATGGGGAGCCGGCCACCGCGCGCGCCGCCGCCAGTCCGCTGCGAACGGCGCTCTCCATGGTCGAGGGCCAGCCCGTATCGGTCCACTCGCCCGCGAGGAACAGATTGGGTACCGGCGTCCGGGCCGGCAGGCGGTAGGCGGCCGTGCCGGGCCGGGGCGAGAAGGTCGCGTACCGCTCGCGGACAACGATCGTCTTCCGCACCGTGACCCGGTGGACCTCGGGGAAGGCGCGGGCCAGCTCGGCCAGCACCAGGCGGCAGAGCTCGTCCTTGGGCATATCGATGTGCTTGTGGGCGGCGCTCAGGGAGACGCAGAGGTGCTGGCCGCTGCCGTCCTTCCCGTAGATGGCGGACTTGTTGAAGACCCACTGGGCCTCGTTGTCCAGGAGCGCGGCGAAGGGGAGATCGGTAACGGGCCGGTCCAGCCACAGGTGCACGTTGACGATGGGCGACATGGCGATGCGGCTGGCGCGATCGAAGAAGGGGTGCTTGCGGAGCGCGGCCGGCAGGAGTCTGCCGAGGAGATGCGGCGGGACCGCCAGCACGTAGGAGTCGGCGCGGATGGGCTCCGTGCTATGGAGGCGGGCCTCCCGGATGCCATCCTCGCCACCTTCCAGGCACTCGAGGCTCTTACCCAGGAGCAGCGCGCCGCCCCGCGATTCGATGTAGCGCGCCGCCTCCTCGGCCAAGAGACTGGAGAGGCCCACGGTGGCGTAGCCGATATCGGCGGCGTGGGGGTCGCGCAGGAAGCCCTCCTGGAAGACCATGATCGCCTGGGCAGCGCTGACCCGCTTCGAGGGATCGTTGCACGTGGGGACGATGACCAGGTCCCAGAACGCCTGGATGGCGCGCGGCGACTGCCCCCGAGCGGCGAGCCAGTCGGCGAAGCTTATGCCGTCGAGCTTCCGCCGCTCGTCCTCGGAGATGCGGCGCAGGGCGAGGACGGCCCGGACGACGGCCAGCTTGTCGCGCAGCGAGAGGTGGCGGTACCCCAGGAGCGAGGGCACGAGGTGCAGTCCCCCGGGCAGGCGAGAGCTCGCCAGCGCCGAGCGGCGGCGCCGAGCATCGATGACCGTCACGCGCATGCGGGGCTGGAGGTGTGCCTTGTGCCGCACGCCCAGGCGGTCCAGCAGGCCGAGGTAGGCGGTGCAGCACCGCATGAAGACGTGCTGGCCGTTGTCGACCTCGGCATCCACGTCCGTCTCGAGGAACGAGTAGGTGCGCCCGCCCAGGTAGGGTCGCCTCTCCAGCAGGGTGACCCGCCAGGCCCGGCCGGCGAGTTCGCAAGCAGCGGCGATCCCCGCGAGCCCTCCCCCCACGATCAGCGCGTGCCCAGGGGGACGAGGCCTCGGAGGCTGTTGGCCGTCCATAGCTTCCCTGCGAGCCAGAGCTTCTCTCGCGTCGGCAGGCTCACGCGCCCTTCGAAGATGTGGTAGCCGCGGGCCTCCATCCGGTCCAGGAGCCGGCTATAGAGGGCGCGCAGGATGGCGGGACAGACCCGGCTCCGCCGGGGCACCAGCGGCAGGAGCTTCGCCCCTTCGGCGAAGTACCGCCGGGCGCGCGCGCCCTGGAACCGCATCAGCTCGATGAACGAGTCGTTGACCACGCCCCGCACCAGGTCGGCCTCGGAGTAGCCGAACCGCCGCAGCTCGGCCTGGGGCAGGTAGACGCGGTCGCGCTCCGCGTCCTCGCGCACGTCCCGCATGATGTTGACGAGCTGCATGGCGATCCCCAGCGCCTCGGCGTGCTCCTTGGCCTTGGGGTCGGAGTAGCCGAAGATCTCGATGCAGATGAGGCCCACCACCGAGGCCACCTGGTAGCAGTACCAGCGCAGGTCCTCGAACGTCTCGTAGCGCGTGACCGTCAGGTCCATCAGGACGCCATCGATGATCCCGTCGAAGTAGTCGCGCGGGATGCGGAAGCGCTGGGCGGCGTCGGCGAGGGCCGTGAAGACGGGCCCCGACGGGCGCCCCTCGAACGCCTCGTGCAGGAGGCGCCGGTGGCCCTCCAGGAGGTCCAGCTTGCGCGCGCGCTCGATGGGCTCATCGGCGTAGTCGTCGGAGGCGCGGCTGAAGGCGTAGACGGCGTAGATGGCGCGGCGCCGCTCCCGCGGCAGGGGCAGGAACGCGAAGTAGAAGTTGCGCGCCTGCTCCCTGGTGAGGGCCTGGCAGTGGCGATAGGCCTCTTCGATGGGGACGGGCCCCTGGGGCGAGCCCAGCGCGGGCTCCCCGGCCACGCTAGCCACGGCGCCCGCCCGCGATCCGCTGCGCCGTCAGGCCGGCCAGCGCCGAGAGCGTCAGCCGCAGCCTCTTCGCCTTCGAGACTACAGGGCGCCGGGAGAGCACGTCGTACCGGCGCCGCTCGATGGCGTCCAGCACGGCCATCCCGCCCATGGTGAAGAGGCGCAGGTCCAGCCGCAGCTCCCCCTCGACACGATCGACCAGCTTCGCGCCCTCGAGGAAGAGCTCCCGCGCCCGGCCCACCTCGAAGGCCATGAGCCGCCGCCATCGCTCGTTGACGACGCCCGCGGCCAGCTCCGGCTCCGAGTAGCCGAACCGCGCCATGTCCTCCTGGGGGATATAGATGCGCCCCAGATCGAGGTCGCGACGCACGTCCTGCCAGAAATTGGCGAGCTGGAGGGCGGTGCAAGTGGCGTCCGAGAGGCGCTGGCGCTCCTCATCGTGATACCCAAAGACGCCCAGGACCATGCGCCCCACGGGGTTGGCCGAACGGTCGCAGTAGTGGAGCAGGTCCGGGTAGGCAGGGTAGCGGACGTTGCGCTGGTCCATGCGGTTGGCCTCGATGAGCTTGAGATAGAGCTCCGGCGGCATGGGGTGCTCTCGCAGCGTCTGCTGGAGGGCGACCAGAATGGGGTGCTGGGGCGTTCCGCCCTCGACGCGGCGCAGGTCCCGCTCCCACTCGTCCAGGAGGGCCAGGCGGTCGCCCGCGGCCTCGTCGCCGAGATCGTCCGTGTGGCGGCAGAAGGCGTAGACGCTGTACATGGCGGGCCGCAGCCGCCTGGGCAGGAACCAGGAGACGACGGTGAAGTTCTCGTAGTGCGACTTGGCCAGCCGCTCGCAGTAGGCGTAGGCCTCGGCGAGATCTTTAGGCTGGGTAGTTAGGCCTACAACGTCAATTTCTCCTTGGCCTGCTGTCTTGACGCCAAATTCGACAATTGGTAACCCTCCATCTCTTTCAGCCACGCTCCAACTATCTCCTCTCCCATGTCTGTCATGGCCAAGAGTTCTTAGCGGGCCCAATACCGCTGTACATGATGCTAGGCCGCGACCTCAACGAGGATCGCCTGAGGATGCTCGGATTCCACTGGGACGGGTTCGTCGTCGGCCAGGAGAGACTCGATATAGAGATGGATTGCGTCTTTGGCCATGGCAATAGCCTCTTCACGCGTCTCGCCTTGGGTAACGCAGCCGGGTAACGCAGGTACCGTGACAGAGTAACCACCTGCTTCAGGCTCAGGATGCAAGATGATCGTGTACCGATATTGCTTCACAACAGCCTCCTCAGGTCATCCACTGTCAGACCAGCTTGCTCTAGCACGTCACTAATGACCTTGGGTTTCAGAGTAACTCCAGCGTGTCTCGGAACGACTATTCTGCCACGTTTTGCGGGGTGCCTGAGGATTACGTGACTGCCGCTTTGCCGCGGGGTAAACCAGCCATCGCTGTGCAAGGCCCTGAGAAGCTCCGCGCTCGTCACACGCGGCAGTTTCGGGCTCATAGATGGTTACTCTTCGGCTGGTCTGGGACCGAGGCGCCTTCTCACTTCCCCCACCGCTGCTGCACGTACTCCTCGACCATCCGGATGAAATCCTGGGCGATGGTGGGCCCCTCAAGGAAGGTCCGCCGCTCGCCGTCGACGAAGACGGGTGCCCGGGGCGACTCGCCGCTGCCGGGGAGCGAGATGCCGATATTGGCCGCCCGCGACTCGCCGGGGCCGTTGACCACGCACCCCATGACCGCAACCCGCAGGTCCTTGGCGCCGGGGTAGGTGGCCCGCCACTGGGGCATCTTGGCGTCCAGGTGCGCCTGGATATCCCGCGCCAGCTCGCGGAAGAGCGAGGACGTGGTGCGGCCGCAGCCGGGGCACGCCGTCACCGCCGGACGGAACGATCGAAGCTGGAGCGCCTGGAGGATCTCCTGGCAGAGGCGCACCTCGCGGGCGCGGTCGCCTCCGGGCTCCGGCGTCAGGCTCGACCGGATCGTGTCGCCGATGCCGTCGTACAGCAGCACCGAGAGGGCGGCCGTGGTGGCGACGATCCCCTTGGCGCCCATGCCCGCTTCTGTGAGACCGAGATGCAACGGGAGGTCGCAGCGCTGGGCCAGCTCCCGGTAGGCCTCCACCATCTGAGGCAGGCGCGAGACCTTGCACGAGATGATGATGTTCGTCTCCGGCAGGCCCAGATCGGCGGCGGCCTGGGCGCTGGCCAGGGCGCTCTCGACCAGGGCCTCGCGCTCCACCTCGTCGCTCGAGAGGGGGGCGGGGCGCCGGGCGTTGGCATCCATCCTCTTCGCCAGGACCTCCTGGTCCAGACTCCCGGCATTCACGCCAATGCGCACGGGCTTGTTCAGCTCGCGGGCCACCTCGATAAAGGCGCGGAAGTTCTCGTCGTGCCGGGGGCCGCGGCCCACATTGCCGGGGTTGATCCGGAACTTGGCCAGGGTCCGCGCGCAGGCCGGGTGATCGCGCAGCAGGCGATGGCCGATGAAGTGGAAGTCGCCGATGAGGGGGACGGTGCAGCCCATGGCGTCGAGGCGCCGGCGGATCTCGGGGACGGCCTTAGCCGCCGCGTCGTTGTTCACCGTCACGCGCACGAGCTCGCTCCCCGCGCTGGCGAGGAGTTGGACCTGGGCGACCGTGGCCTCCACGTCCGCCGTATCGGTGTCCGTCATGGACTGGACGACGATGGGGTTTTGGCCGCCGACGCAGACGCCGCCCACGTGGACGACCTTGGACGGGCGCCGCAGACGGCCAGGAGACGTAGAGCCATCGCCCGGGATCGCACCGGTGGCGGGCCCGGCCATCGGCAACCGGACGCCCCCCGCGCCCCGGACAGCCTTCGCGTCCGCCACTACCGCGCCTCCTCCGCACCCTGAACGGCGCTCCGGTACTGGCCCAGGGCCATGAGGGGCCAGTAGTGCCGGTACAGGTGATAGTTGATCATGAAGTCGCCGGGGAAGCCGGTGCCGGTGAACTCCGGCTCGTCCCAGGAGCCGAAGTCCCGCTGCGTCTCGAGCAGGTATGCTACGCCCCGGCGCGCGGCCTCGCCACGAGCCTCGCCTGCGGCGACGAGCGCGAGGAGCGCCCACGCCGTCTGCGAGGCCGTGCTGGGCCCGCGGCCCCGCAGCGATGGGTCATGATAGGTCGCGCAGCTCTCGCCCCAGCCGCCATCGGGCTGCTGGCAGGCCTCCAGCCAGGCCACGGCCCTGCGGACCCAGGGCTGCCGCATGTCCTCGCCCAGCCACTGGAGCGCCGGCAGCACGGCCGCCAGGCCATAGATGTAGTTGACGCCCCAGCGGCCCCACCAGGGGCCATCGGGCTCCTGGGTGCGCTTTAGGTACTCGAGCCCGCGCGCGGCGGGCGCGTACCGCCGATCGTAGCCCAGGCGGCCAAGGACCTCCAGGGCGTGCGCGGTGACGTCCTCCGTCGGCGGGTCCAGGACGGCGCCGAAGTCACAGAACGGGATCTCGCCCACCCAGCGCTTCGTGTTGTCGGCGTCGAAGGCGCCCCAGCCGCCGTTCCCGCTCTGCATACCCACCAGCCACTCGACGCCCCGCTCGATGGCGCGCCGCATCCGCGGGTCGTCGCGCCAGCCCATCTTGTGCAGCGCGATGAGCACCATGGCCGTATCGTCGGTGTCGGGGTAGACATCGTTGTGGAACTCGAAGGCCCAGCCGCCGGGTCGCAGGTGGGGCCGCTTCACCTGCCAGTCGCCGCCGTGGTCCAGGACCTGCTCCTCGAGCATCCACTCCGTGGCCTTCACCAGCGCCGGATGGTCCGGCGGGACGCCCGCGTCCTGGAGCGCCAGCATGGCGAGGCAGGTGTCCCACACCGGCGAGACGCACGGGTCCGTCCAGAACCAGTCGTCCGTCTCCTGCGCGAAGCCCTCGAAGCCCTCGAGCCCCTTCTTGATCACCGGATGATCGGCCGAGTAGCCGAGGGTCTTGAGGGCCATGAGCGAGTAGACCCACGGGGGCTGGATGCCGCCCCAGGAGCCGTCGGCCTCCTGCCGCTCGACGATCCAGCGCTCGGCCCGGCGCAAGGCCAGGCCCCGCAGCGGCTTGACGGGCGAGCCCTCGGCCACGCGCAGCCCGCGCTCCGCGATGCGGAAGAAGCCGTTCCACGAGAGGAGCCGGCCCCTCTTGCCATAGCCATACGCGCCGGGCGTGCGCCCCCCAGGGAAGAGCTCATCGAGCTGGGCGCCCTCGGGCACCGGGCAGACGGGCCGCGTGTTGAACAGCACCAGGCAGCCGACGATGGTGCCGCGGGCCCAGCTCGCGAACTCGTAGATGTTGAACGGGGACCAGTTGGGCAGGAGCATCAGCTCGGCCGGCAGGATGGGCGTGTCGCGCCAGTCCCACTGGCCAAAGAGGGCCAGCCACAGCTTGGTGAAGATGCGCGTCTGGGGGACGCCGCCCTGGGAGAGGATAAAGGCCCGCGCGCTCGCCATGGCCGGATCGTCCGGGCTCACGCCTGCCAGCTTCATGGCGAAGTAGGCCTCGACGGCGATGCTCACATCGCTGGGGCCGCCATAGAAGACGGGCCAGCCGCCATCGGACTTCTGCTTCGCCCGCAGGTAGCTCACGATCTTGCGCCAGCGGGTCTGGTCGGGCACGCCTAGGAAGTGCGTCAAGAGGAGGTACTCGGCGTGGACGGAGCAGTTGGCCTCCAGCTCGCCCCACCAGTAGCCGCCGGGGTACTGAATGGAGAGGACGTAGTCCGTGGAGCGCTGGATGGCGAGGTCCAGCCGGGCCGGGAAGGAGTCGTGACCGTTCTCCAAGGCCTGGCCAGCCTCGGGCGTAGCGGCCCGACCCCGCTGGCCCAGCGCCTCGTGGTGGCCATCGCGGAGACCGGCGCCGGACCCTCCCTGCGCCGACCGCTTGATCGTTGTCATCGTCCCCCTCGCCTCACGCCCGCGATCCTGGCGGCCTGGAGCACGTTGCGCGTCCCCTCCACGTTGGCCCGCTCGATGCCCCGATGGTCGGGCGGCCAGAAGGCGTACCAGGCGGCGGCGTGGAAGAGCGTATCGCAGCCCGCCGCAGCCCGCCGCAGCGATGGCGGGTCCAAGAGATCACCCTCCCACACCTCCACCGGCAGCCCTTCGAGGGCGCGCCGGTCGCTCCCGGGCCGGGCCAGGACACGCACCTGAGCGCCCTCGGCCGCCAGCGCCCGGGCCACGTTACTCCCGATGAATCCTGTTGCGCCCGTGACCAGTGCTTTCATGGACATGCTGCCCCGTGTGGGGGCCCTCGCGTCACCGGGACACCGGCGCCGCCCGGCGGACCGTGGTCAGGAAAAGCGCCGCGAAGGCCGCGAGGTTCTGGGCGCCCCGGCGGGCGTTCCCGGCGAGGAGCGGCACCGTCATGAGGTGATGGGGATGCGCGGCGAAGTACCATGCCGCCCGCAGGGGCCGCACCTCGCCCATCTCGTCCAGGAAGCGCTCGTAGTCCGGCAGGCTCACGCCGGCCTCGTCGGACGCGGCCCGGGCCGCCAGGAACATCGTCCCGGCCTCCTGGGTCGTCTGGGCCACCCAATAGCTCTCCATGTCCACCAGCTCGGCGGAGCAGACGCGGCCCAAGAGCTCCTTCTCTCGCGGGCCCGGCATCACCGCCGGCACGCTCATGAGGTCGCCCCGCCGCGCCGGCAGCAGCCCCTCCTCCAGCGCGATGCTGGCGGCGTCCAGGAAGCAGGAGTCCACCTCGATGGGCTCGGCCGAGAAGGGCCCGCCGGCGGTCACCTCCTCGTCCGTCGCCGCCAGGAGCCGCTGGCCCAGCACCAGGTCGCCCCCGCGAACGTCGGGCGAGAGGCCGCCCGAGAAGCCGATGGAGACGATGACCTGGGGCCGGTAGCGGGCGATGGCCCACCGCGTCGCCGTCTGGGAACGCTCTCGCCCAATGCCCGACTGGACGAGGGCCACGGGCAGGCCCTCGCTCTGGCCCTCGGTGAAGTGCACGTCACCGACGCGCTCCTCGGCGTCGATCGCGATCAGGTTCCGCAGGGGCGCCAGCTCCCGGCGCAGCGCGGCGATGAAGACGATCACGCGGGCCGCTCCTCTCGAGCGCCGGCCGTCTTGGCCGCCCGCTCTTGCTCCTTCCGCTTGACCCAGGCCTCGTAGGACCTGCCCGCCGCCGTGTCCCTGCCCGTGAACTTGATGTTCCGGACCTCGGCGTAGCGCAGGGTGAAGGGGCCGTCCCCCTCCTCGTCGAAATACTGGAGAAAGGGCTCGGGCACGTCCCGGTCCCGGTTGAAGACGTAGCCCACCACCTCCGAGCCATCGGCCTTGACGATGGTCGTGTTGCCACGGTAGTCGAAGGCGAGATCGATGACGCGCTCGAGGGTCACCTCGCCTCCGATCTCCGGGACCCAGCCCTCCAGGCTCTGCTCATCGGGCATGGCCTCTCGCTCGGTCTACAGCTTTCCGGTGACCTGGGCCACCAGCGTGTCCTTGAGCCCCTTCCACGTTCCAAAGGTGGCGTTGATGGATGTGGGCTCGTAGCCGCAATGGACCATGCAGTCCTGGCACTTGGGGTTGCCGCTGGCCCGCCCGTAGCTCTCCCACCGCGTGGTCTCCAGGAGCTCCCGGAACGTGGCGGCGTAGCCCTCCTGGAGCAGGTAGCAGGGGCGCTGCCACCCGTAGAGGTTATAGAGAGGGTTGCCCCACGGTGTGCACTCGTAGTCCTGCTTGCCCATGAGGAACTGGAGGAAGAGAGGCGACTGATTGAAGCTCCATCGCTTGTTCTTGTTCGAGAGGGCCTGGGAGAAGAGCTCCTGCGTCCGCTGGCGGCGCAGGAAGTGCTCCTGGTCGGGCGCCTTGGAGTAGCTATAGCCGGGGGAGAGCATCATGCCCTCGACGCCCAGGTCCATCATCTCGTCGAAGAACTGGCGCACGCGGAGCGGCTGGGCGCCATCGAAGAGCGTCGTGTTCGTGGTCACGCGGAAGCCCCGGCGCACCGCCTCCTCGATGGCGGCCACGGCCTCATCGTAGACGCCGTCGCGGCAGACGGACTCGTCGTGCTCCTCCTTGAGCCCGTCCATATGGACGCTGAACGAAAGGTAGCGGGACGGCTTGAAGACGCCCTCATCGAGTTTCTTGGGCAGGAGGAGGGCGTTGGTGCACAGGTAGATGTACCTCTTGCGTTCCACGAGCCGCTCCACCAGCTCGCCGATGGAGGGGTACATGAGCGGCTCGCCGCCGGCGATGCTGACCATGGGGGCGCCGCACTCGTCCACGGCGGCCAGGCACTGGTCGACGGTCAGGTGCTTGCGGAGCATCTGGGCCGGGTACTGGATCTTGCCGCAGCCGGCGCAGGCCAGATTGCACCGGAAGAGGGGCTCCAGCATCATGACCAGCGGGTACCGTTTCCGGCGCCGGGCCTTCTGCCAGAGCACGTACCGGGCCACCGCCCACATCTGCGATGCAGGTACCGCCATCGGCTCCTACCCTTCCTCGTGTCTCGCGTCCGCTGCCGCCCTCTCCCCCTTGCCCCCTCTCCGGGTCGGAGAGGGGGTGGCCATAGGCCGGGGGTGAGGGCAGGACCCCGCCAGTCCGTAACCCGTCAGGGCGCTTTTTGAGATAGTTTGTTAGTACTCCCGCTCCAGCAGGAACTGGGCCAGCTCCTCGCACTCGCGGCGGGCCGCCGGCGCCAGCTCGATGCCCGCCAGCTCCTCCACGCTCTGCGCCGCGTGCTCCTTGGCCAGATCGTAGCAGAACCGCTGCGTGCCCAGGCTGTCCATCGCGGCCAGCACGTCGGCCACCTCGTCGTCAGAGAGCGGGGCGTCCCTCTTGTAGATCGTGACGAGCCGGTCGCGCGCCGGGCCCGTGGCGGTGGCCAGGGCGTGGACGATGGGCAGCGACTTCTTGCGCCGGTGGACGTCGCTGCCGGCGGGCTTGCCCGTCTTGTCCGGCGAGCCCCAGATGCCCAGCATATCGTCCCGCACCTGGAAGAGGCACCCCAGCTCCTTGCCGAAGCCGCGCATCGCCTCCACCGCCGCCCGGTCCCGGGCGCCGATGAGGGCCCCCATGTGGAGCGAGCACTCGAGCAGCGCGCCCGTCTTCTTCCCGATCATGACCAGATAGTCGCGCACCGGCACCGAGGGCCGCTGCTCAAAGGAGAGATCGAGGACCTGGCCCTCGATCATCTCGGTGCAGGCGCGGGTGAGGATGCGCGAGACCTCGAGGGCCGTCGCGGGCGGAAGGCCGCCGGCATGGCCGCGAAAGAGCACCTCCTGGCCCAGGACGAACATGGCGTCGCCGGCATTGACGCCGTGGGCGTGGCCCCACCGGTACCAGACGGTGGGGCGGTGCCGGCGATGGGTGTCGCCGTCCTGGATGTCGTCGTGGATGAGCGAAAAGTTGTGGATGAGCTCGATGGCGACGGCGGCGGGCAGGGCCTGGGTTGCCTGGCCGCCCACGGCCTCGCAGGCGAAGAGGCAGAGGGCCGGGCGCACCGCCTTGCCGGCGTTGGCCTCGGTGGGGCGGCCCTCCTCATCGAGCCAGCCCATGTGGTACCGGAGCATGTCGTAGAGCGGGAGATCGCCCTGGCCCAGGGCGTCCCGGAGCCCGGCGCTGATGGCCGGCCGGTACCTGCTGAACACCTCGGGCAGAGACATGGCTCGCTCGCCTCCCGGGCTAGCGTTAGACCCTCGCCGCAGGGGCCAGACCGCCCCGCGCGGGCGCCCCGTTCCCGCCGAGGAAGAAGGCCTGGCGGACCTTGGCGGCGATCCCTTCGGCGTCCAGCCCCAGACGCCGGCGCTGGGCGGCGGCCGTGGCGTGCTCGATGAACGCATCCGGCATGCCGAGCCGCACCACCCGCACGTCGGTCACTCCCGCATCGCTCAAGGTCTCGAGGACGGCGGAGCCGAACCCCCCGGCGAGCACGTTCTCCTCCACCGTCAGCACCCGGCCCGTGGCGCGCGCCGTGCGCAGGACCAGCTCGCGGTCGATGGGCTTCACGAACCGCGCGTTGACGACGAGGGCCGAGATACCCTCGGCGGCCAGGCGCTCGGCGGCAGAGAGAGCCGGGTAGACCGTCTTGCCCAGGGCCAGGATCGTCAGGTCCGTTCCCTCGCGGAGGATCTCGCCGCATCCCAGGGGCAGCTCCCTGGGCTGAGCGTCCAGGGGCACGCCCACGCCGGCGCCCCGGGCGATCCTGATGGCGAAGGGGCCCGCGTGCCGGTACCCGGTGTAGACCAGGTGCTGGAGCTCGTTCTCGTCCTTGGGGGCGCAGACAACCATGTGGGGCAGGCAGCGCAGGTAGGAGACGTCGAGGGCGCCGTGGTGCGTCTTGCCGTCCTCGCCCACGATCCCGGCCCGGTCGGCGATGAGCACCACAGGCAGGTCCTGGATGCACAGGTCGTGGACGATCTGGTCGAAGCCCCGCTGCAAGAAGGTCGAGTAGATGGAGACGAAGGGCTTGGCGCCGGCGCGGGCCAGCCCGGCCGCCATGGTCACCGCGTGCTGCTCGGCGATGCCGACGTCGAAGACGCGGTCCGGGAAGACGCGCTTGGCCTCGGCGAGGCCGGTCCCCTCCAGCATGGCGGCGCTGATGGCCACCACCCTCGCGTCGTCTTGCATGATCCGGACCAGCGTCTGGGCGAAGACCTTGGAGTAGGTGGGGGCGCCTTTCCCATCGCCCAGGGGCGAGCTGGGCTGGTGGAATTTGACCGGGTCATCCTCGGCCGGCTGGTAGCCGTGGCCCTTGTGGGTGATGACGTGGATGAGGGGCGGCCTCTCGGCCAGGTCCCGGGCCCGGCGCAGCGCCCGCTCGATCTGGCCGACGTCGTGGCCGTCCACCGGGCCGATGTACTCGAAGCCCATGTCGCGCCAGAGCTGTGTCGGCAGGGCGAAACCCTCGAGGCCGTCCTTCAACTTCTTGGCCAGGCGGTAGGCCGCCTCGCCCTGAGGCACCTTCTGGGCGAGCCGCTTGGTCCGCTTCACCATCGCCTGGTACTCGGGATGGGTGGTGATCCGCTGCCGCCACTGGGCCAGGAAGCCGATGTTCTCCGAGATGGACATGCCGTTGTCGTTCAGGATGACGACGAGGTTCTTGGGCGCCAGCTGGGTGATGTTATTCAGGGCCTCGAAGCTGAGGCCGGCGGTGAGGGCGCCATCGCCGACAACGGCGACGGTCCAGGCGTCGCTCCGGCGCAGCTTCTCGGCCTCGGCGATGCCCAGGGCGATGGAGACGCCGGTGCCGGCGTGGCCGGCGCACAGCACGTCGTGGGGGCTCTCCTTGGGCTCGCCGAAGCCCGAGAGGCCGCCATCCAGCCGGATCGTCTCGAACTCGTCCCGCCGGCCCGTCACCAGCTTGTGGGCGTAGCACTGGTTCGTGGTGTCCCAGACGATCTTGTCCTTGGGGCTTTCGAAGACCCGGTGCAGCGCCAGCGTCAGCTCCACGACGCCCAGGTTGGAGGCCAGATGGCCGCCGCGCTGGGTGATGACGCGGATGATAGTGTCGCGGATCTCCTGGGCGAGTTGTTCGAGCTGCTTCTGGTCCAGCTTCCGGAGATCGGCGGGCTGATCGATCTGCTTGAGCAACGAGGTCATGCCGGCGGCCTCCAAAGGCGGGGGTAGTAAAGAGTGGGGATACCTCGGCATCCGATGGCATCGCAGGCTACCACAGGCGCCGCCGGGTGTCAATCCGTCGCGAACCTGTTCCAGCGATGGAGCGCCCTCAGCCCGGCGGGTGAAACGGAGAGGGCCCGGCGCCCGCCGGGTCTTTTAGTGTTCGTTGAAGGGACACCGGTTGAGGAGACGCAGTGGGTGAGC
>CAZKTO010000057.1:0-10970 GCA_964555685.1 uncultured Dehalococcoidia bacterium
AACCTGGCCGTCGCCTACGGGGAGGCCGGCCGGCACGCCGAGGCCATCCCCCTGCTGGAGCGGACCCTGGCGGCGCGGAGCGGGTGCTGGGGCCGGAGCATCCGGGCACCCTGACGAGCCGGAGCAACCTGGCCGCCGCCTACCAGGAGGCCGGCCGGCACGCCGAGGCCATCCCCCTGCACGAAAAGACGCTGGCGGCGCGGGAGCGGGTGCTGGGGCCGGAGCATCCGGACACGCTGCTCAGCCGGAACAACCTGGCCAGCGCCTACCGCCAGGCGGGCCGCCCAGGAGACGCGGAACGTCTCATGAAGGACGACTCGCCCTCTCCCTCACCCGCTTGAGGGAGCGTCCCCCCCTTCCCTGCGAGGGGCCTTGCCCAGAAACTCTCTCCCCCTCGACGGGGGAGAGTTGGAGAGAGGGTGATTCCGGCCCCCTCTCTTTCTGTTCCTCTCCCTCCAGGGGAGAGGAATGGATGCGCCCACCCCGACGAGTCGGGGCGACTTTTGAGGCAAAGCCCCTCCGAGGGAAGGGGCCGATACGTTGAGTGATAGGAAGGGAGTCGTCCCTCTCCTTGCAGGAGAGGGAACGAGGGAGAGGTAACATGCCCGTCATCGGATTCGACCACGTCTCCTACCCCACCGGCGACCCGGAGCGCTTCCTGGACTTCTACAAGCGCCTGGGGTTCACGATCCTGGGCGAGGAGCGCTGGCGCCGCCGCGAGAGCCCCATCTTCTCCGTCCAAGTGAGCCCCAACAACATCATCAACGTGCATCCGGCGCCCTTCCTCCCGCCGCCGCACCTGCGGGGCGACGGCGCCCGCCCCGGCTGCGCCGACTACTGCTTCGTGTGGCAGGGCACGATGCAGGAGGCGCTGGAGATGCTGCAGCGCGCCGGCGTCAAGCCCGTCGAGGGGCCGGTCCCTCGCACGGGCGGCCGCGCCGCCGGCGCCGCGCGCTCTCAGAGCGTCTACATCAAGGACCCCGACGGCAACCTGCTGGAGTTCATGGTGTACGAGAAGTAGCCTCACCCCTAGCCCCTCTCCACGTACGTGGAGAGGGGCCGCCCGTCGGTGGGCCGGGGGTTAGGGTCGGTCCTGCCACCGAAGGTTTGGCATCCTGTGCAGTCCTCACTGCCCTCTCCCCCGTCCCCTCTCCGGCACGGAGAGGGGCGCACCGTATTCCCCCTTCCCTCGCAGGGAAGGGGGCCGGGGGTTAGGGCTCTGTGGATGGTTCTCTTCTCCTGTGCTATAGTCGCACCGACCTTACCCAGGACTGCGTGACGTGCCCTTCGAGACCATCCTCTACGAGAGGCGCGACGGCGTCGCCACCATGACGCTGAACCGCCCCGAGAAGCTGAACACCCTCAATAGCGCCATGCGCCGCGAGATCCGCCAGGTCTTCCGCTCCATCGACGGCGATCCAGAGGTGCGCTGCCTCCTCATCACCGGCGCGGGCGACCGCGCCTTCTGCGCCGGCGCCGACCAGACGGAGCGCGCCACCGGCGGCGCCATCCCCCTGGACGAGATCCAGCGTCACCACCTGCACCCCAACGAGTCGACATCCAAGTACATCCAGGACGTCGAGAAGCCCATCGTCGTGGCGGTGAACGGCGTAGCGGCCGGCGGCGGGCTCGCCATGACCCTGGGCGCGGACGTCGCCATCGCCTCGGACCGGGCGCGGTTCCGCGTCGCCCATGCGGCCCTGGGCATCGCCGCCATGGACGCCCTGGGCTGGCTCCTGCCGAGGGCCGTCGGCGTCCAGCGCGCCTTCGAGATGTACGCCACCAACCGCATCGTCGAGGCCGTCGAGGCGGAGCGCATCGGCATCGTCTGCAGGGTGGCGCCCCACGACCACCTCATGGACGAGGCGATGGCCCTGGCCCGCGCCATCGCCGATGGCCCGCCCATCGGCATGCGCATGACCAAGAAAGCGGTCCTGCGCAGCCACACGCACACGCTCGAGGAGTACCTGGAGTTCGAGCGCCTCGCCTACCAGAACACCTACTTCTCCGAGGACTCCAAGGAGGCCCGGCGCGCCTTCCTGGAGAAGCGCCCGCCGAAGTTCACCGGACGATAGGCAGCGGAGCTCAGCGTGGGTGCACGTACGCAGGCGATGAGTCCAGAGAAGGGGATCTCCCCTTCTCTGGCAGGGGTTTGGGGGTGTCCCCCAGAGTTTTCTTCCTCCCCCTCTCCCGTCCGGGAGAGGGGGTCAGGGGGTGAGGGCAAAACGCTGTGAAGGTCGCATTCATCACCGGCGCCAGCCGGGGCATCGGCAAGGCCATCTGCGCCCATCTGGCGCTGCGCGGCTACTCCATCGCCGTCACCGCCCGCTCCGTCCAGGACCGCGACGTCACGCCCTACCCCGGCACCATCATGGAGACGGCGAACCTCGTCGAGTCGCTGGGCGGGCGCGCTCTCCCCATCCGCTGCGACGTCGAGAGCCCCGCCGACCTGCGCGACGCCGTCCAGCGGACGCTGGATGCGTTCGGGCGCATCGATCTCCTCATCAACAACGCCCGCTACGAGGGACCGGCCCACTGGGACCCCTTCACCCAGACCGATTGGAAAGAGGTCGAGCGCCTGATCAGCACCAACTATCGCGGGCCCATGCTCCTCTGTCACCTGGTCGTGCCGCGGATGGTCGAGCAGGGCGGCGGCGTCATTATCCACATCGCCTCACGCTCGGCGCAGGCCGAGAACCCCAACATGCCGGGCAAGGGCAGCACCAGCCTCTTCTACCCGTCGTCCAAGGCCGGCCTGGACCGCATGGCCGTGGGGCTGGCCAAGGAGGTCCGAACGAACGGCATCGCCGTCATCGGGCTCAGCCCCGGCGCGACGCTCACCGAGCGGGCCACCGCCGGCAGCGAGACCTACGGCTACGACCTCTCCCGCCGCCACTCGGTCCACGTGCCCGCCGCCGCCCTCGACCTCCTCGTCCACTGCCCTGACCCGCTGGTCTTCACCGGCCGCGTGCTGGAGGCGCCCGACTTCGTCCGCGAGCACTTCCTCATGGAGCCCGAAGAGATGGAAACACCCTTCCGGCCCGGCCAGCTCTACGACCCCTACAAGGAGCCCTACTGGCTGCGGCGGCTCCGCGACGCCGCTCGCGGGTAGAGGGCTGCGCCTCAGTTTTTCTGGACGAGGCAACGCAACTTGCACACGCAACATGGGGATGAGGGCAGACACACCATGGGTCGCTTCGGCTATCACGTCATCGACGCCGACGGGCACGTCTTCGAGACGAACGCCATGTACCAGCTCTTCGTCAAGGAGTACCTGCCCAAGGAGCGGGGCCGCCAGCTGGCCTCTCTGGTGCAGCGGGCCCAGGATCGCTACGGCGCCGGCGCCAGCGTCTCCACGCCGCACATCTGGGGCGTCGAGGGCAAGGTCCCGGTCATCACGCGCAACCGGCCCTTGGGCCTCCCCGACGCGCCCAGCGTCCCCGAGTACGCCAATGCGGGCGCCAATGCGGGCGCCAAGGCCGGCACCGAGGCGTTCAAAGACATGCTCGACGGCCAGGGCCGCCTGCGTGACATGGACCTCGAGGGGATCGACGTCTCCGTCGTCTACCCCTCGTCCCTCGCCTCCTTCTGCGCCGTCCAGGACACGGGGCTGGAGACGGCCATCTACGAGGCGTACAACCGCTGGTGCGCCGACTACGCTGCGGCCGGCCCCGCGCGCATCAAGTATGTCGCCGTCGTCAACATGCGCGACATCGAGGCCGGCGTCGCCGAGGTCCATCGCGCCGCCGAGAGCGATGCGACCGCCGGCATCTACCTCCAGACGCACACGGCCCAGCACCAGCTCGACCAGCCCTGCTTCGACCCCATCTGGCGCGCCGCGGAGGAGACCGATCTCCCCGTGGCCATCCACCACGCCAGCGCCGCGCTGCCGCCCTACGGCCTCGGCGTCTTCGACCTCGGTGGCTCCTGGTGGCTCCAGCACGCGGCCAGCAACCCCTGGGAGCAGATGCGCGCCATCGCCACGACGGTGGGCGGCGGCGTCTTCGAGCGCTTCACCAGGCTGCGCGCCGTCTTCCTGGAGGCCGGCTGCGGCTGGCTCCCCTACTGGCTCGACCGCTTGGACGAGCACCACGAGCTCATGCCCTACTCCGTGCCGCGCATGAAGCGCACGGCGTCCGAGCTGTTCCAGACGGGCCGCCTCTTCATCTCCTTCGAGCCCGACGAGCGCATGCTCCCCTCGGCCTTGAAGCGCGTGGGCGAGGACGTGGTCGTCTTTGCCTCCGACTACCCGCACTTCGATGGCAAGTTCCCCAACGCCGTCAAGCTCGTGGCCGGACGGACGGACATCACGAGCGAGCAGAAGCGCAAGGTCCTGGGCGAGAATGCCAAGCGCCTCTACCCGCGCCTGGCGTGAGCGGAGGTTCGTCGGCAATCTTTGACACCGACATTCCTTCCCCCTCTCCTCACGGGAGAGGGGGCTTAGGGGGGAGAGGTCATGTCCCGCTTCGGTTACCGCGTCATCGACGTCGATGGGCACATCTTCGAGAGCCAGGAGATGTACCAGCGCTTCCTGGGCTCCTACCTCGAGCGCCCGTACCGCGCCGCGCTCGAGGAGATGATGCGCCTGAGCACGGACCCGGCCACGGGCCAGGTCATGACCCCCAGCCTCTGGACCCACAAGGGCGGCGGACCCAAGGCCAACCGGGCGCGAGCCCTGGGCGGCGTCGAGCCGGGGATCGACCGGCGCGAACGCGGCGAGGGCCGCAAGACCGGCACCCGCGCCGCCATCGATGTCCTGGACCCGTCCCTGCGCCTCCTCGACATGGACCAGGAGGGGATCGACGTGGCCGTCATCTTCCCCAGCGCCCTCATCGGCTTCTGCGGCCTCGACGACCGCGACCTCGAGGCGGCCCTCTATCGCTCCTACAACCGCTTCATGCACGACTTCTGCCTCCGCGACCCCCAGCGCCTCAAGTACGTCGCCGTCGTCCCCATGCGCGATCTCCCCGCCGGCGTCGCCGAGACCCGCCGCGTCGCGCCCGAGCGGACCGTCGCCGGGCTCTACATCCAGACGCACATGGACGGCAAGCAGATCGACCACCCGGCCTTCTACCCGCTCTGGGCCGAGGCGATGGAGAGCCGCCTCGCCATCGCCGTCCACCACGGCAGCGCCGGCCTTCCTCCGTGGGGCCTGGGCGTCTTCGAGATGGGCGGCAACTGGTTCCAGCAGCACGCCTCGGTCTTTCTCTATGAGCAGATGCGCGCCGTGGGCGTCGTCGTGGGCGGCGGGCTCCTCGCCAAGTTCCCCAGCCTCACCTTCGCCTTCCTGGAGTCCGGCTGCGGCTGGCTCCCCTTCTGGCTCGAGCGCCTGGACGAGCACTACGAGATGCTGCCCCGCTACGTGCCGCTCCTCGACCGCAAGCCCAGCGAGGCCTTTCTCGACGGGCGCTGCTTCATCTCCTTCGACCCCGGCGAGCCCATGCTCTCCGACGTGGTGGAGGCCCTCGGCGACCGGCAGCTCATCTACGCCTCCGACTACCCCCACTTCGATTGCAAGTTCCCGGACAGCGTGCGTCTCGTCGTCGAGAACAACGCCCTCTCGGACGAGACCAAGGGCCGCATCCTGGGCGAGAACGCCCGGCGGTTCTACCCGCGGCTGGCGTGAGCGGAGGTTCGTCGGCAATTACCATTCCTTCCCCCTTCTCCCGACACGGGAGAAGGGGGCCAGGGGGATGAGGGCAGGCACACCATGGGCCGTTACGGCTTCCACGTCATCGACTCCGACGCCCACATCTTCGAGACCCTCGACATGTGGCGCCAGATGGCCGCCGACTTCATGCCCCGAGCCGATGCCGCCCAGCTCCGGGCCGTCATCCGCGAGTTCGAGGAGCGCAACCCGGACTACGACCCTCGCCGCCAGGTGCACCTCTGGCAGATGCGCTCCAAGCTGACGGTGCTGCCGCGCTACCGGCCCCTGGGCCTCTACGACGGCTCCCAGCAGGTCGTCTTCGATGAAGGAGGGCGCCACTGGGAGGCCAAGGGCGCCTGGGCGCCGCTGGACCCCGAGGCCCGCCTCATCGACATGGACGCCGAGGGGATCGACGTCGCGGTCATCTTCCCCAGCGGCGTCGCCGCCTGGTGCGCCGCGGACGACGCCGGGCTCGAGTCAGCCGTCTACCCCGCCTACAATCGCTGGATGGCCCGCTACTGCCAGACGGCGCCGGCGCGGTTCAAGTACGTCGCCGTCGTCTCCATGCGCGATATCGATGCGGCCGTGCGCGAGCTGCGCCGCGCCGCAAAGGACCCCAACATGGCGGGCGTCTACCTCCAGACCCACACGGACGCGCGCCTCCTGGACCATCCCGGCTTCGCGCCCCTCTGGGACGCGGCCCAGGAGCTGGACCTGCCCATCGACGTCCACAAGGCCAGCTCGGCGCTGCCTCCCTACGGCCAGGGCGCGCTCGACGCCCGCGGCAACCGCTTCCTCCAGCACGCCTCGGGCAACCCGTACGAGCAGATGCGCGCCATCGCGTGCATGACCGGCGCCGGCGTCTTCGAGCGCTACCCCAGGCTGCGCGCCGCCTACCTCGAGGCCGGCTGCGGCTGGCTCCCCTTCTGGCTCGAGCGCCTGGACGAGCACTTCCGCCTCATGCCCGAGTCGGTCCCCCTCCTCCACCGGGAGCCCAGCTCGTTCTTCAAGAGCGGCAACTGCTTCATCTCCTTCGACCCCGACGAGGCGATGCTCCCCCACGTCGTCGAGTACGCCGGGGCCGGCCGGCTCGTCTACGCCTCCGACTACCCCCACTACGATGGCCGCTTCCCCAACTCGGTGAAGATCGTCGCCGAGCGCGCGGACCTCCCGCGGGAGGTCAAGGCGAGGCTGCTGGGCGAGAACGCGAAGGTCCTCTACCCGCGGCTGCGGTAGGCGCGACGCGGGAGCGGCCAACTCCCTCACCCCCCGCCCCCCTCCCAGTCTTCACCACAAAGACTCTAAGACTCTTCTTTGAGCCTTTGAGCCTTCGTGGTTGCCTTTCCACATCTGGGGGTAGAGGGGGGCGTGGGGGTGAGGGCGCGATTGCTGGGCCACTCCCGTTGTGATAGACTCGCCCAGGTTCGACGCCGACCCCCATCGCCATGACCAGCATCCCTCGCGCCCGCGGCGGCCAGCCCGCCATGACCGCCGCCCGCGCCCTCATCCTCGAGGCGGGCGACATCCTGCGCCGCCGCTTCCACTCGGAGCTGCGCGTGAGGAGCAAGGGCCGCGCCAACATCGTCACGGACGTCGATCACGAGGTGGAGCGGTTCCTCGTGGGGCGTCTGCGCGAGGAGTTCCCCGGCTTCGGCGTCCTGGCCGAGGAGTCCGGGCGCGGGGGCGATGCCGGGGCTGAGTACACGTGGATCGTGGACCCGCTGGACGGGACGCGCAACTACTCGCTGGGGGTGCCGCACTACGCCGTGACCTTCGCGCTCGCGCGGGGGCAGGATGTGCTGCTGGGCCTGACCTACGACCCGGCGCGGAACGAGCTCTTCGCCGCCGAGCGGGGCGCGGGCGCCTTCCTCGGCGAGCGGCCCATGCGCGTCTCCGCCAACACCGCGTTCGAGGCGACGGTCCTCGGCACGGACATGGGGTACGACGACGCCATGGCCGCCCATGCCCTCAGGCTCGTCGACCGGCTCTGGCCGGGGATGCAGGCGGTCCGGATCATGGGCTCGGCGGCGCTCGGCCTGGCCTACGCGGCGTGCGGGCGCATCGACCTCTACTTTCACCACTCGCTCTCGCCGTGGGACATCGCGGCGGGCGTGCTCATGGCGCAGGAGGCGGGCGGCGTCGTCACGGACCGCGCGGGCCGGCCCATCCGGCTCGAGAGCGAGAGCATCATCGTCTCGAACCGCGCCATCCACGCCGAGTTCCTGCGCCGGACCGAGGGCCTGCCCTGGCGAACGGCGGAGCGGTGAGCATGGTCATCCCGCTCGTGGTTCGACAAGCTCACCATACGATGTAACAGCCATTGTGGAGTACTGCTCCTCACCAGGGTGACAACCTGTATGGGCTAGGCGTTATAATTCGCCAAGGTCGTCCTAAGAATCCGACTGCTGTCTCAGAGGAGACTTTATGATCCCGCACGACATTCATGATTTCGTTATTTCCTCCCAAAAAGGGATTGAGGAAGAATATGCTCGTATAAGAAAGCGGGCTCAAGAAGACCCGGGTACTGCCGGGGATCAAGGCGAAGAGAACTGGGCTACGCTCTTGCGGGGATGGCTTCCTTCCTATTTCCAGGTTGTTACAAAGGGCCGCATCATTACCGAATCGGGCTGGGTAAGCCCACAACTAGACGTCCTGGTACTTTTCCCTTCGTATCCAAAGATCCTTCTTGACAAAAAACTTTTCCTATCAGGAGGGGTCGCAGCGGCGTTTGAGTGTAAAACAACTCTTCTCGCTAAACATGTTAAAAAGGCAGTCGAAAATTCAGCTGAGATTCGGCGAAATCTTCCGAAAAGGCAGGGAACACCATTCAAAGAATTGAACTCGCCGATCATCTTTGGGCTCTTGGCCCACTCGTATTCCTGGAAGAATAAGAAGTCGAGCCCGGTAAAGAATGTCACTGAAGCGCTCCGGAAAGGAGACAAAGAGGTCGTAAAACATCCGATTGAATGCATCGACTTTGTAACCGTTGCGGACCTCGCAACGTGGACTATTAGTAAGATGACATACTTAAGTCCCAAATTCCCATCTTATGCTGACACGTTGGCACAGGTCTACGGGCCTGATGGTTCTGCCGCCACTGCGTATATATGCCATGCCAAATCACAAAACAAACAAAGTGCGAAATGGGAAGAAAACCAAAGGGAGTACTTCTCTCCGCTCGGCGTTCTTCTCTCCTGTCTATATTCAAAGCTTGCCTGGACCTTCCCCGATATGCGTCAGCTAGAGGAATACTTCAGAAAAGCAGATCTACTGGGCAGGGGAAGTGGCGGAATGCGCCTGTGGAGAATAGGCATATACTCTGAGGCGATCCGAGAGCGAGTTTACAAAGGACACCTGAGCAATGGAATAGCGTTTGATGAATGGAGCATTGGCTTTTGATCCGATGTTAGGAAAGGCCTGCTGGACTGGCCTAGAATCTGCAGGTATAGCCCGGCTTATCCCCCCTTAAGCCGTCCAATACCTACTACCGGGCCCAGAAATAGTGCAGGTATTGCTTCGCTTGGGGTTCCTCAAGCTCACCACGAGCGGAACATCACCGCTAAGGCTCGCTGCGGTCCCAGTCGGGCAGCGCCCAGTAGCCCTCGAACGGGACTTCGACCTTGGCGGGAAGCCCCTGCGCCCGCTTCAGACGCTGGACGTTGTAGAGGTGCGTCACGAGCTCGAAGTAGACGTGCCGCAGCGTCGCCTCCAGCGTGAAGCGCCAATGGTGCGGGTCGGCGGCGTCCTTCGTCACGCCCGTGGGATGGGCGCGGGCCATGGGGTCCCAGATGGTCTCGATCCGGAGCGCGATGTGCTTCTCGCGGAGGGCCCGGGGGCTCTCCCGGTCGAGGATGGCGCGGGCGAGGCCGATGGACCGCTCGAGGTTGGCCAGGAGCCCGGCGGCGTCCATCCGCATGTAGTGCTCGACGCGCTGGCCGGGGCCCATGGAGGCGAGCTCGACGTACTCCCCCGGAAGGCCCTGGGGGTAGAGCTGCGCGCCCCAGCGAGTGCAGAGCCAGCCGTAGCCGCAGGAGGCCATGTGGCTGAGCTGGCGGCGGATGCTCCAGCGGCTCCACTCCCATCGGTCGGAGGACCAGTCGAGGTGACGGGCGTCGAGGCCCTGGACCTCGGCGGCGACCAGGTCATAGATACGGGCGAAGCGCGGGCGGAGGGCCGCGCCGTCGATGGCGAAGGCGGAGCCGGCAGGTGGCGGGTCCTGCGTTGTCATCCTTCCGGCCCCCGGAAGGACGCGGCCCACGGCTGGGCCCTCTTCCACAGGGCCTCGAGGCGGTCCGCCGCGCCGGACTCGCCCCGTCTGGATGCCTCGCAGGCGTCCTCCAGCTCGGCGGCCAGCGCCGCGTCGTACTGATAGACCTGATCGCGGCCGACCTGCCAGCAGACCGGCTCCAGCGCGTGGCGCTCCCAGCGCACCCAGTACTCCTCGTGGCAGACGAAGGGACGGTCCTTGCTGTCGTCCCAGATGCGCCGCACGCCTGGGTCGCCCAGCTTGGACCGGATCAGCACGATATCGCCGCGTGGCATTGGGTGAGGCTAATGGCCCGTGATCCACCGGCCCTCGGCGTCGCGGACCCAGCCGCCGGCGGCGTAGTTCCCGCCGTCCACGTGGATGGTGGCGCCGGTGACGAAGGCCGACATATCGGAGGCCAGAAAGACGGCGGGCCCCGCCAGGTCCTCGATCTGGCCGATGCGCTGGAGCGGGACGACGCGACGGTAGCGCTCCTCGGCGTCGGGCGTGCCGCCGATGGAGACGCCGGGCGTGCGGATGACGTCGGGCGCGATGCTGTTGACGCGGATGCCGTGCTTGGCGAGCTCGAGGGCCATGGTCTTGGTGAAGTTCTCCAGGCCGGCCTTGCAGGCGGAGTAGACCGCGTAGCCGGGGGCGGCCCGCCACGCCTCGATGCTCGTCACCTGGATGATGGAGCCCCTAGTCTTGAGCCGGACCATCTCATCGGCCACGGCCTTGGTGCAGTAGAAAACGGACTTGAGATTGATGCGGATGAGGGCGTCCCAGCCGCGCTCGCTGACGTTCAGGAAGTCCTCGCGGAAGGTCCCGCCGACGTTGTTGACCAGCACGTCGATGCGCCCGAAACGGTCGAGGGTGGCCTTGACCATGGCCTTGACCTGGTCGAGCTCGCGGACGTCGCAGGTCACGGGGAGGGCCTTAGGGCCCATCGCCTGGACCTCGGAGGCGGTGCGCTGGGCGCCGGCGCCGTCCTTATCGGCGATAACGACGCTGGCGCCAAAGGCGGCGAGGCCGAGGGCGATGCCCTTGCCGATGCCGCCCGCCGAGCCGGTGACG
>CAZKTO010000057.1:10980-21315 GCA_964555685.1 uncultured Dehalococcoidia bacterium
ACGATGGCCGTCCTGCCTTCCAGCGACGCGATGGTACGGTCCATGGGGCCTCCTCCTGGTGCGCGTGCCTGGATATGATAGCGGCTCCGGGGGCCGTTGTCACAGAGCGCCGCTCGCCGATATAATCGCCCCGCCCGTACGTCCCGGCGACCGTCCCGTACCAGCCCAAGGAGCTTGCCTTGGCCCAGCCAGACAACGCCGCCCTCTCGGACCTGCGCATCCTCGAGGTGGGCGAGTCCATCTCGGCGCCCTACGCCGCCAAGATGTTCGCGGACATGGGGGCCGGCGTCATCAAGATCGAGCGCCCGCGGGTCGGCGACGAGAGCCGGCGCCACGGGCCCTTCCCGAACGACGTCCCTCACCTGGAGCGCAGCGGCCTCTTCCTCTACCTCAACACGAGCAAGCGTGGCATCACCCTCGACCTCGAGACGGCGACGGGCCGGGACATCTTCCAGGAGCTCTGCCGCCAGGCCGACGTCCTCATCGAGAACCGGCAGCCCGCCGACTCGCGGCGCCAGGGTCTCGACTTCGAGACCCTCAGCGAGGTCAACCCTCGGCTCATCGTGACCTCCGTCTCGGCGTTCGGCCGCGAGGGGCCGTACAAGGACTACAAGGGCCACGCCATCAACGCCGCCGCCCTGGCCGGCGTGGCCTACCGCGTGGGAGACCCGGAGCGCGAGCCGCTCACGACGCCCCTCTCGCGCAGCGACTACTGGGGCGCCGTCAACGCCGCCGCCGCCACCATGACGGCCCTCTTCGCCCGGCGCAAGACCGGCCGCGGCCAGCACGTCGATATCTCCAGCGCCGAGTGCATGTCCACCCTCATCAACACCCTCAACGTCATCGACTTCGTGGACGTGGGCTTCTACCCGATGCGCGGGGGCATCCGCCTGGGCTACATCGGCTACCCGTGGGTCATCCTGCCGTGCAAGGACGGCTACTACTGCCTCATCACCGTCCAGGACCGGCACTGGCAGCGCTGGATCGAGCTCATGGGCAACCCCGAATGGTCCAGGAGCCCGCGCTACCAGGACCGGGAGTCCATGGGCAAGATCTACCCGGAGGAGGTGGACGCCTTTCTGCGCCCGTTCCTGGCCCAGCACACCAAGATGGAGCTCTGGCGGATGTGCCGCGAGAAGCAGATCCCCTTCCAGGCCGTCCAGAACATGGAAGACCTGGCCAACTGCCCGCAGCTGGCCGCCCGCGGCTATTTCATCGATCTGGACCACCCGGAGGCGGGCCGGCTGCGCTACCCGGGCGCACCCTACAAGCTCGCCGAGACGCCGTGGAGAGCCCGGCGCCCGGCGCCCAAGCTCGGCCAGCACAACGCCGAGGTCCTCTGCGGGCTCATCGGCTTCAGCGCCCTGGACCTCATGGACCTGCGCCGCACTGGAATCATTTGAGTGAACGCGGGGTAGCGTCATGCGAATATTAGCCGCGCGGGAGAGAGTCCAGAGAGAGTGCGCTCTCTCTGGCGGGGGTCTGGGGGTGTCCCCCAGGCTCTTTTCTTTCCCCCTCTCCCTTGGCAAGGGAGAGGGGGCAGGCGCCGTCCTGAGCCGAGCGAAGCGAGTCCTGAGCGAAAGCGAAGGATCTATCCTGGCGAAGGAGGGTAAGGGTTGTACCCACTAGAGGGCTACCGCGTCGCCGACCTGGGCCAGGTCTGGGCCGGGCCGGTGCTCGCCCATCTCCTCGGCGACATGGGGGCCGAGGTCATCCGAATCGAGTCCAAGGCCGGGACGGACCAGATGCGGAACCTGGCCCGCGACCCCTCCGAGATCCGCAAGACGCTGGACGCCAACTTCGTCTATCGCAACCGCACCGGCGTCACGGTCAACTTCACCAAGCCCCGGGGTGTCGAGCTGGTCAAGGAGATCGTCAAGCGGTGCGATATCGTCATCGAGAACTTCACGCCGCGGGTGCTGCGGAAATTCGGCCTCGATTACCCGGCGCTCCAGGCGGTGAAGCCCGATCTTATCATGGTCTCGATGTCCGCCGCGGGACAGGACGGCCCCTACCGCGACCTCATGGGCTACGGCCCCTCCATCAACAGCATCTCGGGCGTCGATAGCCTCGTGGGCTACGCCGGCGACGACCGGCTGATGGTGAACTTCTGGGACGCCGACCCGACCACCGCCGTGACGGCGGCCTTCGCCGTCCTCTCGGCCCTGCACTACCGGGAGCGCACCGGCAAGGGCCAGCACATCGACCTGGCCTTCTACGAGGCGCTGGCCTCCCTCGTGGGCGAGGGGATCATGGACTACAGCATGAACAAACGGGTGGCGCAGCCCCAGGGGAACCGGCACCCCGCCATGTCGCCTCACGGCATCTACCCTTGCGCGGGCAAGGACCGCTGGGTCTCCATCGCCGTCAAGACGCAGGAGGACTGGCAGGGCCTCTGCCGCGCCATGGGCGACCCGCCGTGGACTCGGGACGAGCGCTTCACCGATCTCTTCGGGCGCCTGAAGAACCGCGAGACGCTGGACGAGCTGGTTGCCCTCTGGACGCGCCAGCACCCCAGCTACGAGGCGATGCACCTGTTGCAGCGGCACGGCGTCGCGGCCGCCGTCGTCGCCACGCTCGAGGACGTCTACCTGGACCCCCACGACCAGTACCGGCGGACGAGCGTGAAGATCGAGGACGCGCGGCTGGCCCGGCAGGATGTGCTGTACGGAATCCCGTGGCGTCTCAGCGATACGCCGGGCGCCATCCACAAGCTGGCCGGCCCCATGGGCGCCGACAACGAGCGCATCTTCTGCGGCATGCTGGGCATGCCCAAGGACGAGGTGCAGCGCCTGACCGACGAGCAGGTGATCTACTGAGCCGAGCCCCGACAAGTCGGGGCGAGTCCTGAGTCCGCCTCAGGCGGACGAAGGACCTATCCTGTCGAAGAGCCTACCCCTGAGAGGCTGTGAACAAATCGCCCGTAGGGGCGGGCCGGAGCCTGCCCTGTTCTGAGCCGAAGCCCTGAGCGCAGCGACAGGGGAAGCCGAAGGGTGCCCGCCCATCTGGGGCAACCACGGGGGGTTGCCCCTACGAAGGAAAAATTCACGGGCTCTGAGCCCCGCCGAAGGGGTCAGGGTGATGCGGGACGTTGGCGCTCTTTGTGCAAATCCGGGCCGCCCTGAGCGTTGACCAGGCGGCGTGAGCGTTCATGGGTTCTTCACGCCCTGCAGCTGTGACGGCATGGCGAACACACCCTGTGTCCGTATTTTTAGTGTTGCGCTACCCTGGAACGGCGATCCGCGCGGGGCCACCGGCAGGTGGAAGCGCACCACGAGGCAGGAACCCCATGGATCGGCGACTCGAACCCAGCCAAGAGATCGTGTTCGAGGACCGCACGGCAGCGGGGCGGGCCCTTGGATTGGCCCTGGCCCGGCGGGGTGCTACATGTGATGTGGTGCTCGGCCTCACGCGCGGTGGCGTACCTATCGGCTTCGAGGTCGCGGAGGCGCTCGATGCACCCCTGGATATCTTGGTGGTCAAGAAGCTCCGGGCGCCCTTCAGCGAGGAGTTGGCGATCGGCGCCGTGTGCGCCGATGGCACGCGCATTGTCCGTGAGGACGTGCTCAGGGAGTTGGACGTGGCCAAGCCCTACCTGGACCGCGAGCTCCAGGAACGGCTGGCGGAGGCCCGCGATGCCGACCAGCGGTACCGGGGCGGCCACGCGCCGCTTGACGTTGCCGGTGCGTCGGTCATCATTGCTGACGACGGCATCGCCACCGGCGCGACGATGGAGGCGGCGGTTTTAAGCGTCCGGCGCCGTGGCGCCCGGTCCATCTTGGTGGCCGCCCCGGTGGCCTCGTCCGAGGCATGGTCGGCGCTCCAACGCTTGGCGGACGAGGTCTTCTGCCTCGCAACCCCCACCGATTTCTGGGCCGTGGGCCAGTTCTACCAGCACTTCCCTCCCATAGCGGACGACGAGGTGCGCCGGCTCCTGGACCAGCGCAGAGCGGCAGCGCCCAAATCGAGCGGCCATGAACGGTGAACCGGTCTCTTTTCGCAACAGCCGGGGCTGGCGCCTGGCGGGGCTGCTTCTGCTTCCCCGGGAGCAAGCGCCGTTGGTGGTCTTCGCTCACGGGCTGGGCAGCGGGAAGGATTCGCCACGCAATCTCGTCATCGCGTCGCGGCTCCTCGATGCCGGCATCGCCAGCCTGCTCGTCGACCTATCGGGCCATGGCGAAAGCGAAGGCGATGCCGGCGCGTCCGTGGAGCAGTTTGCCGATGACATCGCCGCGGCGGTGCGCTTCGCAGGGGCGCCTGCGGGACTCGCCGCCCGGCGAATCGGTGTGGCGGGCTCCAGTTCGGGCGGCACGGCGGCGCTGTACGCCACCACGCGCCTCGGCGTCGAGGCCCGAGCGGTGGTGCTGAGGGCCCCGCCGCTGGACGGGTACGAGGGCCTTGTGGCTCAGGTGAGCGTCCCCACGCTGCTGATCGTGGGAGACGCCGACCCGCTACTGCCCTCGGTACGCCGGGCCGCCCGGCGGATGCCGCCCGGCTCCCAACTGAGAGTGATCGAGGGCGGCGGCCATCTCTTTGAAGAAGGGCACGCATTCGGCGAGATGGTCACGGCGACCGTCGATTGGTTCCAAACCCATCTGCGGCCGGCCGAATCGCGCGCGGCCGCCGCGATGCAGGTCTGACGAGGATTGAGGAGCAACGAGGATGCCCGAAGTCCAACGCTTGCAACGACGCCCGCTCAAGAGTGCGGAGCCGGGCGGCTCCATCGTGAAGGAGGTCCCGGAGGGGACCGCGGAAGGCGCGGAGATGGAGGAGCGCGAACGCGCCGCCGAAGCGGCCGACGCCGTCCACGACTATCTGCGCCTCATCGGGCGGCACCGGCTGTTGACCCCTGCGGAGGAGGTCTCCCTGGGCCTGGCCGTCGAGCAGGCAGAGGAGTTCAATCGGTGCCGCCGGAAGGCGGAGGCGGAGCTTGGCCGGACCCCGAGCAGGGCGGAGCTGGGCGCCCACATCTATCGCGAGCTGGTTTCGCACCACGGCTGGCTTTACCGGCTTGCCTCCACGCTGGGGATGGAGCCGGGCGAAAAGCTGCCGTCGCAGCTGCTCTTCTCCGCGCCGGTGCGGGATGCGCTGGATGGCGGGCTGCGGCCTGACCTGCGCGCCAAGCTGGCCTCCATGGCGCGCCAGCCCGAGGACACCGTGGTATCCAAGATCGGGGCACTCTCCAGGCTGTCGCACCTGCTGCCGCCGCCGGTCATCGAGATGCTGGACTCGGCAAGCCGTAGCGGCCCTCCGGCGGGTGACGGGCCGGGCGATGCCGCCGCGATACGGCTTCAGCAGCACGATGGCGCCCTGCGGGCGTGGTGGACCCAGGTGACGCTGGCCGGAGAGGCTGCGTCCCGCCGCCTCACGGAGACCAACCTTCGTCTCGTGGTCAGCATCGCGCGCAGGTACCTGAACCGGGGCGTGCCCCTCCTGGACCTGATCCAGGAGGGGAACATGGGCCTCATGCGGGCCGTCCAGAAGTTCGACCCGCACCGAGGCCACCGGTTCAGCACCTATGCCACGTGGTGGGTCCGGCAGGCGGTCAGCCGGGCGCTCGCCGACCAGGGGCGCACCATCCGCCTGCCCGTGCACGTCGTGGAGCGGGTCCAGCAGCTCAACAGAGCCGAACGCCTCTTGCTGAAGCGGCTGGAACGGCAGCCGAGAGCCGAGGAGTTGGCGGGGGAACTAGGGTGGCCCGTCTCCACGGTGGAGGAGCTCATCCAACAACGGCGGTTCACGATCTCGTTGGAAACGCCCGTGGGCGAGGATGAGGAGGCCACTCTCGAGGACTTCATCGTCGACACCTCCGCCTGGTCGCCCGAGGAGCTGGCCATCAGGCAGTTGACCCGCGAGGCGGTGCTACAAAGCCTGGGAGAGTTGCCGCCCAGACTCCGGCTGGTGCTGGAGCTCCGGTTCGGGATCGTCGACGACCGCCCCCGCACCTTGGAGGAAGTGGGCCAGGAGATGGGGGTCACCCGGGAGCGGGCTCGCCAGCTGGAGCGGCAGGCCTTGGACAAGCTGCGGGCGTCCAAACGGCTGCCGGCGCTGGTGGGCGCCGAGATGGGTCAAGAGGAGCGTACCGAGAACCCTCCGGATGATACGCTTGTTCGCGGTAATCCGCTGCCGCTGCGCCTGGTGGGAAGGGTCGTGCGCTACGAGGGGCCCTTGGGCAGGGCTCGGGTCCGCGCCGAGGCTCCGTTGCGCCACGGTGACCGGGTCCGCGTGGGCCGCCCTTCGCTGCTCGGCGCCGAGGCGGTCGTGGCGCTCGCGGAGGCGGACAGCGGCGAGGTCTGCGCTATCCCGGGTGACGACGTGTACGTCACGGTTTCCAGCCGGGTTAGGGCGGGCGACCGGGTCTACCAGCAGACGCCTATTCAAGAATGAGCGGCGCCTCGTCACCATCGGAGGCGCTCAGGAGGAGTCCCATGGCGATCGTAGAGAAGCCGGCTGAAATCACGGTAACCCTCCGTGGCATCGAGCCGAAGGAGCGCGTCAAGGAATATGCCTTGGACAAGCTGGAGAAGAAGATCCGCCTGGTGCCGAATCTGCGCGCGGCCACGGTGGAGGTGACCTTCGAGCACACGCGGCCCAAGGAGAAGCGCTACTGCGTACAGGTGACGGCCTCGGCGGATGGCAGCGTGCTTCGTGTCGAAGACCGGGGCGCGGACACGTTCACCACCATTGACGCCGTCCACGATCTCCTGGAGCGGCGGGTCCGGGACTGGAAGGGCCGTGTCTACTTCGAGCGCCGCCGCGAGACGGCGGCGATCAAGGAGGCGGTCATCGACGAGACGACGCGGTTGCGGAAAGATGACCAGACGGGCCGCATCGTGCGCATGAAGAGCCACGAGATCAAGCCCTCGTTCCCGGAGGATGCCATCGACGAGATGGAGATGCTGGGACACGATTTCTTCTTCTTCCTGAACGCAGACACGGGCCAGTATAACGTTGTGTACCGGCGGAAGGTGGGCGGCTACGGCCTCATCGAGCCGGCGTTGCCGCGCCTGGGACCGGCCAAGGAAGCCCGAGGGGTCGCCGCTCCCGCAGGCGCCCAAAAGAAGGGAAGAACCTAAAGAGGAGGCAGGGAATGGCTGTCTACATCATGCTTACGAGGCTTTCGCCGGAGGCGCTCACCAAGCCCGCATCAGTGGCTGAGCTGAACCGCCAGGCCGAGGACCGCATCAAGCGGGAGTGCCCGGAGGTGAAGTGGCTGGCGAACTACGCGGTCCTGGGCCCGTGCGACTACCTGGACATCTTTGAGGCGCCGGACCCCGAGACCGCGGCCAAGGTCGCCCTGCTCATCCGGTCCTTTGGCCACGGCACCACCGAGACCTGGGTCGCCACGCCCTGGGACCGTTTCCTGGAAATGGCGACGCATCTGGACACGCCGCGGCGCGCTCCCCGGACTCGTTGACGCCTGTTCACCAGGAACGATCCGCCGCGCCGCAGACGCCGGTCCGGAGGCGGTGTTCGTAGGTCTTGGCGGGCGGCCAGCCTCGCCGGGACTCGTCTCTCGTCGATGTCCGGCGGCGAGCTCGCGTGAGCGTCGGCCGAGATGATGCTATACTCCCGCATCGCTGCCCCCTGCTCCTCGACGGGCGGACGCCATACCCGCCCCGCCGGCGATGTCAACAGGCGGCGAGACCAGCATTGCGAGGTGCCCTATGCCAAAGAAGGCCATCAATCCCAAGGACCACTTCGAGGCCCCGTTCTATAGCCAGGGCGTTCTGGCGGGGAACGTCCTGCACATCTCGGGTCAGGTGGGCTCCATGGCCCACGGCCGGGTAGCGGGCGGGGGCAAGGACTTCGCCGCCGAGGCCCAGCAGGCCCTCGCGAACATCCGCAAGGTCGTCGAGGCGGCGGGCGGCAAGATGGCGGACGTGGTCCGGCTCACCTGCTTCATGACGGACATCGAGCAGGGCCGGGAGCTCTATCCGGCGATCGAGCGGGCCTTCCCCGGGGTGAAGCCGGCCGTCACAGCCATCGTGGTGAGGAGCCTCGGCAGCATCGCCTACAAGGTGGAGATCGAGGCTACGGCGGCGATCGAGCTGCGGCGGGCCCCGGCCCAGCGGGCCCCGACTCGCCGGACTACCCGGCGGGCGTAGGGCGCCGGGATGTCTTGCCCCTCTCCCCCTACCCCCTCCGGGCCGGAGAGCGGTGTGCGTACTCCCCCTTCCCTCCCAGGGGCCTTGCCCATGAATAGGCCGTTGCCCATAAAGTCGGGAGTCTGCCCAGAAAGGGGAGAGGAATGACTGACCGTGCATTGTTAGTGGCGCTGTTCAACTTGGTAGGAGCGCTCACCGAGCGTCTGACGCATGACAAGTTCGTACTCTGTGTTGAGGATGAGTCGGGAAACGTGACCCATCTCTACTCAGACACGAGCAAGGTCACTTGGGTGGGGGCGGCTGAATCACCGAGCGCTGGCTCTCAGGAATCCGGCCATAAGCATTGTCTAATTCATGACGCGCAGTATGCCACTCTGCGAGGGTCTTAGCTAAACGTGTGGCATCTGGCCAATCACTGCCATTCACAGAGGGATTGCCACGAATAAGATTCACCTCCGCTGGAAAGCCAACGCCGACGTTGGAGACACTGACGCGTTTCCAGTTTTGACGCAGCGCGTCGGACGTTGCCGTGATCAGTGCAACCATGTTCTCCACGGCACGGGTGGCACGGTCATACCTTGTGTGCGCTTCTTGATATCCAGATATCGGGTCCGTCGCCATGACTAGCTTTCCTTTTCTCCAGCAGGGTGTCCCGTCCGCCCTTGCAAGTTGGCGGGCACCCTGCTTCCCTGGTCTATACAGTCGCCACTTGCTTCTTACGCGGCCTGTCCCAATATGGCGACTTGCACTTGGGGCAGACACGGGGCGGACTCTTTGGATCATAGGGCACCCAAGAGTGTCCGCACCGTTCGCACTGAAACCCCTGCAATCTGATGGTTTTCAGGGTCGGCATAGTATCACCCCCCTCCGCTACCAGTATACACCCTCCGACAATACCCCCTTGACACTATACCCCCTCTGCGGTATAATACTGTTGAAGTACATCTTAGAGGGGTGTGGCATGGATGCAAGGCAAGAGCGGGGACTTCGGATAGCGGCCCTGAGCAAGATCGAGCGGAACCCCTTGGGGTGGAGGGTGCCCTCGCAGTCGGGCAACGGTTCATACGTGGTCAAGGTGGGCGAGCAGCCCTATTGCACCTGCCCAGACTTTGAGGAGCGCCGCTTGCCCTGCAAGCATATCTACGCCGTGGAGTTCGTGATTCAGCGGGAGACGCGGCCCGACGGAACCGAGACCTACACCGAGTCAGTCCGGGTGACGTACCGCCAAGACTGGCCCGCCTATAACGAGGCCCAGACTCACGAAGCTGAGCACTTTGCCAAGTTGCTTCGGGGCCTGTGCGATGGCATCCCGCAGCCTCCCTACAAGGGCACCGGACGGCCACCACTCCCTCTCTGCGATGTGGTGTATGCCGCCGCTTCCAAGGTCTACGGCCTGATGTCCGGGCGACGGTCCATGACGGCGCTCCGGGAGGCCCAGGGTGAGGGCTATATGGTCAAGGCACCCCACTACAACACCATGTTCTCCTACCTAGAGAGGCCGGAGTTGACCCCCATCCTGAAGGCGCTGATTGAGGAGAGCGCCAAACCTCTGAAGGCCATCGAGACGGACTTCGCCGTGGACTCCTCTGGGTTCTCCACCTCCACCTACGCCCGGTGGTTCGACCACAAGTGGGGCAAGGAGCGGTCGCGGCAGACTTGGGTAAAGACGCACGTCATGATCGGGGTCAAGACTCAGGTAGTGACCAGTGTAGAGGCGACCCCGACGGAATCCAACGACGGGGCGCAATTCCCGGCCCTGGTGGAGCGCACAGCCCAGACCTTCAACATCAACGAGGTCTCAGCGGACAAGGCGTACTCCACCCGCAAGAATCTCCATGTGGTGGACGTGGCGGGCGGAACCCCCTACATCCCGTTCAGGAGCCTCGCCACTGGGCTAGGCCACAAGTTTGACCCCCTGTGGAATTGGATGTTCGCCTACTACCAGTACAACCGGGCAGCGTTCCTGGAGCACTATCACAAGCGCAGCCTGTCAGAGACGGCGTTCTCCATGATGAAGGCCAAGTTTGGCGGAGCCGTCCGCTCTAAGACGCCGACAGCCCAAGTCAATGAGGTGCTCTGCAAAGTGCTCTGCCACAACATCTGCGTCCTGATTCAGTCCATCTACGAGTTGGGCCTGGAGCCGACTTTCTGGGCAAACCAGGCCCCTGCCCAGAAAGTATCATGAAAAGAGGGGGTTTATGGGCAAGGCCCCTAAAGAGGAAGGGGG
>CAZKTO010000058.1:0-12027 GCA_964555685.1 uncultured Dehalococcoidia bacterium
ACGCGATGGACATCGACGAGCTCAAGTCGCCCGCGCTCTACTTCGGGACCACGACAGGACAGCTCTGGATCGGGCGAGACGGCGGCGAGGAGTGGAACTGCCTGTTCGATTCGCTGCCGCCGATCCACTGCGTGAAGGTCGCGGTGGTGTGAGCCTCACGACGGCGCGCCCGCGCTCATACGTGTGCCCATGGACATGGGATCGCGCATCGCTTCCACAAGTCCTGCTGTCGGCGTAAGATGCCGGCCGCGATGGGCGTGCAGTATGGAGACCTGCTTTCTAACCCGCCGGTTGCAGCGGACGGCGCTGCGCGCCGCCGCTGAACCGGGGCGTTAGGTATATAAGCAGAAAGTCCATTGAAACCCACCCCTGCCGGACCAGGTCAGACCTTCGTCACAACCGCCTCCGCGAAGCGCCCCAGCCCCTCCAGGATGAGCTGCTCGGTGAGGCGGCCCTGGGAGGGGCGCGTCCAGGGCGTCACGGTCAGCCGGCTCGCGCCCGCATCCCGATAGCGCGCGACGACGTCCGGCGTCACGGGCTGATCGGGGCCGACGGTGACCTCGAAGGGCGCGTCCTGACGCCCCGCCGCGCGACGCAGCTCCGTCAGCCGCGCCACGATGGCCCGCGTCTCGTCGAGGCCGTGCCGGACGCCCACCCACCCATCGCCCAGCGCGGCGGCGCGGCGCAGGGCCGGGGGCG
This sequence comes from uncultured Dehalococcoidia bacterium, assembly GCA_964555685.1. GTDB lineage: Bacteria > Chloroflexota > Dehalococcoidia > SHYB01 > SHYB01 > CAZKTO01. The sequence goes on from CAZKTO010000058.1 coordinate 700, forward strand.
TGATCCCGCCAAAGTGGATCGGGATGCCCCCTGGGCGCGACGGTTTGGGGCGAAAGCGCGCCGCGGGGAAGGAGTAGTGCTGGCCCCGGTGCTCGATCGTCTCCTCGCTCCAGAGCCGTCGCAGGACCTCGACGATCTCGCGGCTGCGGGCGGCCCGGTTGCTCCACGACTCGCCCACGATCTCGAACTCCTCCTTCAGCCAGCCGATGCCGACGCCCAGGATCAGCCGCCCGCCGGAGAGCATGTCCACGGTGACGGCGGCCCGCGCCGTGACGAAGGGGTTGCGCAGGGGCAGGATATAGACGCCGGTGCAGAGCTGCACCCGGCTGGTGACGGCGGCGAGATGGCCCAGCAGGACGAAGGGGTCGAAGGCGGGCGTATCGGGATTGAACGGGGGCGCGCCGGGGCCGGCGTAGGGATGCGGCGACCGGATGGTGGCCGGAAAGACCAGGTGCTCGGGGACCCAGATAGACTCGTAGCCCAGCTCGTCGGCGCGCCGGGCGATGGCCAGGTACGACCGCGGGTGGACGCCGCCCAGAGAGAAGCCGATCTTCACGCCGGGACCCCGGTCATTCGACCTGCCAGCGCGGCTCGCGCTTCTGGACGAAGGCCCGCACGCCCTCTTGGAGGTCCGGGTGGGCGGCCTGGGCCTGGTTCAGGGTCCGGGCGTACTCCAGCGTCTCGTCGAGGCCGGACCAGACGGCGTGCTGGAGCGCCTTCTTGACGGCCCGCACCGCCGAGGGCGAGTTCCGCGCGATCTTCTCGGCCAGCTCGCGCGCGGCCTCCTGGAGCCGCTCCGGGGGCACCACCTCCGTGACGATCCCCAGCTCGTAGGCGCGCCGGGCGCTCATACGCTCGTGCTTGCCGGTCATCTGCATCCGGTTCAGCACCCCCATGGGGACCGACCGCGACCAGGCGATGGCCGCGTAGGTCACCACCGTCCCAACCGAGACGCCGGCGTTGCTGAACGAGGCGTTCTCCGAGGCGATGACGATGTCGCTATCGACGATGAGCTCGAGGGCGCCGCCGGCGCAGACGCCGTTGACGGCGCAGATGACGGGCTTCTCGACGCCGTTCTGGCGAGCCGTGATGCGCAGCTCCGTGAGGCTCGAGGCGCGCGGCCTGGGCGCGTCCGCCGAGGCGGCCTCCTTGAGATCGCGGCCGCTACAGAAGGCGCGGTCGCCGGCGGCAGTCAGGACGGCCACCCAGACGCCCTTGTCCGCCTGGACGTCCTGCCAGATCTCGGGGAGCCACCGGTCCATCATGTCGCGCGTGAGGGCGTTAAGGGCGTGGAGCCGGTTCAGTGTGATGGTGGCGATGCGGTCGCGCTTCTCGTAGAGGATGTCCTGGGACATGGCGGCGCCAGCGGCAACGGGAATCGCGGCGAGTATACCACGGGCGGGGCTGGGAGCCCGCACCGCGTCAGGGGCCGCTCCAGGGTCTTACAAAAGTCCTGCCTTCACCCCCATCCTGACCTTCCCCCTCGAGGGGGAAGGGGTTCCTCTCTCCCCCTTCGAGGGGGAGAGCTAGAGAGGGGGCGAAGGGTCCAGCGCCCCACGCGCCGCATAATTGAAAGACCCTGGGCGCCGCTCGATGGTCCTCTGACGCCGTCAACAACCCGGGCCGCCGCCTGGGGCATGAGGGCCCGCCATCTCCTGGAGCACCAGGGCCGCCGCGCCCACCAGGCCCACGTCGTCGCCGAAGCGCGTCGTCGTGACCTCCAGCCCGTCCAGGAAGCCCGGCATCGCCGTGCGCTCCAGGGTCTCGCGGACGCCCGGCTCCAGCGCGGCCCAGTTCTGGGAGATGCCGCCCCCGATGATGACCTTTCTGGGGTTGAAGACGTGGACGAGGCTCGCGATGCCCAGGCCGAGATCGCGCGCCACGGCTCCGACGGTCTCGCGGGCGAAGGCGTCGCCCTCGGCCGCCGCCTGAAAGACGTGCGCCGGCTGCACCGCGTCCGGACCGCCGGCCAGCGCCCAAAGCGAGCTCTCGCGGCCGGCTCGCAGGCCCTCGGCCGCCCGCCGGGCGATGGCCGGCCCCGAGACCAGGCTCTCCAGGCACCCGGCGTGGCCGCATCGGGCCAGCGGACCGTTCCGGTCGATGATGATATGGCCCAGCTCGGCGGCCAGGCCCCGCGCTCCCAGGAGCAGCCTCCCGCCGGCGATGACGCCGCCCCCGACGCCGGTGCTGATGGTGAGATAGACCAGGTCATCGACGCCACGGCCGGCGCCGAAGACGTGCTCGCCCAGGGCGGCCAGCGTCGCGTCGTTCCCCACCCACACGGGCGCGTCGAAATGGCGCGCCAGGAGCGACTGGAAGGGCACCCGCTTCCATCCCGGCAGGCTCGGCGGGTGCAGCATCACCCCGTCGCGGGAGAGGGGCGACGCCAGGGCCGCGCCCACGGCCGCCGCCCGCGTGAGACCCCGCTCGCGCAGCAGGCGCGACGCCATCTCCGCCACCCGGCCGGCCACCCGGTCGGGGCCCTCCTCGGCGCGCGTCGGCTCGCTCAGGCGGCCCAGGACGGCGGCGCGCCGGTCCAGCAGGGCCACCCGCAGGTTGGTCCCGCCCAGGTCGATGGCGATGATAGCGTCTTCGGCGCGCACGGGATGGGGTACCGCCTCACTCCATGCTGAACCCGACGGCGTGCATGGCGCAGGCGTTCCGATGGGTCGAGACGTAGCCGTAGGCGGAGGTGGCCGCGATGGCCCCCTGGGCCGCCGCCGTGATCGTTTGCTTGAGGTGGCCGGAGCCGTTGGTCACGTCGCCCGCGGCGAAGACGCCCGGCACGCTCGTCTGCATCAGCCGGTCCACGTCGATCTCGCTCTGGCGCGTGAGGGCCACGCCCAGCTGCTGCGCCAGATCGACGTTCGGGTCGGAGCCGATCTCGATGAAGAGGCCATCGAGCGCCAGCTCGGCGGAGCCGTTCAGCGGCCGGTCGAGGGTGACGCCCGCCAGACCATCCCTGCCCTTGAGCTCGACGACGGTGGTCTTGAGCACCTGGACGACGTTGGGCCGCTCCTCCAGCATGCGGGCGTTGAGGGGCTCGGGCCGGGTGAAGCGCTCGCCGCGATGGATTATGTAGACCTGGCGGGCGTACTGGCTCAAGAGAATGGCCCCTTTGACCGCCGAGTCGCCCCCGCCGACGACGCCCGCCACCTTGCCTCGGTAGAGAGGCGCGTCGCAGACGGCGCAGTAGGAGATGCCGCGGCCCGTCCACTCCCGCTCGTGCGGCAGGCCCAGCCGGCGCCGCTCCCGGCCTACGGCCAGCACCACCGTCCGCCCGGGATAGCGCCCTTCGCCCGTCTCCGCCACGAAGCAGTCCCCCTCCCGCGCGATGCGGGTGACCTTCTCATCGACGACGGGGACGTCGTACTTCGTGACCTGCTCCTTCATCTTGAGCATCAGGTCGAGCCCTTCGATGGCCAGGAAGCCCGGGTAGTTCTCGATGGTGCCGCCGGTACCCGTCTCGCCGCCGAAGCTCTCGCCGATGACGATGGGCTTGATCTGGTAGCGCGCCGCGTAGAGGCCCGCGCTGAAGGCCGCGGCCCCCTGGCCGATGATGAGCACGTCGTAGGTCACGGGCGACGCCATGCGCGGAATCTCCTCACGAAGGGCCCGGCTCCATTCTACAGCCTGGGATAGCGCGGGCGGCCCCGCCGACCGCATGCGCCGAAAGGTTCGATGCGAGGCCGGGCGCGTGGGGTTCGACCTAACCCCCGGCCTTTGGCCTCCCCCTTCCCTAAAGTGGAAGGGGGTTCGACCCCGCCCCAGATCCGGAGTTTACCCTGAGTCTGCCGAAGGGCGGAGTTTACCCTGAGCGCAGCCGAAGGGCTCAGGATGAAGCTCCCCGCAGCCCGCCTGTGGCGGGCGGGGCTTCTGGTGTCTGAACAATCGTGATCGCAGCAGGAACAGTATGGCCCTCTCCCTCCTGTCCCTCTCCTGCAAGGAGAGGGACGATACCCCCTTCCTCTTTAGGGAAGGGGGCCAGGGGGTTAGGGCGTTGCCAACTCCAGGAAGCCAAGAGCGCAACGGTTGAGTAACCTTCGATGTGTCGTGTAACGTGCTTCCGAGGCAAACGCCTCCGGAGCCCCCGCCTGCGGCGGGGGGCCGCTTTCCGCCCGTCAGCCCGACTGTCGAGCCTCCTCGCAATGACGGAAACCCGTCACTCATTACGCAGAAACGCATGGTCCCGCAGCAGCGCCAGCGCCGCCGAGTAGGGGTCCATGGCCCCGGCGCGCACCTGCTCCAGCAGCGCCCGTGCCCCGCCGTCGCGCGCGATGAGATCGTGCAACCGGGCGGCGAGCCGCTCCTCGACCGTCTTGAAGAACTGGGCCGACGCCCGCCGCTCCCGCCGCCGCTTTAGCTCGCCCGAGCGCTCCATCGCCTCCCGGTGCTTGCGGATCGCCTCGGCCAGCTCCTTGACGCCCACGCCCCGGTGGGCCTGGGTCGTCAGCACGGGCGTCTCGCGCGAGGGGTCCTGGGCCCCCAGGCGCAGGCTGATGGCGACATCGGCGGCCAGGCGGTCGGCCCCCTCGCGGTCGGCCTTGTTGACCACAAAGATGTCGCCGATCTCCATAAGCCCGGCCTTCATCGTCTGGATCGAGTCGCCGGCCTCGGGGACCAGCACCACGACGATGCTATCGGCCGCCTCCATCACGTCCAACTCCGTTTGACCCACGCCCACCGTCTCGATGAAGACGTAGTCCTTGCCCGAGGCCTCGAGGAGCGTGGCGGCTCGCTGGGCGACGCTGGGAACGCCGCCGCGTCCGCCGCGCGAGCCCATGCTGCGGATGAAGACGCCCTCGTCCTTGTAGTGCCGCTCCATCCGGATGCGGTCGCCCAGGAGCGCGCCGCCGGTGAAGGGGCTCGAAGGATCGACGGCGATGACGCCGATGGTGGGGGCGCCGGGCCGGCCGCCGTCGCGCAGGTGGGTGATGAGGGCGTCGGCGAGAGTGCTCTTGCCGCCCCCCGGCGGGCCCGTGAAGCCGACGCGGTAGGCCTTGCCGGCGTGCGGGTAGGCCAGGCGCAGGACCTCGGTGGCCTCAGGGCCTTCCCGCTCAACGATGGTGATGAGCCGAGCCAGGGCGGTCTGGTCGCCCCGGAGCATGCGGTCGACGAGGGCTTGGGTGGAGGGCAAGGGATCGCTCTGAAGAAAGTGTAAATCCAGGATAGGGGACAGAGGAAGGAGGGGTCAAGGATAGCCCTCTCCCCCGCCTGGAGCCTGTCCCTTCGTCAGGCTCAGGGCAGGCTCTGAGCGCAGCCGAAGGGGCACCCCCTCTCCGGATCGGAGAGGGGGCAGGAGGTGAGGATCAACTCTTCAACCTATACAGCCTGACCGCGTTCTCCGCCAGCAGCTTCCGCTTCTCCGCCTGCGGCAGCCCCCGCAACTGCACCCGGTTCAGCTCCTTCGAGTGGGGCCACGACGAGTCGCTGTGCGGATAGTCCGACGACCACATCTGATTGTCGACGCCGATGATCCCCCGCTGCGTGATCCCCAGCCGGTCCTCGATGAAGGTCGAGTAGACGTTCGACTTGACGTACTCGCTGGGCATTCGCCTGAGGCTCGCCTTGAGCCAGTGGCGGTGGCGCCGGTAGCTCTCGTCGGCGCGGACGACGAAGTGGGCCAGCCAGCCGATGCGCCCCTCGGCCGAGACGATGACGAGCTTGGGGAAGCGGTCGAAGACGCCGCCGAAGATGAGATCGGCGATGGGCATGGTGTAGGAGAAGTCGCGCATGACCTGGTTGGCCATCCACGGCCCCTCGCGGGTGGAGCCCCAGGCGAAGGGGCGCTGGAGCCCCCGGTGGATGGCGATGGGGATGCCCAGGCGCTCGGCGGCGGCCCACAGCGGGTCGTAGAAGGGCTCGTAGTAGCGGCGCCAGGGGAAGATGGGGACCTGGGCCGTCCTGATCTTGTGCTCGCGGACGCGGCGCTCCAGCTTGGCCACCGCCACGGCGATATCGTCCTCCTCGGTGGGCAGCATGGGCGGGCCGATGAGCCGCGCCGGGTCGTACGAGCAGAACTCGGCCAGCCAGTCGTTCCACGCCCGCATGCAGGCCAGGCGCAGCTCCCTGTCCTTCATGTTGTAGATCCGGAAGCCCACGCCCGGATAGAGCACGCTGGCGTCCACGCCGTCCTTCCGCATGTCGGCCAGGTGCACCTTGGGGTCCCAGCCGCCCTTGGCGACATCCTTGAAGCGCAGGCCGCGCTGCTTGTAGTTTTCATAGGCTCCGAAGACGGTGGCGCTATCGAGGCCGAAGGAGTGGACCTGCTCACCCTCGACCTGCCAGCCCTCGCCGCCCTCGGCCGCTGCGGCGATGCGCGGGGCCCGGTCTCGAAGCTTGGCTGGCACCCGGTCGGTGAAGGTGTCCGGAGGCTCCAGCACGTGGCAGTCGGCCGAGATGACGCGATAGTCCATGAGACGCCGCTCCTCGCGCAGTGGGGATACGCCGGGATTATACGGGCCGCGCCGGACGTCCGGCAACGGCGCGGAGACGGCCCTAACCCCCGGCCCCTTCCCAACATGGGAAGGGGAGAAGGCCCGACCCCAGCCCGAGGCGGGCGGGGCCAGGTGTGGAGGAGGATGTGCTACCATGTCCCCCGCCCCTTGTTCGACGTCGCTGGTTCCTACAGAGCCGAGCATTGAGATCTAAACCAGGGTGCCGGGGGGGCCTCGGACCTAACCCCCTGGCCCCCCTTCGGAAGACTCAGGGCAGGCTCTTCCCTAAAGAGGAAGGGGGTATCGTCCCTCTCCCTTCAGGAGGGGGACAGGAGGGAGAGGTCCAGAGCGCCAGGTCGTTTAGGAACTTATGCATCCATCTGTAGCTCCTAAACCCTAAATCCTTGACCCCTGTTCCGGAGCCCCCATGCCCCCCACCAGGCAAGAGCTCGAGTCCGTCGCCCTCTCCGACCGCGAGTACGAGATGATCGTCGAGCGGCTGGGGCGCGAGCCCAACTCCGTCGAGCTGGGCATGATCGGCTCGCTGTGGAGCGAGCATTGCGGCTACAAGCACTCGAAGCTCCTGCTGCGCAAGTTCCCCACCAAGGGCGCGCGCGTGCTGGTGGGCGCCGGGAAAGAGAACGCGGGGGCCGTGGACATCGGCGGCGGGCTCGCCGTCACTCTGAAGATCGAGTCGCACAACCATCCCTCGGCCATCGAGCCCTACCAGGGCGCGGCCACCGGCGTCGGCGGCATCGTGCGCGACATCTTCACCATGGGCGCCCGCCCGATCGCCAATCTCAACTCGCTGCGCTTCGGGCCCCTCACGGAGCCGCGTAACCGGCACCTCTTCGAGGGTGTCGTCGGCGGCATCTCCGGGTACGGCAACTGCATCGGCGTCCCCAACGTCGGCGGCGAGGTCGTCTTCGCCCGCTGCTACTCGGAGAACCCCCTGGTCAACGCCATGTGCGTCGGCCTGCTGGCGAAGGACCGGATCGTCTCCGCGGGGGCCTCGGTCCCGGGGAGCATCCTGATGCTGGTGGGCGCCGATACGGGCCGCGACGGCATCCACGGCGCCTCGGGCCTCGCCTCCCGCACGTTCGAGGAGGACCGGGAGCTCCGCTCCGCCGTCCAGGTCGGCAACCCGTTCCTGGAGAAGTGCCTCATCGAGGCCTGTCTGGAGCTGGCGGCCACCGGCCATATCGTGGCGATGCAGGACCTGGGCGCCGCCGGCCTCACCAGCGCCGCGCCGGAGATGGCGGCCAAGGGCGGCACCGGCTTCCGTCTGGACGTGAGCCGCGTGCCCCGCCGCGAGCAGGGCATGAACGCCTACGAGGTCATGCTCTCCGAGTCCCAAGAGCGTATGCTGGTGGCCGTCAAGCCGGGGCGCGAGGCGGCCGTCCGGGCCATCTTCGATAAGTGGGACCTGCAATCGGCCATCGTCGGCGAGATCACCAGCGATGGCATGGCCCGCGTCTTCGAGGACGGCCGGCCCGTCGCCGAGCTGCCCATCCGGCTCCTGGCGGACCCGCCTCTCTACCAGCCGCCCTCGCGCCCGCCGGTGTGGCTCGACGCCCTCCAGCGGGCCGACCTCTCAGCGCTCCCGCTCCCCGAGGCGCCCTGGAGCGACGTCCTGCTCACGCTCCTCGCCTCGCCCACTATCGCCAGCAAGGAGAGCGTCTACCGCCAGTACGACCATCAAGTCCAGGACAACACCGTCATCGCCCCCGGGGCCGACGCGGCGCTGCTGCGCGTCAAGGGCACGTCCAAGGCCCTCGCCCTCGCCACCGATGGCAACGGCCGCTACTGCTACCTGGACCCCTACGCCGGCGGCGCCATCGCCGTGGCCGAGGCCGCTCGCAACCTCGCCTGCGTCGGGGCCGAGCCCATCGCCATCACCGACTGCCTGAACTTCGGCAACCCGGAGCGGCCCGAGGTCTACTACCAGATGGAGCGCTGCATCAGCGGCATGGCCGCCGCCTGCGAGGCTCTCGCCATCCCCGTCGTCAGCGGCAACGTCAGCCTCTACAACGAGACCCGCGGCGAGGCCATCTACCCCACGCCCATCGTCGGCGCCCTGGGCCTGATCGAGCAGATCGACCGCCGCTGCACCCCGGCCTTCAAGGACGCGGGCGACGTCGTCCTCCTCGCGGGCGACCCGGCGCAGGAGGCGGCCACCTTGGGCGGGAGCGAGTATCTCGAGGTCGTCCATGGCCGCGTCGAGGGCCGGCCCAGGATCGACCTCGACCTCGAGCGCCGCGTGCAGCAGCTCTGCCGCGAGGCCATCACCGCGGGCAAGCTCAAGAGCGCCCACGACTGCTCGGACGGAGGTCTGGCCGTCGCCCTGGCCGAGGGCTGCATTCTGGGCGGCATCGGCCTCTCCGCCGAGGAGGTTATCCACGGGCGCGTCGACGCGGCCCTCTTCAGCGAGGCCCAGTCGCGGATCGTCGTCTCGGTGGCGGCCCAGGAGATCGGCTGGCTGGAGCAGGCCGCCGCGCGGCGCCAGGTGCCCCTGACCCGGCTGGGCGTCGTGGGCGGGTCCTCGCTCGTCCTGGGGAGCGCCCTGCGCGTAACGGTGCCGCGGATGGCGGAGGCCTACCGCGGCGGGCTCGAGGCCGCGGCCACGTCGCCGGTCAGCGTCCGACGCCGTCCTAGCTCCCGTTAGCGACCTCGGAGCAGAGCGCGCCGTCGGTTCGCCTCGCGCCGCCGCTCTATCGGTCGAGCCAGAGCCGCTCCAGCCGCAGGGCCGAAGAGACGTCGTACCGGCCGGGGAAGAACCCCTTCACCCACGGCCACAGCACCTTGCTGGTCACGATGTTCATGGCCGGCACGAACTCGAGATTGTTCAACACCTTTCGTTGTAGCTCTTCGATCGTGGCGGCCCGCTTCGCGCGGTCCAACTCCGCGTCCTGGTCCGCCGCCAGCTTGTCGATATCCGGGTAGGACCACTTGCCGAAGTTGGAGCCGCCCGCCGAGATGGTGTACTCCAGGAAGATGTCGGCGGGGTCGTCGATCGCCCGGCCGCCGCCGTTGAACGAGATGTCGAAGTCGCCCTGCCGCAAGGCCGCCGTCTGCTGGCCCCCTGTGGGGTTGACCACCAGGTCTACGTTCCAGCCCTGGCCCTTGAGCTGCGTGGCGAAGGCCTCGGTGAAGTCGCGGTAGAAGCCGATCCCCTGGACGCGCATCTTGATCTTGGTGGGGTCGATCCCCGCCGCTTGGAGCAGCCGCTTGGACTCGGCCAGATCCTGGTCCTTGGGCAGCCGGTAGCCCGGATAGGCGCGCATCTCGCTGGCGGGCAGCGCCCAGCTCCCTCCCAGCTCCTTTGCCAGGATGAAGGTGGGCGGGTAGAAGCCCTTGCCGCCTCGGCTCACCGCGTTGAGCTCGGAGAAGTTCAGCGCCAGGTGGACGGCCCTCCGGACGTTCGGGTTGTCCCAGGGCGCCTTGTTGTTGAAGAAGTAGTGGATGGCGTCCTCGCTGAACTCCACCACCGTCACCTCGGGGTGCGCCTTCTTGATGAAGTCGCCCTGGGGCGTGGTGAAGTCGGAGCCGCAGCCGCAGTCCAGCCGGCCGGTGCGGAACGCCGCGAGCGTCGCCGTGCCATCGGTGATGAACTGGAAGTCGATACCGTCCAGGTAGGGCAGTGCGCGCCCCTCGGCGTCCTTGTGGTGATAGCCCTCGTAGCGCGTCAGCCTGGCCGAGATGTTGGCCTTATAGTCCGTCATCCGGAAGGGCCCGGTGGCGACGGGGTTGCCTCTCCAGTTGTCCGTCACGTTCCCGATGTGCGATGGGTACATCAGGAAGAACGGCGCGGCCACCCCCGCCAGGAAGTAGGCGCTGGGCCTGGTCAGCGTGACCCGGAACGTCTGGTCGTCCACTGCCGTCATGGTATCGACGACCTTGAGCGGCTGTGCGTTGGAGACGATCAGCGCGCTTGGCGGGTTCTTGGCCCGGTCGAAGTTGAAGAGCACGTCCTTGGCGGTGAGGGGCCTTCCGTCGTGCCACTTGACGCCGGGGCGGAGGGAGAAGGTATACGTCTTGCCATCGGCGCTGAGGGTCCAGCGCTCGGCGAGGTCGGCGATGACCTTGGCCGGCTCGGCGGGGTCCTGCCGGACCAGATTGCTGAGGATGTTCTGGAGCCACAGGACGCCGAACTTGCTGCGGATATCGTAGGTGTCCATGGGCTCGAAGGGGAGCAGCTCGCGCATCCTCAGGATGCCGCCCGTCCTGATGCGCTCGCCCGCCGCCGTCGGCGTAGGGGTGACGGCGCCAAGGAATGGCGTCGGCGTGGGGGCGGCCGTGGGGACAGGCGTCGCCGCCGGGCGCGCCGTGGGGGCGGCTGTGGGCGGCGTCGTGGCGGCGGGAGCCTGCGTGGGCGCGGGGGCGGCCGTGGGCTCCTCCTCGCCTCCACCGCATGCGGCGGCGGTCAACGCCACCGCCACGACGATCGACAGGAGCCCAACGATCTTCCTTACAGCGCGCATCATCCGGCCTCCTCCCTGTGATACAACGAGGGCGCCCGACGCCTTGGTGGCGTCTCTGCCCATGGGTCAATCGGCATGTGGCGTTCGCATCCCGCCGGCTTCCACCACGGCATCCGGCGAAGGTGACGGTATCGTAGCCACGTCCCGCCACAAAATCAATCCCCCCGCCCGGCCAGGCCGTCCTTGTCCTTGCGGCCCCCAGGACCCTATAATAGAGCGCGCTATCGCACCCGGCCGGCCCGTAGATCGGAGCCACCATGAAGGTACTGTTCATCGAGGACGTCTCCGGCACGGCCTACGCCGGCGACATCAAGGAAGTCAAGGGCGGATTCGCCCGCAACTACCTTTTCCCCCAGAAGCTGGCCGTCCTCGCCACGCCCGACCAGATGAACCGTGTGAAGCGGCTCCAG
>CAZKTO010000058.1:12037-20673 GCA_964555685.1 uncultured Dehalococcoidia bacterium
AGCGCCGCGACGCCACCGAGACCGAGATGAAGCAGGTGGTCGGCGTGCTGGCCGGCGCCACCATCGCGATCCAGGCGCGCGCGGGCCGCAACGACCGCCTCTACGGCGCCATCACCAACCTCATGGTCGCCGCCGAGATCAGCAAGCTCGCCGGCCGCGACGTCGAGCGCCGCAGGGTCATCATGGACCCTATCCGCCAACTCGGGACCTACCAGATCCCCGTCAAGCTGCATCCGGGGATCGAGGTCAAGGTCACCCTCGTCGTCGCCTCTCCGGGCGAGCAGGCCGAGGCCGAAGCCGAGCCCACCGCCCAAGAGGTCGTCGCCGAGCTCCAGGCCGCCGGGAAGAAGGCCGCGGCGCCGGCCTCCGGCGAGGCCGAATCCAAGTCCGACGCCTAGCCGCCCGAGGGCCTCACCGGTCCTCGCTTTTCTCGGGAGACCCGCCGTGAATGCGGACAGATTGCCGCCTCAAGACCTGGAGGCGGAAGAGGCGGTCATCGGCTCCCTCCTCATCGATGGCAAGGCCCTCCACAAGGTCTCGTCCATCCTCGGGCCCGACGACTTTGCCCTCGAGCGCCACCGCGCCTGCTACAAGGCCTGCGTCTCCCTCGATCTGCGCGACGAGAAGGTAAACCAGGTCACCCTGGCCCACGAGCTGGAGCGCCAGGGCGTCCTGGATGCCATGGGCGGCCCCACCTACCTCTCCGGCCTCGTCGTCAAGGTCCCCACCGCCGCCCACGCCGAGCACTACGCCCGCATCGTCAAGCGCACCGCCATGATGCGCCGTCTCATCGACGCCGGCGAGCAGATCAAGCGTATCGGCCACGAGGGCGGGCCCGATGTGGACGCCGCGCTCACCTCCGCTGAAGACCTCCTCTTCCGTATCCACGCCGGCGAGATATCCCGCGACTTCATCCCCCTCAACGTCATCCTGAACCAGTACCTGGCCGAGAAGCGCATGAGCGCCACCCTGCGGCCGGACGCGCCGGAGATCGTCCCCACCGGCTTCATCGACCTCGATCACATCCTGGGGGGCCTCCAGCGCTCGGACCTGGTGATCCTGGCATCGCGGCCCAGCCTTGGCAAGAGCAGTCTGGCCCTCAACGTGGCCTACAACGCCTCCAAAAAGGCCACCGCCCACGTCGCCATCTTCAGCCTTGAAATGGGCAAGGAGCAGCTGGCGGACCGCCTCCTCTCCAGCGTCTCCCGCATCGACACCTACAAGCTCCGCCAGTTCCGCCAGGGCCAGCAGTCCGAGTCCGAGGAGGCGGCCCTCCTGCCCGCCATCGGCGATCTCTCCGAGCTGCCCATGTGGGTCGACGACACGCCGCTCCTGGGCGTCGTGGAGATGCGCAGCAAGGCCCGGCGGCTCCACATGGAGCAGGGCCTCGACCTCGTCATCGTCGACTACCTCCAGCTCATGCACGGCGATAGCCACGCCGGCTCCAACAACCGCGTCCAGGAGGTCAGCGAGATCTCCCGCTCCCTCAAGGGCCTGGCCCGCGACCTGGACGTGCCGGTGCTCGCCCTTTCTCAACTCAGCCGCGCGGTGGAGTCCCGCCAACCCCACCGGCCGATGCTCTCCGACCTGCGCGAGAGCGGCAGCATCGAGCAGGACGCCGATGTCGTCATCTTCATCCACCGGGAGGACGTGCTCCACCGCCAGGAGGACTGGGAGAAGCTGCACCCGGACCGTCCCTATCCCAAGGGCATCGCCGAGCTCATCATCGCCAAGCACCGTCACGGGCCTCAGGGCACCGTGCAGCTCTACTTCGAAGAGCGGACCACCACCTTCAAGAACGCCTTCGTGGGCTCGAATTAGCCATGCCCGCCTTCGCCCCGAAGGCCTTGTCCGCGAAGGCTATCGTCTTCCGGGACCAGCAGTGCAAGTCATAAACCGTTCGTCCTTAGCCTGTCGAAGGGTGATCTCGAAATGACCATGCAAAGGCCGGGCGCCTTCGCCGGATTCCGCTCGGTGTCGCGGCAGACGCCCATCCCCAACGTCTTCTTCACCCAGGTCCTGCCTTTCGTGGACGACCTGGTGGAGCTGAAGGTGACCCTCTTCCTCTTCAACCGCCTCTCGTTGAAGAAAGGCTACCCACGGTTCGTGACGCTCCGCGAGATGCGCGGCGACCTCGACCTTATGTCCAGCATGGCCCTGGAGGGCCGCGATCCCGCCGAGGAGCTTTCGCGGGGACTGCAAGCGGTCCTGGCCCGCGGCGCATTCCTGTCGCTCGCCCTGGAGCGGCCCGAGGGGACGGACCACCTGTATTTCCAGAACACCGAGGAGAGCCAGCGGGCCATCGCGCGTGTCCAGCGCGGCGAGGTAGACTTGGGCGCGCTGCCAAAGACCGACGCCCTGCCCGAGCCGCCGGAGCACCGCGACGTCTTCGCCCTCTACGAGGAGAACATCGGCCCCCTCTCGCCCCTCATCACGGAGGAGCTGCGGGAGGCCGAACAGAGCTATCCCTACGCGTGGATCGTCGAGGCCTTCCGGGAGGCGGTGCGCATGAACCGCCGGCGGTGGCGCTACATCCAGCGCATCCTGGAGCGCTGGCAGGCCGAAGGACGGGCGCATGGAGACCATTGGCGAAGTCCTGAAACGATACGCGGGCGAGGCGGCGCCGGGCCGGGCGGCTACATCGTCGGCGGACCCGGACCCAGACGGTAACGGCCAGCCCTCCGCAGGCGGCTGCCCCGCCTGCGGAGGCATCGGCTGGCTCCGCCGCGACGTCCCCCTGAACCACCCGGACTTCGGGCGGCTCTTCCCGTGCGCCTGCCGCGTGCAGGAGTACGAGGCCGGGCGGTTCGAGCGCCTGACCCGCCTCTCGAACCTGGGCAGCCTGAAGGACGTCTCCTTCGAGAGCCTGGCCGCCCAGGCCGCCGCGGGCCGCCAGCCAGACCCCGTCCTCCAGACGGCGCTGGAGGTCGCGCGCCGCTACGCCGAGGCGCCCCAGGGCTGGCTCGTCATCGAAGGGCCGGCGGGCAGCGGCAAGACGCGCCTCGCCGCCGCCATCGCCACCCGCTGCATCGCCCGCGGCCTGCCCGCCCTCTTCCTGCCCGTGCCCGACCTCTTGGACCACCTGCGCGGCACCTACGCCCCCCAGAGCGACATCGCCTACGATGAGCTCTTCGACCAGATCCGCAACGTCCCCCTGCTCATCCTGGACGACCTGGGCACCGAGTCGGCCACGCCGTGGGCGCGGGAGAAGCTCACGCAGCTCCTGGGGCACCGCTACAACGCCGGCGCGCCTACGGTCGTCACCACGGACGTGCCCCTGGAGAGGCTGGACGAGCGGGTCCGGGCGCGCCTGACGGACCCGGCCCTCTCGCGCCTCGTGCGCCTGGCCCCGACCGGCCGGGTCGCCGGCCACGGCGTCGATCAGCTCGATCTCGTCCTGCCCCACATGACCTTCCAGACGTTCAACCCGGACGGCCCGGACCTGCGCGGCCCCATCCGCGAGAACCTGCGCGAGGCATGGAAGCTAGCCCAGCGCTTCGCCCAGCAGCCCGAGGGATGGCTGGTCTACATCGGTCCAAACGGCTGCGGCAAGACCCACCTCGTCTCGGCCATCGCCAGCTACTGCCGCCAGCGCGGCGACGACGTGCTCATGCTCCTCGTCCCCAAGCTGCTGGACTACCTGCGCTCGCTGTCCGCTCAGACTCAGCCCGGCGGCGGGAGCTTCGAGGCCCTGGACCGCGTCGAGCGCGCGGGCGTCCTGGCGCTGGACGACTTCGGCGAGTCGGCCGATACGCCGTGGGCGCGGGAGAAGCTGGACCAGATCCTCAACTACCGGAGTCTGACCCGCCTGCCCACCGTCATCACCTCAAGCCTGGCGCCCGACCAGATGGAGCCGCGCGTCTGGTCGCGCCTCAACGACCAGCGCTTCAGCATCGTCTACGAGATCAAGGCGCCCGACTACCGGACGGGACTGGAGAAGGGGCCCGACCGGCCGCCCGAGACGGGCCGGTCGCGCGGGCGCCCGCGAGGCTCCCGCAGCGCCCTTTGACGGGAGTCCGCCCTGCGAGCGCCCCATGCCCACGTACTGCGTCTTCTGCGAGATCGTCGCCCGCCGCTCGCCCGCCACCTTCCGCTACGAGGACGACGACGTGATCGTCATCGACAACATCCTGCGCTGGGCGCCCGTCATGCTCCTCGTCCTGCCCAAGAAGCACCTGTCGCAGGAGGAGATGTGGCGCGACCTCGCGAAGGTGGGCGCCGTGGCCACGGAGATGGGGCGGCAGCACTGCCCCAACGGCTACCGGCTCCTCTCCAACATCGGCCCCGACGCCATGCAGAGCCAGCACCACGCCCATCTGCACGTCCTGGGCGGCATGTTCCTGGGGCACTACCTGTAGCAGGCCCTAACCCCCTGCCCCTTCCCTGCGAGGGAAGGGGGGCTGCCCTCTCCCCTACTTCCCCCACCGGTCTCGGTACACTACCTCGTCCAGCGGCTTGCGCTTGGGCGGGCCGTAGGGGCGCCCCGGATAGCCAACGGGGATCAGCGCCGCCATCCGGAAGTCCTGGGGGACATGGAGGGTTGCGCGCATCTCCTGCTCCTGGTGCTCCCAGACCGTCGTCAGCACCGTGCCCAGGCCCAGGCTCCAGGCCGCCAGCATCAGGTTCTGCACCGCCGGGAAGATCGTGGCCCCCGGGTCGGCCCCGTAGCCCTTCTGCACGCAGCACATGACGAGCACCGGCGGCGTCTGGCCGATGGTCTTGGTCAGATGGATGGCGTCGCGCAGCGTCCGGGAGAGGCCCGGTCGCGCCGCCGCCTCCTCGGGCGTCGCGGCCTTGAGCTGCTGGAGCATCGCCGCCTGGTAGAGACGGCCCACCTCCCGGCGCACCGCCGCGTCGCGGATGACGATGAAGCGCCAGCTCTGCTGATTGCCCCCGTTGGGCGCCCGCGTCGCCATCTCCAGCACCGCTCGCAGCGCCTCCTCGCTCACGGGACGGTCCGAGAACTCCCGGACGCTCCGCAGCGAGCCCATCACCTCGAACAGCTCACGACCAGCCATCCAGCGCTCCTCTGCCCAGGCGGCGCAGCCGCTCGATACCCTTCTTGGTATCGCTGGCCATCCGCGCGGGCTCCGCGTGCTTCACCCGGTACTTGAACAGCCAGTAGGTGAACTCCCGCAGCTCGCCCAGGGTAATCCGGTCAGGCGGGAGCTCCCTGCGCTCCGCGCAGAACTCGCACAGGAGGTCCTGGCGCGTCTTGCCGTAGATCCGCCCGAAGACTGCGTCGTCGAGGCCCGACCCCGGGGGCCGCAGCATGTCGGTCCAGGACTTGCGGACCTCCTCCTCGACGGCGAGCTGCAGCGCATCCTCGACGAGGACGCCGTAGCAGTAGTTCAGGATGGCGTGGTGCTTGGCGACGCCGAGCCGCTGGCGCAAGGTCTCCCCGCTGACGGCCCGCGGGGGCCTGCCGTGAAAGAGCAGCTCCTCCCGCTCCCGCTCCGGGATGAGCCCGTCCACGCTCTCCACCAGCCGCTCGGCCAGGAGCAGCCAGTCGAAGGCCTCGCCCGCGATCAGGTAGACATAGTCCCGCCCATCGTGCCGCTCGCAGGGCGTGCGCCAGGCCGCGATGCCGTCCAGCAGGGCGTCAAGCCAGTCGCACCCGGACAGCAGGTCATCCCGAAAGCGGGCGACGGCCGCGTCCTCCTGCGTCTGGATGCTCCTGGCCCAGGCGATCTGCTCGGACGTACTCATCGAGGCCTAGTGTAAAGGAACGGAGGACAGGGAACAAGAAGCGGGGGTCAGGTTCCCACCCTCGCCCTCCGTCTTCCTCTCCGACACGGAGAGGAAGGGGGGACCCCCGGCCTTGCACGAAAACTCCCTCTCCCCTGGCGGGAGAGGGTTGGGGAGAGGGGGAACCTTTCTTTCGCTATTTGCACCAGGCCCGTTACGGAGCCACTTTCCGTGCAAAAGGGAACCGCAGGTTTCCTGCACCTTCCTAAGGGAACCGCCTGGCCGCCGAGATTGCCACGCCGTCACGCCCCAGCAGGCCGGGGTGCCCGGTCGAGCCTCCTCGCAATGACCTCCGGGGTCGCGGCTAGCTGTCGAGGATGCGCCCGAGGCACTTGCGGCCGAACTCGAGGCCGTGGCTGGGCAGCTGGGCCGTGGGGCTCTCCTTGAGGGTGAAGCGGACGGTGCATTCGAGCGTATCGTCGGGCCGCAGGTCGTACCAGAGGTCGAACTCCTCTTGGTGCGGAGTCCGGACGTGGACGTGGGCGCCCCGGTAGTCGATGGTGGTGCCGCCGTTGACGCTGTGATGGTAGGGCTCGAGGCGCAGGAAGCGGCTCCCGACGCGGGCGCCCAGGTCGAAGCGTAGCGTGAAGAAGGCCTCCACCGGCGCCGTCAGGGGCTCCAGCGACGCGAAGAGGTGCGAGAGGGTGAAGTCCGTCTGATGGAGCTCGATCTGGTCGTCCAGCTCGCTCTCGGCCAGATACTCGATGACGACGTCGCTGGGGCCGCTCTCCTCGAAGCGCACCTCGGCCCAGCTGTGGAGCTTCTCGGTGTCGTTCCGGTAGTCCTCGTGGAAGAAGACGCGGTCCTCCTCGTCGCCGTCGCGCGAGCCGAGGGCCAGCAGCTCCCGCCGGATCGACTCGGGCACCTCTAGCGTGAACTCGAGCTCCAGGCTGACGCACTGGGCCGAGGCCAGGTCGAGCTTGAGCGGGGAGGGGTTCATTTAGGCACCATGGCACTTCTTGTACTTCTTGCCGCTGCCGCACGGGCACGGAGCGTTCCGGCCCACCTTGGTATCGACGGCGCCCTGGGAGCGGCTGCCAACGGCCTGGGCCATGGCGAGCTGCTCCTTGGCCGGGGCGATGGCGCGCCGGACGGCCTGGACCTGGGCCTGCCCCTGGGGCTGCGGGCGCGGCGGCGCCGGCTGGCCGGAGCCGTCCGCTGGCCGGACCGCCACGTGGTAGATCGAGCGGGCGACGTCCTGCCGAATCCGCTCCCGCAGCTCCTCGAACATCGCGTGGCCCTGGGTCTTGTAGGCCACCAGCGGGTCCCGCTGACCCACGCCCTGCAAGCCGATCCCCTGGCGCAGGTTCTCCATGGCCGTCAGGTGCTCCACCCATCGCACGTCGATGATCCGGAGCATCAGCAGCCGCTCGACCAGGCGCATCGTCTCGAGGCCGATCTCGCTCTCCCGCTGGTCGTAGAGGCGGTCGGCGTAGCGCAGGAGCGCCTCCTTCGCCTCCTCCCGGCTGAGCTGGGAGAGGGCCTCCTCCGTCAGGCTGGAGGGCAGGGGGAAGAGGGTCTTGAGGCCCTGGAAGAGGCCGGGCAGGTCCCAACTCTCCAGGTCCTGGCCCTTGAGGTGGGCGCCGAGGACCAGGCGCAGCTCCTGATGGACCATCTCCTGGATATGGCTCTTGAGGTTGGCGCCCTCCAGGAGCTTCCGCCGCTCGCCGTAGATCACCTCGCGGTGCTTGTTGACGACGTCGTCGTACTCCAGGAGGTGCTTGCGGATGTCGAAGTTGTGGCCCTCGACGCGGGTCTGGGCGTTCTCGATGATCTTGGCCACGAAGCCCGACTCGATGGGCACGTCCTCCGGCAGGCCGGCCCAGTCCATGACGCGCTTGGCCGTGTCGCCGCCGAAGCGGCGCATGAGGTCGTCCTCCATCGAGACGTAGAAGCGCGAGCTGCCGGGATCGCCCTGGCGGCCCGAGCGCCCGCGGAGCTGGTTGTCGATGCGGCGAGCCTCGTGGCGCTCGGTGCCGACGATCTCCAGGCCCCCCAGGGCCACCACGGCGTCGTGCTCCCGCTGCCATTCGGCCGGGTCGCGCCCGTCCTTGGCGCCGCCCAGCACGATGTCCGTGCCGCGGCCCGCCATGTTGGTGGCCACGGTCACGCCGCCCAGCCGGCCCGCCTCGGCCACGATGCGCGCCTCCCGCTCGTGCTGCTTGGCGTTCAGCACCTCATGGGGCACGCCACGCCGGGTCAGGATGCCGCTCAGGTGCTCCGACTTCTCGATGGAGAGGGTGCCAATGAGCATCGGGCGCCTCCTCTCGTGCAGCTCCTTGACGGCCGTGGCGATGGCCTCCCACTTCCCCTTCTCCGTCTTGTACACGAAGTCCGTCTCGTCCTCGCGCACCATGGGCTTGTGGGTGGGGACGACGATCACGTCCACCTTGTAGATCTTGAACAGCTCCTCGGCCTCCGTGACCGCGGTGCCCGTCATGCCGGCCAGCTTCTGGTACATCCGGAAATAGTTCTGGATGGTGACGGTGGCCAGGGTGGCGGTCTCGGCCTGCACGTGGACGCCCTCCTTGGCCTCGATGGCCTGGTGCAGGCCGTCCGACCAGCGCCGGCCGGGCATGAGGCGCCCCGTGAACTCGTCGACGATGACGATCTCGCCATCCTTGGCCACGTACTCGCGGTCGCGGCGATAGACGGCGTGGGCCTTGAGGGCGTTGTCGAGGTAGTGGCTGAGGTGGTAGTTGGCCGGATCGTAGAGGTTGTCGACGCTCAGGCGCCGCTCCATCTTGGCGATGCCCGCCTGGGTGAGCGTCGCCGTGCGGCCCTTCTCGTCGATGACGTAGTCCTCCGTCTCCTTGAGGCTGGGGACGAGCTTGGCGAACTGCTGGTAGTACTGGGCCGACTCGCCGGACCGGCCGCTGATGATAAGG
>CAZKTO010000059.1:0-19904 GCA_964555685.1 uncultured Dehalococcoidia bacterium
CCATCAAAGAGGGTGACCCGCACGCCGATGACCGGATAGCCGGCCACGATGCCCGAGTCCAGCGCCTCCTTGACGCCCGTCTCGATGGGGCGGATGTACTCGCGCGGGATGGTCCCGCCGACGATCTTGTCGACGAACTCGTAGCCGGCGCCCTTGACGTTCGGCTCGACGGTCAGGACCACGTGGCCGTACTGGCCCTTGCCGCCGGTCTGGCGGACGAAGCGCCCCTCGGCCTCGGCCGAGGCGGTAATAGCCTCGCGGTAGGCCACCTCGGGCTTGCCGACCTTGGCGGCGATGCTGTGCTCGCGGCGCATCCGCTCCACCAGCACCTCCAGATGCAGCTCGCCCATGCCGGAGATGATCGTCTGGCCCGTCTCGTCGTCGACGCGGACGCGGAAGGTCGGGTCCTCGTCGGAGAGCTTGTGCAGCACCTCGCCCATCTTGTCCTGCTCGGCGCGGCTGGAGGGCTCGATGGCCACCGAGATGACGGGCTCGGGGAACTTGATGGTCTCCAGCACCACGGGGCTGGACGCGTCGCACACGGTATCACCCGTGAGGGTGGTCTTGACGCCCACGGCGGCGACGATATCGCCCGCGAAGGCCTCGCCCAACTCCTCGCGGTGCTGGGCGTGCATCCGGACCAGGCGGCCCACCCGGTCCTTCTCGTCGCGCGTGGCGTTAAGGACCATGGTCCCCGCCTTCACCTGGCCGGAGTAGACCCGCAGGTAGACCAGGCGGCCCACGAAGGGGTCCGTGACGACCTTGAAGACGAGGGCGGCAAAGGGCTCGGAGCCCTCGGGCTTGCGCTCGACGGTCTGGCCGGTCTTGGGATGGAGCCCCTTCACCGGCGGCACATCCAGGGGCGAAGGAAGATAGCTGACGATCGCATCGAGGAGCGGCTGGATGCCCTTGTTCTTGAGGGCGGAGCCGCAGACGACGGGGACGAGGAGGTTCTTGACCGTGGCCTTGCGCAGCCCGGCCCGGAGCTCCTCGACGGAGATAGGCGCGCCCTGGATGAACTTGTCCGTCAGGGCGTCGTCCGTCTCGGCGATCCGCTCGACGAGGGCGGCGCGCAGCCGCTCGGCGTCGGTCTTGAGCTCCTCGGGGACGGGGACCTCCTCGATGGCGCCGCTCTTCTCGACGTTGAAGGTGAAGGCGCGGCGCTCCAGGAGATCAACGACGCCGCGGTAGCTCTCCTCGGACCCAATGGGGAGCTGCGTCACGGCCACCTTGGCGTGGAGGCGCATGGTGATCGAATCGATGGTACGGAAGAAGTCGGCGCCCACCCGGTCCATCTTGTTGACAAAGCAGATCCTGGGGACATGGTAGCGCTCCGCCTGGCGCCAGACCGTCTCCGACTGGGGCTGGACGCCGGCGACGGCATCGAAGACGACGACGCCCCCATCCAGCACGCGGAGGCTGCGCTCCACCTCGGCCGTGAAGTCGACGTGGCCCGGCGTATCGATGATGTTGATGCGGTGCTCTTTCCAGTAGGTGGTGGTGGCGGCGGCGGTGATGGTGATGCCGCGCTCCCGCTCCTGGTCCATCCAGTCCATGACGGCGGTGCCCTCGTGGACCTCGCCCAGGCGGTAGGTGCGGCCCGTAAAGAAGAGCACCCGCTCGGTCACCGTCGTCTTGCCGGCGTCGATGTGGGCGATGAAGCCGATGTTTCGCGTCTTTTCCAGCGGAAACTGGTTCGTGTCCATGGTTGTCATGTCTGCCGGCGGAGCTCGCCGGCCACTGGCCTTCCCGGCGCTACCACCGGTAGTGCACAAAGGCGCGGTTGGCCTCCGCCATCTTGAAGAGGTCCTCCCGGCGTTTCACGGCGGCGCCCTGCCCGCGGGCTGCGTCCAGGAGCTCGGCGGTCAGGCGGTCCCGCATGGGCCGCCCCTTGCGGGCGCGGGCGGCGGTGATGAGCCACCGCATGGCCAGCATGCTGCGGACCTCGGGCCGGATCTCCACGGGCACCTGGTAGGTCGCCCCGCCCACGCGCCGGGGCTTGACCTGGATGACCGGCGTCGCGTTCTTGAGCGCCTGCTCGAAGATCTCGATGGCGGGCCGCCCCAGCTCCTTCTCCGCCCTCTCGAGGGCGCTATAGACGATCTGCTGGGCCACGGTCTCCTTCCCGCGCTGCATGACCTTGTGAATGAAGCGCTGCACATCCGTCCGGCCGTATTTCCAGTCGGGCGCGACGACACGCCGTTCCGATCGTCTTCGTCTCACGATTCGCCTCTATTCCCGCGGCGGACACAGGCCGCCCGCCTCTATAGCAATGCGCAACGCTTCGCGCGGGCCGCCTCTCGGGGAAGGGGAGACCCGGGGCGCTGGCGCCCCGGCGCTAGCCGCCCGCAGCTTTGGTCCGCTTGGCCCCGTACTTGCTCCGGCCCTGCTTGCGCTCGTTGACGCCGGCGGAGTCCAGGGTCCCGCGGATGATGTGGTACCGGACGCCCGGCAGGTCAGGCACGCGCCCCCCGCGGATCAGCACCACGGAGTGCTCCTGGAGGTTGTGCCCCTCGCCGGGGATATACGCCGTGACCTCGATGCCGTTGGTGAGCCGGACGCGCGCCACTTTCCGAAGCGCCGAGTTCGGCTTCTTGGGCGTGACAGTCCGGACCTGGGTGCAGACGCCGCGCTTCTGGGGCGCGCCGCGCCCCCGCTTCTGCGCCTTGTGCAGAGCGTTGTAGGTGAAGCGCAGGGCAGGCGCCTTAGTGCGCTTCAGTTTCGGGCGCCTGCCCTTACGAATGAGCTGATTGATGGTAGGCACGACTTCCGCTCAGGACCGGGTCTCGAACGCAGGATGACTCCGCCGTGTTACGGCCCAAGGAGTAATGCTAGCAGTTGCCTGGAGCCGTGTCAAGCGAAAATAAGGGGGCGGGCCAGGGCTGTCCCCCGCCAGCGCCGCATCTGACGACGACCGCCCCCCGGGGGCCCAGAAACCCTCTCAAAATCTTGTCAGTCCGAGTGCCCCGACAAGTCGGGGTCCGCTGCCGCCCTCTCCCTCCTGTCCCCCTCGAAGGACTCGGGGCAAGCTCTCTCCTGCAAGGAGAGGGACGATACCCCCTTCCTCTTTAGGGAAGGGGGAAAGGGGGTTAGGGCCGAGCCGATCCGGAACGCGTCCCCTGGACACCTCTTGGCGCTGTGATAGCTCAGCGCCGGCGGGCCTTCGGGCTGGACAGGAGCCGCGTGACCTTCTTGGCCAGGCCCATGTCCAGATTCGTGACGCCGCCCATGCTGTGCGTCCACAGGTCCAGCGTCACCCGGTTGTAGCGGATAGCCACGTTGGGGTGATGGCCCTCCGCCTCGGCCAGCTTGCCCACCTGGTTCACGAACCGGAGCGCCTTGACGAAGTCTTCGAACGTGAACCGGCCCTGGAGCCTGGGCGTCGAGCCGCTCACGAGCCGCCAGCCCCGGGGCAGCTTGGCCTTCACCTGGTCGGATCTCAAGAGCCTGGGCATCGTTTCCTCCTCTCTTCACGGCGAGCGCTGGGCGCATTCACGGCTTCGCGAAAGGGTACTGGAGCGGAGTGATGAACCGGTAGGGGGCCCGCAGGAGCGGGCGCTGCGTCCCAGCGGTCGTGGGGAGCCGGCCCTCCCGCTGCCAGACGGGGATGCGGGCCCTCAGCGCCTCCACGGCCTTGGCCGGCTCCTCGCCCAGGAGGAAGAGATGCAGGAAGCGCCCCGCGTGCTCCGGGTTGACAGGCACGAGGCGCAGGCAGGCGAGGAAGCCCGGCACGTCGAGGATGTCGGGCACGTGGACCTGGTCGTACCACTCGTCCACCTGGGCCCGGTGCGCCGGCGATGCGGCCACGCCCATGCTGAGGTAGAGGCCCGTGTGGCCCAGGAACGGGGCGGCCTCCGGCGCCGTGCGCAGGTCCTGGCGAACGTAGACCTTCGTCAGCCGGTGGATGGCATAGAAGGCGGAGCGGGCCCGCTTGAACATGCGGCCCTCCTTGGCCAGGCGGACCGCGAGCGCGTGCATATCGGCCTGGACCGCCGCCAGGTCCTCCGATCCGAAGAGGTACGTGGTGCAGAAGGTCCCTTTGCCGCCGCCCAGCTGCTCGAGCTCGCCGGGGCCGCGCAGCGCCTTGAGCTCCGGCGTGGCCACGTAGCGCCTAGACCCCAGGACTCCGGGCAGCGCCACGTTCTCCGGGAGGTGGTCCAGGTCGTACCAGCGGTTGAACTCCGCCGTCGCCTCGGGCTCGCTATCGATGAATCCGATGCCGACGCCTGTGACGCGCACGCGACACCTCCAGCCGGACGGGCCTGTGTTGGAGCCCTGCGTTGGAGCATTATACGCACGGGGCCAGCGCCCGCCCCGACAGGTCGGGGGGGTTGTGCTGGGGCGGCATCTCTGCGAAGATAGCGCCATGCGCATCGGGGCCTTCGAAATCCGGGAGCCGCTCCCGCCGCTCAAGGAGCCGCACGCCCTCACGATGCTCAGGCCGTGGGTGGACGTGGGCAGCGTCGGCAGCCTCGCGCTGACGCGCGTCGAGCGCTATCTCAACGCCCAGGAGCTGGGCAAGCTGGCCCGCCCGGGCGCCTTCTTCGACTTCACGCGCTACCGGCCCGTCATCGCCGTGCGCGACGGCCGCCGCGAGGTGACCATCCCCAATAGCTTCGTCAACTTCGCCGTCCGGGAGCACGACCACGATTTCGTCTTTCTCCACCTGCTCGAGGCCCACGTGCAGGGCGAGGACTACACGGACTCCATCGTCGAGCTCCTGAAAACGCTGGGGGTGAAGCGCTACGTGCTCCTGGGCGGCATGTACGACGCCGTCCCGCACACGCGGCCGCTCCTCGTCACGGGGACCATGGCGGGCACGCAGGCGCAGCGGGCAGCCGGCGCGGCCAAGGTCGAGCAGAGCACCTACGAGGGCCCCACCACGATCAACTACCTGGTGGGCAACCGGGTGGCCGCCATGGGCATGGAGACGGCGAGCCTCATCGTGCACCTGCCCCAGTACGCGCAGCTGGAGGAGGACTTCAGCGGCGCGGCGCGGGTCCTGGAGGTGCTGGCCTCCATCTACCATCTGCCGGAGTCGATCATCGACCAGAAACGCGGCCAGGAGCAGTACCAAGAGGTCGGCAAGCAGATCAGCGCCCGGCTGCGGCCCGTCATTCAGCAGCTGGAGCGCAACTACGATGCGCGCCTGGCGGCGCAGCCCAAGCCGGAGAGCCCGCCCCTGGCGCCCGAGGTCGAGCGCTTCCTCAAGGAGATGGACGACCGGTTCGGCCAGAACTGACCCTTGGTCACCCTGAGCCCTTCGGTGGAGCCTGCCCTGAGCCAGTCGAAGGGCTCAGGGTGAACTCCGCGAAGGGTCTGGCGCGACATCCCGAAGCGACAGCGCAATCTCCTCGCGCACCCACGCGTCCGTCTCCCCCTCGCCCGCCGCCTCCAGCGCCCGCCGCGCCCCCTCGCCGCCGATGCGTCCCAGCGCCCAGGCGGCGTGCCCCCGCACCAGCCGCTCGCCCGTCGCCAGGGCGCGGGCCAGCGGTGCGACGGCCTCCTGCCCGCCGGCGTTCCCCAGGGCCACGCAGGCGTTGCGCTGGAGCCCCACCCGCTTGGCGCGCCGCACCGGGCTCCCACGGAACCGCTCCTCGAACTCCACCTCCGTCATCTCCAGGAGCGCGACGAGGTCCGGCCACGCGTCCTCGGCCGATCGCGCGGCGAAGGCCGGGTCGCCCGCGGGCGCGGCCTTGTGATTGACCGGGCAGACGTCCTGGCAGATATCGCAGCCGAAGACCCAGTCGCCGAAGAGAGGCCGCAGATCCCGTGGGATGGGGCCCCGGTTCTCGATGGTGTGATAGGAGATGCAGCGGGTGTTGTCGATGACGTAGGGCGCCGGGATGGCGTTGGTCGGGCAGGCGGGGATGCAGGCGGCGCAGCGCCCGCAGCTCTTGCGCAGGGGCCAGTCCGGCTCGAGCTCCAGGTCCGTGAGCACCTCCGCCAGGAACACCCACGAGCCCAGGCCCGGCACGAGGAGATTCGTGTTCTTGCCGAACCAGCCGAGCCCCGCGCGATGCGCCACGGCGCGGTCCGGCATGGGCCCGTAGTCAACGTAGAACTTGGAGCGCGCGCCGCCCAGCTCGCGCAGGCGCTCGACGAGCCCTTTCACGCGCCGCTCGAAGAGCTGGTGGTAGTCCTGGCCCCACGCGTAGCGCGAGACGCGCCCCCGCATCTTGCCGCCAGCGGGCCGCGGAGGCGGCGGCGTGTGGTAGCTCATGCCCAGGGCGATGATCGACCGGGCCCCAGGCAGCAGCGCCGCGGGGTGGCAGCCTCGCCGGGCCCGCGCCTCCGAGTACCACGGCAGGCCATCCATGAGGCCCGCGCGCGTCCGCTCGGCGATGATGCGCTCCGCCTCCGAGAACGGCTCGGCGCTCGTGACGCCGGCGAGGTGGAAGCCGGATGCGCGCGCCAGGGCCTTCACCCGGTGGGTAAGCGTTTCCTCAAAACCCCCTCTCCCTTGATGGGAGAGGGCTGGGGTGAGGGTGTCCATCTGCTTACAGCTTGCGTGCCCGCGCGCCGCACGCGGGTTACCCAACAATATCCTCGCCGCCATCCACGCCGATGACGTTCCCCGTGATCCAGGATGTGCGCGGGTCACTGAGGGCCGCGATGGCCCTGGCCACGTCCTCGGGCCTAGTAAGACGGCCGCTGGGGTTGCGCCGCCGCGCGCCCTCAAGGAGCTGGTCGTTGCCGGGGATCTTGCGCAGCGCGGGCGTATCGGTCACGCCCGCGCGGATGCCGTTGACGGCGATCCGGCGCGGGGCCAGCTCGACGGCGAGCTGGCGGATGTGCGCCTCGAGAGCCGCCTTGGCCGCCGAGACGGGCCCGTAGGTGGGCCAGACGCGCCTCGAGCCGGCGCTGGTCATGGCGTAGACGCGGCCGCCGGGACCCAGAAGGTTGCGCTGCACCGCGTCCTGCACCCAGTAGACCAGGCTGTGGGCCATAACGTCCAGCGTCATCTCCATCTGCCTCTGCGTGACGGCCCCCTCGGGCGAGTCCGCCACATAGGGCTTGAGCGTGCCGAAGGCGAGGGAGTGGAGCAGGACGTGCACCGGCGCGGCGCCGCTCGCGTGGCCCTGGACGCCATCCAGGACGGCGCGACGCTGCTCCGGGTCGGCGGCGTTGACGTTGAAGAAGACGGCCTGGCGGCCCTGGGCCCGAATCTCGGCCTGGATGCGCTCCGCGTTGGGCAGCGTGGCCCGGCGGTCCAGGTGGACGCCGAAGATGTCGAACCCGGAGCGCGCGAGTTCGAGGGCGGTGGCGCCGCCGAAGCCGCTGGAGGCCCCAAGGATGAGTGCCCATCGCTGCTCGGGCTGGTCGGTCACGGCCATGCTCCTCCCAAGCGTGGAAGCGCCGGCGCGCGGGACAGCCTGCCCGGCGGTCCACGTCACCGCCGCGCAATGATCCATATTGTAATGCACCGGGCGCGGGCGCCCCGCCCCCAGCGTGCCTACCGCTCCGCCAGGCCCAGCGGGTCGTCCCCGAAGTCGGCCGTCTGGAGCGCCTCGGTGGCCATCTCCGCCACGCGCGGGTCGGCGCTCTCGGCGGCGCGCACCAGGGCCTTCTTGGCGATGGGCCCGCCGATGGCGCCCAGCGCGTTGACGACGGCGTCCTGCACGTCTGGGTCCGGGTCGTTGATGTGGGCGATCAGGTCCACGACGGCCAAGTCGTCGCCCAGCGCGCCCAGGGCCCCCGCGGCCTCGAACCGCACCTCCGAGTCCTCGCTATCCAGGTCCGCGCGGAGCGCCGGCAGCCAGCAGGGATCGCACGTGCGGCCCATGGCGAAGAGAGCGCTGGCCCGCATCCTGGGGTCCTCGTGCTCGTAGGCGGCCTGAATGATCTCCGGGACCTGAGGCAGGCTCATGGCGGCCACCGCCTCGATGGCCCGCCGGCGGACCTCCAGCGACTCCAGGTCGTCGTCGATAGCCTCGGTGAGGGCCCGGCCTACGCGCTGCCCGTCGGGCTGACGCAGCTTGCCCGTCTCGGCGAGGATGGCGAAGCGGCCCAGCGCCTGCGCCGCCGCCGCCCGCACTCGCTCGGACGGGTCCTGGCGCAAGAAGCGGATCAGGGGCTCGATGAGCCAGCGCTCCTCGGACTCCCACAGGCCCCCGATCGCGGCGGCGCGCACCTCGTCGTCCTCGTCCTGGAGGGCGTGGCGGAAGACGGCGCCGAAGTCCAGCTCCACGTTGTCCTCGGCCAGCTCGATGAGCGCGGCGATGACCTGGCGCCGCCGGCCGGTGCTGGCCGCGGACCAGGCCTGGACGACGGCGCGCATCTCCTCGGGGGTGAGGCCCGAGAGGGCCGTGAGCCGGGAGGCCGAGAGGGGGCCATCCTCGGCCTTGATCTGGTCCAGCGTCCGCTGCAGCGACACGGCGCGCCAGCCTAGCCCTTGGCGGAGACGGTGACGCCCTCGACGCAGATGGCCGGCGTCGAGAGGTCGCCGCCCACCCACTCGGCCCTGTCGCCGATGGCGACGACCCGGTTCAGGACGTCATAGACGTTGCCGGAGAGCATGGTGTCCTTCACCCGGCCGGTGATCTGCCCCTTCTGGATGCGGAAGCCAAGGAGCACGTTGCCGCCGAACTCGCCGCCCAGCACGTTGCCCTGGCCGGCACCCAGGAGCTGCTCGATCAGGAGGCCGTCATCGATGCCGGCGACGATCTTCTCGAAGGCCGTGTCGCCCGGCGAGATCAGGAGCACGCTGGAGGCGGGCGCCGGCAGACTGCCCAGGCCGCGGGAGGCGCTGCCCGTGCTCTCGACGCCGGCGAGGCCGGCCGTCTGGAGATCGTACAGGAAGTTGACCGGGGCGCCGCGCTCGAAGAGAGGCAGGCGGCGGCTAGGCACCCCCTCGTCGTCCACGATCCGGCTGCCGGGGCGCATGTCAGTGGTGGCGTCGTCGACGATCGTGATGCGCTCGTCCACGAGGCGCTGGCCCAGCTTGCCCTGCAGCGGCGAGGTGCCCTGGAGCACCGTCCGGCCGTTCAGGGCGGACAGGAGCGGCCATGTCAGCGCGCCCGCGACCGCCCGCGGGGTGAAGACGACCGGGACATTGCCCGTGGGAGCGGGGACCGTCACCTTGGCCCGCTCCAGCTCCTCGACGACGCGGGCCGTCATGGCCTTGGGGTCCAGGTCCGGCTTGCAGGAGGCGCTCCAATCGCCCACGTAGAGCATGTCCGTGCCGCGGATGAGCGTGCCGCGGAGGCTCATGGCGAACATGGAGTGGCGGTAGCTGGCGCTGCCGCCGCGGCTGTTGGCGATCTCGACCGTGCCCACGCTCTTGCTGACGCCGGCCTCGCAGAGCACCTCCGGGTTATGGCGGCGCAGCGCGTCGATCATGTCCTGGCCCATCTGGACCATGTCCTCGACGCCGACGCGGCCCGTCGCCTCGGCATAGGCCCGCACCCGTGGGTGGGGGAGGGGGCCCGGAAGCTCGAACTTGGCCTGGGCCCCGAAGGGAGCGATCTCGATGGCCCGGTCCACCAGGCCCTGGACGTCCTCCGGATCGTTGGTCGCGGAGAAGCCGATGCGGCCGTCCTTGATGACGCGCAGGGCGACGCCCGAGCTCTCCTTCGTCTCGAGGAGCTTCAGCCGGTTGGCCTCGAAGTTGACGGGTGTGTCGCGGCGCCAGACCCGGTAGACCTCGGCCTGCTGGCAGCGCTTCCGGGCGAGCTCGAGGATCCGGTCCACGCTACCTGCCTCCCACGAGACACTTGCGGATGCGGATATGGGGGCTGCCGTTGGTCACGGGCAGCGGGATCTGGCCGCCCTTGCCGCAGCCCCCGCCCTGGTTCATCTCCAGGTCGTTGCCGATGGCGTCGATGTTCTTGAGCGTCTCGAAGAGGTTGCCGGAGAGGACCACGGGCCGCATCAGCTCCCCGATGCGCCCGTTCCGGATGCGGTACGCCTCGCCAGCGGAGAAGGTGAACATCTCCATGCTGGTCATCCCGCCGTACCAGTTCTTGACGTAGATGCCGTCCTTGATCTCGTCGATCATGGCGTTGAAGGGCACGGTCCCGTTCTCGATATAGGTGTTGGTCATGCGGACGATGGGCGGCCACTGATAGTTGAGGGCGCGGGCGTTGCCCGTGGGCCGCTCGCCCATGCGAGCCGCCGTCTCCCGCGAGTGGAGCCGGCCCACCAGCACACCCTCCCGGATGAGGTCCGTCTTGGTGGCGGGGACGCCCTCGTCGTCGTACTTGTAGCTGCCGCGGAGGCCCGGCACCGCGGCCCCATCGACGATGTTGAGGTGCTTCCCGCCGAACTCCCGGCCCAGGACCATGATCTCCCGCATCTTGTCGTTCTCGTAGACGTGATCGGCCTCGGAGAGGTGGCCGAAGGCCTCGTGCACGAAGACGCCGGCCAGCACCGGGTCCAGGACGACGGTGTAGTCGCCGCCTTGGGCGTGGGGCGCCGTGAGGAAGGCGACGGCCCGCTGGGCCAGCTCTCGCACCTCGCCGTGCAGCCCCTCGATGACGGCGAAATCGCCGTTGGAGCCGATGCTGATCCCCGACTGCTGCACGTCGCCATCGGCCCGCGCCATGGCCGAGACGCCGAGCATCACGTCGATCTTGCTCTGCTCGATGTAGGAGCCACGGGAGCTGGCGAAGATGACGCGCTTCCGCGCGTCGCTGTAGCCAATGGAGGAGGACTGAATCTTGGGCGTGGACCAGATGACCTCGTTATATTCGTCTAGCAGCGCCTTCTTGGTCGCCAGGGGCACCCCCAGGGGGTCCTTCCCCACGACGGGCGGAACCACGTCCTGGACGGGCGGGGTCTCCGCCAGATGGTCCGTCTCCCGCCCGACGATCCTCGCCTGGCGCACGGCCAGGGCCACCTTCTCCTTCAGGTCCGAGAGGTCATTGAAGCAGACGAAGCCCCACCCGCCGTTGACCAGGGCTCGAACGCACCCGCCTTTCGATGAGGTGCGGCCGATCTCCTCGAGCTCGCGCCCGCGGTACTGGATGCGCGTCGCGGCGCTCTCCTCGATGCGGACCTCGATATAGTGAGCCCGGTGGCCCTTGAGCGCCTGTTCGATAACGTCCCTCATAGAGCGTCCTTTCGGTGCGATAGCGGGACCGAGATGGCGCCGCGAACTGGCATCGCCGGCCCGGCGCCGCGCCCCGGACGCACCCCGGTTCTCGGAGTGCCCCGCGGGAAGATGTCCTCCAGCGAACGTCCTGGGGCCTGGGCGCATTATACATGACACGAGATGCTAGAATGATCGAGCCCCATACGCCGATGCCAACAGGTGTCCGCGCGGGGTGAGCGAGCGCCCCTCCGACTATGAGCCCGCGCAAGGCGACCTCCAGCGGCCCCCGGCGGCGAGCCTCCCCGACACATCGGGGCCGGCCGCCGCACTGGTCGGTGGCCGAAATCATCGAGCGCCTCCAGCCGGAGTACGGCCCGGCCCGAACGCCCCGGGAGTACGACCCCGTCTCGGAGCTCGTCCACACCGTCCTCTCGCAGCACACGTCCGACGCCAACTCGACGCGCGCCTACGCCAGCCTGCGAGAGGCCTTCCCCACGTGGGAGGCCATGGCCGGGGCGCCGGAGGAGGCCGTGGCCCGCTCCATACGGATGGGCGGTCTGGCGCAGCTCAAGGCCCGGCGCATCCAGGCAGTGCTAAGGGAGCTGCAGGCGCGGACCGGGGGGTACGACCTCTCGTTCCTGGCGCAGATGCCCATGGCGGAGGCCAAGGCGTGGCTGCGGTCGCTGCCCGGCGTGGGGCCCAAGACGGCGGGCTGCGTGCTCGTCTTCTCGCTGGGGATGCCGGCGATGGTCGTGGACACGCACGTGTACCGCGTGGCGAAGCGGCTGGGGCTGTACGGGCCCAGCGTGAACGCGGACCGGTCGCACGACGTGCTGGAGGCGATGGTGCCGCCGCAGGACGTGCTGCGCTTCCACATGCACCTGATCCGGCACGGGCGCCGCGTGTGCAAGGCGCAGCGCCCCCGCTGCGACGCCTGCGTGCTGGAGCCGCGCTGCCCTTCCAGCGCGCTCAGGGCCCGTGCCCCAGCGCAGAAGGAGAGGGCGCGGCGGACGGCTTCGCGGGGGCCCCGGCCAGCCGGGGGGAAGGAGCGGCCATGATCAAAGTCGGCATCTTGAACGTCACGGGCTACGCGGGCGTCGAGCTGGCGCGCATCCTGGCGCGGCACCCGGAGGTCGAGCTGGCCTCCGTCACCGGCCGCAGCGCCGCCGGCCAGCGCCTCTGCGACCTCTTCCCGCACCTGACGGCCCTGGACATGACCATCACCGAGGAGCTGGGCGACGTGGACTTCGTCTTCTCAGCCCTCAACCACAAGGACAGCGCCGCCCGCATCCTGCCGATCCTCAAGGCGCGGCTCCCCGTCGTGGACCTGAGCGCCGACTTCCGGCTCAAGAGCGCCGACGAGTACCGGGAGTGGTACAAGGTCGATCATCCGGAGCCGGCGCGCCTGGCCGACGCCGTCTACGGCCTCACCGAGCTCCACCACGAGGAGCTCCAGGACGCCACGCTGGTGGCCAACCCCGGCTGCTACCCCACCAGCGCGATCCTGGCCCTGGCGCCGGCGGTGAAGGCGGGCCTCGTCGGCGGCGACATCGTCATCGACGCCAAGTCCGGCGTCTCGGGGGCGGGCCGCACCCTCGCCCTCAACCTCCACTACGCGGAGGTCAACGAGAGCGTCTCGGCCTACGGCCTGGATGGGCACCGGCACTACCCGGAGATCGTCCAGGAGCTGCGGGTCCTCGCCCCCTCGCAGCGGTTCAGCGTGACCTTCCTGCCGCACCTCGTCCCCATGACGCGGGGCATCCTCTCGTCCTGCTACGCCTCGCTGAACGCCGCCGCGCTGCCGCCCGGCAAGGCGGGCCGGGGCGAGCTCATCGAGCTCTACCGGGACTTCTATCGCGACCGGCCCTTCGTCCAGGTGACGTCCACGCCGCCCCAGACGAAGCAGACCCTCGGCAGCAACTACTGCCTGGTCTACCCCACCATCGACGAGCGGGCGAACCGGCTCATCGTCATCAGCGTCATCGACAATCTGGTCAAGGGGGCCGCCGGCGAGGCCGTGCAGAACATGAACGTGATGCTGGGCCTGCCGGAGGAGCTGGGGCTGGAGCAGCTGGCGCTGTACCCGTGAGGGGCGCATGTGCAGGCCCGAGCCTGCCCTGAGCGAAGCCGAAGGGTGCCTGCCCGCCGGCACGTCGTAGGGGCGGGTTTCAAACCCGCCCCTACATCTCAGCCAGAAGGGCGCCCTTTGTGGTGCATCTGCGTCCCACCTCTTCTGGTAGAATTGGGTCCGGCCCGTCAGAAGGCCCGCGCCCCCATCGTCTAGTGGACCAGGACATCGCCCTTTCAAGGCGGTAACGCGGATTCGAATTCCGCTGGGGGCACCACGGCCACCGCGGCCTCGCAGCCACACCCCCATGACTACACAAGTACCCAGAGCGGCCGCGGGCGCTGAGGCCGCCGAGCCCACGGGCTGGCGCATCGCCCCCGGGTCCCGGAGCGAGCCCCTCGTCATCGCCCACCGCGGGGCGAGCGGCGTCGCCCCCGAGAACACCCTCGAGGCCTTCCGCGCCGCCGTGGAGGCCGGGGCCCACGGCGTCGAGCTAGACGTCCGCCTCACGAGGGACGGCCACGTCGTCATCATGCACGACCGCTTCGTCGACCGCACGACCGACGGCGCCGGGCCCGTCGGCGCCTTCACGCTGGCGCAGCTCAAGGAGCTGGACGCCGGCTCCTGGCTCGACGGGCGATTCGCGGGCTGCCGCGTGCCGGCGCTGGACGAGGTCTTGGCGGTGCTCCCCGCGGACTGCCTGGTCAACGTAGAGATAAAGGCCCGTGGCCCTGGGGTCGCCGCCCTCGTCTCGAAGGTCGTGGACACCGTGCGTCAGCACGGGCGCCTCGAGAGCACGCTGGTG
This sequence comes from uncultured Dehalococcoidia bacterium, assembly GCA_964555685.1. GTDB lineage: Bacteria > Chloroflexota > Dehalococcoidia > SHYB01 > SHYB01 > CAZKTO01. The sequence continues at coordinate 13,909 of CAZKTO010000059.1, forward strand.
GCGAGCTTCAACCCGGCGGCCCTGCTCGTGGCGCGCCTCCTGGAGCCCCGCCTAGCCCGAGGATACATCTGGAGCGCCCGGCACCCGTACCCCTTCCGCCATCGCTGGTTCGCGCCCCTGGCCCGGCCCCACTGGATGAACCCGGACCGGGGCGCCATCACCCCGGCGCTCGTGCGGTCGTTCCACCGCGGCGGGCGGCGGGTGCTGGCGTGGGACGCCGACGCCCGCGATGGCCTGACCCCTGATGCCATCGTGACGGACCATCCCGGCCGCTACGTGAGCCGCGGGCCGCACCCGGCTATCGAGGCGCGCTGGCCATCGACAGGAGGCGGGGGCGATGTTTGATACGCTCGAGCTGGGGCTGGAGCAGGCGGTCCGTGGGCTGCAAGCGGGGCTGGCCGAGGCCGCCAAGGACGCCGCCGGCGGCTGGCCGGCCATCATCGCCATCGTGGACCGGCGGGGCGACCTGGTCTGCTACGCCCGGCAGGACGGCTGTCTCGAGCTCTCGAAAGAGGTCGCGCTGAAGAAGGCCTACACGGCGGCCCTGGCCCAGTCCGATTCGGCCCCCTACGCCGAGCGCGTCCTCAAGTCCACCGGGCGCACCGTGGAGCAGCAGCTGGGCCCGCGGGCCCGGTCGGGCGCCGGCGGGTTCGTCATCAAACGGTCGCAGGACGGCGCGACGCTGGGCGGCGTCGGCGTCAGCGGCGCCTCGACCAACGAGCGGGACGAGACCATCGCGCGGGCCTGCATCCGGGCGATGGGCGTCTGACCCTGGGAGGGCCGGCCCCGTGAACATCGACTACGCCTTCATCTGCGACCATGCCGAGGCCGGCGACAAGGTCCACGCCCTGGGCATCGGCTTCGACACCATCTTCGCCCGCGAGATACCGGCGACGCACCCCCACTTCTGCCTCGTCGTCCAGCTCCGCTCCAGCGTGGGCGAGGCCGGCGAAAAGGAGGCCAGCGTCCGCCTCATCGACGCCGACGGCGCCGACGTGATGCAGCCGGTCAGCGTGAAGCTGAACATCGCGCCGCCCCCGAGGGGATCGACGGAGTCGGTCACCCGCATGGTCGTCGGCGCGCACAACGTCCGCTTCCCGAGGTACGGCTCCTACTCGCTCCACCTGGTGCTCCAGGGAAACGAGCTGGTCCGGATCCCGCTGCGCGTCGCGCCCGCCCCGGCGCGGCCGTGATAGCGTCCCACATCGTGCGTTCCCCGACTTGTCGGGGCTCCCAACGCTCTCCGGCAAAACAAAGGCCCCTCTCGCCAATGACCGAGAGGGGCCGTGCTGACGCCCGTTTGCCCGCCGTCTCGGTCGTTGCCGATCCAAGCGACGTCGATATACCGCTGTCGAGGCTGCCGCGCGCTGCTCGCCGCCCCGAAGGGTCGGCGGCAAGGCGAGAACAGCCCAGCAGCCGTGTCCAGTCCCCGCAAGGGCATGGGGCGAGTCTACAGCGCCTCGGGCTCGATGAGCCCGTAGCCGCCGGCGCTCCGGCGGTAGACCACGTTGTGCTGCCGCGTCTCGGAGTTCATGAAGAGGAAGAAGTCGTGCCCCAGGAGCTCCATCTCGTGGACGGCGTCCTCGGCGGTCATGGGCTTCATGGGGAAGCGCTTGCTCCGGACGACCTGCGAGGGCGGCTCCTCCGCGGGCGCCAAGGAGGGCTGTGGGCCCCGCGCCGACTTGGGCGGGCGCTGCGAGGAGCGGTAGACCCGCGCCTTGTACCGGTCGATCTGCCGGCGCAGCGCGCCGCTGACCGCGTCTATAGAGGTAAGGAAGTCCGCCGACCGGTCCTGGGCGCGCAGGACGGCGCCGTTGCAGCTGAGCGTCACCTGGACCAGCGCCCGGTCCGCCGCCGAGCGGGTCTTCTCGAGCGAGAGCTCGATCTGGGCGGCCCTTGCGATGGGCAGGTACCGCTCGAGCCTGGCGATCTTCTTCTCGGCGTAGGCCCGGACCTGCTCGGTGACCTGCGGGTGCCGGCTGACGACCTGGATCTCCATGCGCCCCTCCTGGGAGTGCCCGACGCGGGCTGCAGAGGACTGGCCCTTATCGATTGTACGCCTCGCCCTCCAGATGCGGCAACGCGCGCCGCTTCGGTCGCAGGGCCCGGGCGCTACAGCTCTCGCGCGGCCACGAGGCCCCAGACGGCCGCGGCCCCGGCCGATCGCAGCGCCAGGGCGCACGCGTTCAGCGTCGCGCCGGTGGTGCAGACGTCGTCGACCACGAGGACGCGCAGGCCGTCCATCGTCCGGCGCGCGCGATACGCCCCCTGGACGCGGGCCCAGCGCTCGGCGCTCGCCGCCGACCGCGCCTGAGGCGGCGCATGCGTGGTCCGCTCCAGCGCCCGCGAGTCCGCAGGGATGCCCATGCGCCGCGCGACCTCGCCCGCCAGGAGGTCCGCCTGGTTGTACCCCCGTTCGCGCAGCCGGCGCGGGTGCAACGGGACCGGCGCGATCAGGTCGGCGGCCAGGCGGTTGCGGTCCGCGCACTCCGCCATAGCCTCTCCGAGAATGGGTGCCAGGGCCCGGACGCCCCGGTACTTGAGCTGGTGAACGGCCTCGCGCACGGGCCCCTCCATGACGAAGGGGGCGTAGACCGCATCGAGGGCGATGGGCGAGAGGGCCAGCTCGCCTCCGATGGATCCGCCGCGCGCTAGCCGGTAGGGGTCCTCCAGGCGCCGCGCCCCCGCGAGACATGGGGCGCACAGGTACGCCCCCTCCCGCCCGCAGCCCGCGCAGTGCGGCGGAAAGGCGAAGTCCAGGGCCCAGCCGCGCAGCCTCCTCAGCACTCCGACGAGCCCGGGACCGCCGTCCACGGCCGCTCCCTCCCGCGCCGAGCCCTGTCCCGCCGTCTCACGCCGTCCGCCGCCGGCTCCAGATGTGCGGTGCTACAATGGCGTTGGGGCTCTTCGCTCGCCTCATTCTGCGCCGATGGTCAAGGCCGTCTTCTTCGACTTCTACAACACTCTCGCCTGCTTCCATCCGCCCCGCGAACAGACGCAGATGGCGGCGGCGCGCGCCCTCGGCCTCGACTCGGACCCCGCGGGCATCGTCCGAGGCTATCTGGCCGCCGACCGGTTCATGACGGAGCAGAACGCCCGGCTCCATATCCAGAGGATGACGCGCGAGGGCCGGCTGGCCTTCTTTGCCGAGTACGAGCGGCTTATCCTCCAGGGCGCGGGGATCGAGGCGTCGCTGGAGCTGGCGGGACGGGTCTGGGCCAAGGTCCGCGAGCAGCCCTACGGCCTGGCCCCCTTCGAGGACGCGGCGCCGGCGCTCCGTTCGCTCAAGGGGCGCGGTCTCGTGGTGGGCATTGTCTCCAACATCTACCAGGACCTGGATGAGCTCTGCCGGCGCATGGGCTTCGCGCCGCACCTCGACTTCACGGTGACGTCCAAGAGCGCGGGGGCCGAGAAGCCGCACCCGCCCATCTTCCTCGCGGCGCTGGCGCAGGCGCAGGTGCGGCCCGGCGAGGCGCTCCACGTGGGCGACCAGTACGGCGGCGACGTGGTGGGCGCGCGCGGCGTCGGCATCCGGCCCATCCTGCTGGACCGGGACGGGCTGCTGGCCGAGCACACGGACGTGGAGCGTATCCGGGGGCTGGCGGAGGTGGTGGGGTTTGTGGAGGGGTAGGGGACCGGGAGTCATTGTACGCTATAATAAGCCCGCTCTTACGTTCCTTGATGTACCCCTGCCGATGTTCACTGTGTATATTAGCCATACCGTTGGGCCAACAGAGTTGGCGCAAGTGTTTGCGCTTGCAGAGCAGGCTGGGAGGCACGGGCTTGATCCGGTGATACCGCACCGTGGCTGGAATCCTCAAGGCCCGTTGCCTGATGATCTCCGATCGTCCATGGCTCGTTCTCAGGCGGTGATTCTGATTGCCACCAGTGTCGGGCGCCAACAGGACTGGGTGAATCGTGAGCTGCAGGAGGCAGGGGCTAGGCCATTGCTTGCCCTGGTCGAGCAAGGAGTGCAGCTATTGGGTGTGCCCGCAGAAAACGCCATTGCGTTCGACCGGTTTGGGAGCTATACGAATGCAATCCAGTTGGCGGCAACTCGTCTGAGAAGACTTGCGCTACAGCAGCAGGACGAGAACTTGCTGGCAGGAGTGCTCATTGGCGGGCTGATCTTGTTGCTCGTGAGTGGCATGGGAGGGGGCAACAAGAAATGATTCGCCGCACGCCCATCTACCCGGACCGATCTGAGGAGCTGGCCTTCAGAAGAAGTGCCGAGCAGGCCCAGCGAGCATATTTCCCCATTACGGACCCAGTATTCGAGGTCTATCCCGTGGCCGAGCCGCACACCATTTCGGTCATATGCTTCTTGCGGCGGCACGCATATTTGATACCCATCCTCCTTGAAGCGCGCCCGTACCTCGATACTATCTTTGGGCAGGCCAGGTGCCACCTTGAAATTGAACGCGATCCTGAGGGTGGGCCGGGAGAGCTTTTTGCTGTCATCGACATGCAGGGTGCACCAGAGGAAGGCGTGAAACTCCTTCGGCGATTCGACGACGAATGGTTCTCGAGAGTGGCTAAGCGGACTCACCATCGCCTTAACTTCACAGTGGACGTACATGACCCTCGCGCGGTTTAACTGGCTTCAGTATCTCAGCCTAGCCTCCCAGATGGTGGCTCAGCCGGGAGAGGAATATGCGCGTTCTGCTACCAGCCGGGCCTATTACGGCGTCTTTTGTACGGCCAGAGAAGCGCTCCAGGCCCGAAGAGGACAGCGGTTCCAATCCCAGGGGAGCGTGCATCTGCAGGTCATAAACGCTCTCAAGGGTGACCCAAATCCAAGCATTGCCACCCTGGGTCGAGACATGGACCGGCTTCGCCGGGAGCGAAACAGAGCTGATTATGAGGGGGCCCAGCCGTTCTCGGAGTGGCGCGCGCAAAAGTCTCTTGTGCTAGCCCGTAGTATCGCCACGGAGTTGAACCTTATCTGAAGCGCAAGAGCAAGCCAAGTCAACGCCTCGTGGGGGCCCCTTCGTTACCTCACCTCTTCAAATACCTCCCGAACCACGCCAGCGCCTTCGCCCAACCATCCTTGGCGGCCTCGGCGTGGTAGCGCTGCGGGGTCTCCATCAGGAAGGCGTGGTTGGCGCCCTTGTACATATGGAACTCGTGCGCCTTGCCCAGCCGCGTCATCTCCGCGTCGATGTCCTTCACGTCCGCGGGTGAGGGGTTCGTGTCCTGATCGCCGAAGAGCCCCAGCACCGGGCAGCGGACCTCCTTCGTCCGCTCGAGCGGGGATGGCCCCTCACCCCAGGCCGTCTTGATGTTCCCGCCGTAGAAGACGATGGCCGCCTTGATGTCGGGGCTGGCGGCGGCCATGAGATAGCTCACGCGGCCGCCCATGCAGAAGCCCACCACGCCGATCCGGTCGCGCCGGACGCTCGGCTGCTTCTTGAGCCAGTCGATGCCCGCCTGCATGTCGGCGATGATATGGTTGTCGCGCAGGCGCCGGATCTTCGCCATGACGTCGTCGCCAGGGGCAGGCGGCTCGCGGTGGAAGAGGTCCGGGGAGATGGCGGCGTAGCCGGCAGCCGCGAGGCGCCGCGTCATCTCCTCCATGAAGCCGTCCACGCCGATCCCGTGCATCGCCAGGACGACGCCTGGGTAGGGCCCCGCGCCCTCCGGCGCCGCCGCGTAGGCCCGCATCTCCTTGCCATCCACGTTCAACGTCTCCCATCGTGCGGCCATTGCACCCTCCGTTCAGTCCAGCGTTCGCCCCGGATTCTACTCCTTCCAGTCGACCCCTTGTGCGTGAGCTCATAAGAGAGGCCGCTGGATACCCGCCCCGACGCATCGGGGCGGGCGGAAAGCGGCCCCCCGCCGCAGGCGGGGGCTCCGGAGGCGTTTGCCTCGGAAGCACGTTACACGACACATCGAAGGTTACTCAACCGTTGCGCTCTTGGCTTCCTGGAGTTGGCAACGCCCTAACCCCCTGGCCCCCCTTCGGAAGACTCAGGGCAGGCTCTTCCCTAAAGAGG
>CAZKTO010000060.1:0-19289 GCA_964555685.1 uncultured Dehalococcoidia bacterium
CTCAACCACGGCCCATGGACCCGCAGAGCGCCGGTCCGGGTACGCCCGGACACCCCACCCCCTCCCCGGCGGACCGCTCCGCTCCGCCGCCTGGCGGCGCCCCCCGGCCACCTGAGACGCCGGCCCCCTCCGCCACAGCGGGCCCCGCGAGGCAGACGCCTCCGCCAGCCTCCGATGGCGCCACGCCCGGCACCGACGCCGAGCGCCAGGCTCGCCTGCGGGAGCGCTGGCGCGACGTCATCGAGGCCACCAAGGGCCAGGGAAAAGGCAAGTACCGGCTGGACTCCCTGCTGCGCAGCGCCCGGCTGGACTCGATCCAGGGCGACGCCGCCATTTTGGGCTTCACGCACAAGAACTTCGTCGATATGATGAATGGAGAGCTCGAGAATCCCGGCACGAGGAGGGCGCTGGAAGACGCGCTGGAGCGGGTGGCCGGCAAGCGTTACCAGGTGCGCTGCGTCCTTACCGAGAGGTCACCCCGGCAAGCCGGGGTACCCGGCCCGGCCCGGGGGCATCTCGTGCGCGCCGCCATGGACGAGATGGGCGCCAAGCCCACCGAGGCGGGAGGCCCCAATGATGAATAGGAACCTGATGCGCCAGGCCCAGCAGCTCCAGGCGCGGCTGGTCAAGGCCCAGGAGGAGCTGGCCACCCTCACCGTCCAGGTCACGGCGGGCGGCGGCGCCATCGCCGTCGTCGTCACCGGCGACCAGAAGGTCCAGTCGATCAAGCTGGACCGCTCCGTGGTCAGCGCCGACGACGTGGAGACGCTGGAGGACCTGGTGCGGGCCGCCGTCAACGAGGGGCTCGAGCAGTCCAAGCAGATGGCCTCGGCGCACCTGGGCAAGGTGACCGGGGGCCTCGGTCTGCCCGGCCTCGGCGGCCGGTAGGGCCGGCGCGCCGAGCATCGCACCCCCGTGGAATTCCCACCCGCCGCCGCGCCCATCGTCCGCCTCATCGAGGAGCTGCACAAGCTGCCGGGTATCGGCTCCAAGACGGCCCAGCGCCTGGCCTACCACCTCATCCGCACCTCGAAAGATGAGGCCCTCGCCCTGGCCGATGCCATCGCGGCAGTCAGGGAGCAGGTGGTCTTCTGCTCCCAGTGCCTCAACATCACCGACACCGACCCCTGCGCCATCTGCAACGATCCCCGACGCGACCGGACCAAGCTCTGCGTGGTGGAGCAGCCGCTGGACATCCTGGCGCTGGAGCGGACACGCGCCTACGCGGGGCTCTACCACGTCCTCCACGGGGCCATCTCGCCCATCGACGGCGTCGGCCCCCGGGACCTGAAGGTCCAGCAGCTGGTGGACCGGCTGGCGCAGGGCGGCTTCCAAGAGCTCGTGCTGGCGACGAACCCGAACCTGGAGGGCGAGGCCACTGCCACCTACGTCCAGCGGCAGGTGAGGCCCTTTGGGCTGCGCGTGACGCGCCTGGCGCGGGGGCTCCCCGCCGGGGCCGACCTCGAGTACGCCGACGAGGTCACCCTCTCCCGGGCCATGGAGGGGCGCCAGGAGGTCTCGTGAGCCCCGCCAGGGGGTCGCCGCGCTCCCGGCGCGCCGCTCGGACGAGGGCGGCGGCGTGTCTCATCGCGGGCCCGGCGCCGTCCCCCGCAGCGGTTTGACCGACGAACGCGGGCGACTGGAGAGACCCCTGTGGACAGGCCGCGATTCCTCAAGACCGAGGCCATCGTCCTCAAGCACTTCCCGCTGGGCGAGGCCGACCGGGTCGTGACCCTCTGCACGCCGGCCGCGGGGAAGGTGCGGGCCGTGGCCCGCGGCGTACGGCGCGTCCCGAGCCGCCTGGCGGGCCATCTGGAGCCCCTGACCCGGAGCCGGGTCATGATCGTCCGAGGCAAGAGCCTCGACAGCATCTCCTCCGCCGAGACCATCGCCAGCAACCTGCCGCTGCGCCAGGACCTCTGGCGGATGACCTGCGGCCTGTATCTTGCCGAGCTGACCGAGCGTCTCTCCGTCGAGGAGCAGGCCAACGTCCCCCTCTACCGGCTGCTGGAGCAGGGGCTGGCGTGGATCGGCACCGCGCGCGACCCGGAGCCCGCCCTGCGCTATCTGGAGCTGCGGGCGCTCATCGTGACCGGCTACCGGCCCGAGCTCTTCCACTGCGTCGCGTGCCGGGGGGAGATCAGGCCCGCGGCCCACGCCTTCAGCGCCGGCGCCGGCGGCGTCCTGTGCCCCGTGTGCCGCCGCGACGATCCGCTGGCCCGGCCCCTCTCCCTGGACGCGCTGAAGGTGCTGCGCCTCTTCTCCACGAGCTCCCTGGAGACGGCCAGCCGCGTCCGCCTGGGCCCGGAGTTGGCCGTCGAGCTCGAGCACCTGCTGCGGCGGTATATAATGCACGTTCTGGAGCAGGGGCTGAAAACCGTCGAGTTCCTGGACATGCTCCGGCGGGAGGGGGCCTCGTCCCCTCGCCCGGCGCCGCCCTAGGGGGTCGCGGATGTTCAAGAAGGTCCTCGTCGCAAACCGAGGCGAGGTGGCCATCCGAGTCATGCGCACGTGCGAGGAGCTGGGCGTGCGGACGGTGGCCATCTTCTCCGAGGCGGATCGGCTCTCGCCTCACGTCCCCTACGCCGACGAGGCCTACCTCGTGGGGCCGCCGCCCCCGCGCCAGAGCTATCTCAACATCGACTCCATCATGGATGTGGCGCGGCGGTGCGGCGCCGACGCCGTCCACCCGGGCTACGGCTTCCTGGCCGAGAGCCCGGACTTCGCCGCCGCGTGCGAGGGGGCCGGCATCACGTTCATCGGCCCCACGGCCGAGATGATCCGGCGCATGGGGAACAAACTGGAGGCGCGGCGCATCATGCAGCAGGTCGGCGTGCCCGTCGTCCCCGGCGGCACGGCCGAGGCCCGCGGCCTGGATGCATCGAAGCGGCTCGCCCTGGAGATGGGGTACCCCGTCATCGTCAAGCCGGCCGGCGGCGGCGGCGGCAAGGGCATGCACGTGGTCCGCAGCGAGGAGCAGCTGGAGTCCGAGCTGCGCCTGGCCTCCAGCGAGGCCGCCTCGGCCTTCGGCGACTCCAGCGTCTACCTGGAGAAGTACCTGCGCCCCGTGCGCCACATCGAGGTGCAGCTGGTGCGCGACCGCCACGGCCACGCCATCCACCTGGGCGAGCGGGAGTGCTCCGTCCAGCGGCGGCACCAGAAGATCATCGAGGAGAGCCCCTCGGTGGCCGTGGACCCGCCGCTGCGGGCCCGCCTGGCGGAGGCGGGCATCGCCGCCCTGGAGGCCGTCGGATACCACGGCGTCGGCACGTGCGAGTTCCTCCTCACCGGCGACGGCCGCTTCTACTTCCTGGAGATGAACACGCGGCTCCAGGTGGAGCACACGGTGACCGAGCAGGTGACGGGCCTCGATCTCGTGGAGGCGCAGCTCCAGGTGGCCAGCGGCCAGCCCCTGGACGTCCGGCAGGACGAGGTCCGCTTCTACGGCTGGGCCATCGAGTGCCGCATCTCGGCCGAGGACCCATACAACAACTTCATGCCCTCGCCCGGCCTCATCGAGCTCCTGTACGAGCCGGGCGGCCCCGGCATTCGCGTGGACACCGGCGTCTCCAAGGGCTACGAGGTGCCCGTCTTCTATGATCCAATGATCGCCAAGCTGATAACGTGGGGGCGCAACCGGGACCAGGCCCTGCGGCGGATGCGCCGCGCGCTGCGGCACTACAAGATCCTGGGCATCCACAACAACATTCCGTTCCTCCAGGCCATCATCCAGCACAAGAACTTCCGCGAGGGCGACCTCCACACGGGCTTCCTGGACGAGCATACGGACCTCTTCGAGCAGGAGCCCAAGACGCACGGCGAGCTGGCCGCGGTGGTGGCCGCCGTGCTGGACTACCAGGGGCGGCGCAGGGGCCGGAGCGGAGCGGCGCCCTCGGCGGACGGCCGCGGCCAGACCTGGAAGGCCCTGGGCCGGGGCGAAGGCTGGGACCGGCCATGGCGGTAGAGCGCTACCGAGTCCAGGTGGACGGGGAGTGGATGGACCTCTCCGTCGAGGGGGCCGGCGGGCGCGTCCGCGTGCAGTGCGGCGACAGAAGCTGGGACGCCGACCTTCAGCAGTACAGCGACACGAACCTGATCTCCGTGCTCCTGGGCGGCGCCTCCCACGAGTTCCTGGTGGAGAAGATCGACGATACCTACTCCGTCCTGCGAGGCTGGGAGCGCTACCAGGTGCGGGTCCGGCCGGCCTGGGCCACGGCGCGCGGCCGAGGCGATGCCGGGGCGGAGGTCCTCTCGGAGATCAGCATCGAGAGTCCGCTGGTGGGCGTGGTGGCCGAGATCGCGGTGACACGCAGCCAGCAGGTGGAGAAGGGCGATCTGCTGCTCACCATCGAGGCGATGAAGATGCAGAACGAGATCCGCGCCCCGCGGGCGGGCACGGTGCGGACCGTGCGGGTGAAGGCGGGCCAGAAGGTCTCGATGCGCCAGCCGCTGCTGGTGCTGGCCTAGACCCCGGCGAGCCCGCGGGCCACAATCCGCTCAAGACGCCCTCGCGCCAACGGGTCAGGAATGCCCGCCACACTGGCCTCGACGGTCTCTCGATAGACGCGCGGGAAGCCGGGATCGAGTTCGCCCTCGGCGATGCGCTCCTGGTAGCGGCGCGCCATGCGGGAGAGCGCATCCTCCAGCCAGGCGTCGCCCCGCAGCCTGGCCAGGGCTTCCAGGTACCGCGCGTTGTGCTCCAGCGATATGCCCAGCCCCTGCTGGCCCTTGCTCCTCGGCAGGTCGTACGCGAAGAACGCGAGGGCGTCGCTCACCACGTCCAGCTTTTTCTGGTCGTCGTAGACCAGCGTCACCCGCGCCGCCAGCGCCGGGTCGGTCTGGACCAGCCGATAGATGGCCCGCGCGGGCGGCAGCCGCACGGGGTTGGCCCTCTCGAATACCTCGGCGGCGAGCGCCAGGTCCCGGTCGAAAAGATTCGCGGCCTCTTTGGGCATCTCGGTGAGGAAGGGCTCGACGAGCAGCCCGGTGTGGATAAAGACGTGCATCGCGCGCTGGGAGTCGCGCTGCCCCAGGCCGGCGATCCGCTGGTAGACGCTCTTCAGGAACGGGTCGTCGATGGAGGGCGTGGCCGAGACGTGCTCGTTGAAGAGGCGCGCGAGCTCTTCCAGCCGCTCCGGCGTGAGCGGCCCCTCGTAGCCCAGGGCGGCCACCACCTCCTCCGGCTCCAGGAGGAACCGCGTGAAGGCCGGGCCCTTCGTGACCAGCACCCGCGCCATCTCGGGCGAGAGGCGCGTCATCACGGCCCGCGTCAGGTCCCGGTCCACCTCCGCCAGGGTCTCGATGACGAAGTTCATGGACTCGCGCTGGCGCTCGGAGAGGCCGCGCAGAAACCGGTCGAAGGCGAGGCCCGCCGGGGCGAGGCCGCTGGGGGCGAGCCGCTGGAGATCCGCGGCGAGATCGAGGAGCTGAACGTGCAGCGGTTCGAGGGCCCCGCGCATCTCGTCCGCCAGGGGCCCGTCGCCCCGCGTGAGGGCGAGGAGCGTCGCGTTGTCGAGGGCCGGCGCGAAGCTCATGAGGAAGCGCTCCCCGGTAAGCCGCTCCCTGGCGAAGGCCGGCCGCCGCTCGCGCGGCAGGCGCTCCACGTCCACGAGGAACTGGAACGCCTCGCCGATGCGCCGGCCCTGGGAGCCCGCGCCGCGCGCGGCCCCCGAGTGGAGCCGGTAGACGCGGACCATGTCCCGCAGGTAGCCGCGCCAGAAACGCACGTCCTCGACGACGGCGCCGCCCCGGTCCAGCGGCTTGAAATAGAGGTCGAACTGCTGGACGAAGTCGGTGAGCCGCTGCCGCTCCTCGCGCAGGACCACGGCGGCGATGCGCGGCTCGACGCGGGCCTTGGGATCGGGCTCGACACGATAGCCGCCCAGCGGTACGTGCCCGATGCCGAGGTAGGCGTCGGCGTCGCGGCGCTGCTCGCCCGGCAGGCGCAGGTACCAGCCGGTGGCCTCGTCCCAGGAGGCGAAGCCGCCCGGCTCCAGGAGCGGGGCGTAGTACTTGCGCAGGATGGGCGGGACGAGGTTCAGGGCTCCGCCGGTGAAGAAGATGACCTCGGCCTCGCCCAGGTGGTAGAGGCCGGGGTAGGCGCCGGTGATGAGGTCGGGGATCAGGCGCAGGCGGGCGCGGAGCGGCTCGAAGGCGTCCGGCGGCTGCTGCACGAACGTCTCCAGGTCGCGCCGCTGGGCCGCAAGGCCGCTGGAGAGGGGCTCGCCGGGCCGCGGGTCGTAGGAGAGCTCGGGGCGCCCCACGACGGGGAAGGGGCCGTAGAGGGCGTGGGAGATCTCGTGGACGATGGACGACGGCCTCGCCTGGCCGATGCCGGTGAAGCCGCGGTAGCCGGTGCTGCCGAACCAGCCGGGGCGGCCCAGGACGTGGCGCACGTCCAGCCCGCGGATGGCCTCCGCCGCCTGGGGTGTGAAGGTGTAGAGCGCCAGCACCGCCTCGACGCGGTCCTGGGCCCAGCGGTCCCGCGGGGCCAGGAGCGGTCCACCCGCAGGCCCTGAGCGCGGGGCGGGCGTCCCCTGCGTGGGCGCGCAGGCGGCGGCCACGAGAGCACAGGCCAGGCCCAGGAGCGCGACGCGGAGAGCCACCCGAGGAGTATAGCAGCGTCCCCCTTCATTCGGTCCAGTCTACTCGATCGATGACACGAACATCCTTAGCGGACGCCGGCAGCGCCGGGCTCACCACCCTGGGCAGTGACTGTGGCAGTGAAGATCAGGCTAACCACCGCGGCCACGGCGATGGGCACAGCCGCCGGGACAACCATCTTGCGCACGCCGCCCTCTCCTGAGTGGGGCGGGTCAGTGGTCCGTTGAGCCGCCCGGCCCGCCTACTACGGGGTGACACCGGTGGCAATGGCGCTGGCCACCGCCGTGCCCCATATCGTCCACGTGCTCCCGTCGCCAAAGGTCAGAGTGCCTCCTTTGGCGTACTCGCCGAACAGCCAGACCGTGCCTGGATCCGCCGGGGCGGCCGCCGCCGCCGAGTAGTCGCCCCAGCGCGGGGTGTAGGTGTTCCCGTTGGTGTCGGTGAACACAAAGCTGACCAGCCCGGCCTGGATGGTGGCGGTCCCCACGCCCACCACATGGCCTAAGCCGGGATTTCCCATTTCAACCCTTTTAAGGGTCATCCGCCATACAGGACTCAGGCGTGTGGGTGTGAGTGGCTACGAATAGCATCTCTTCCTCCTTCTTCTGTCTTCAACTCGTAGTGCTCTGCGAGTGTCAAGCCACGAGACGGAAACAAATAAGAGAAAAGGCTGACACATGCCAGCCCTTTCTCTTACGTTCTTGTATTCTAGCGCGCAGTTACTGCGTAGTAAGGGGGCCTAGCTCGGTAGCTCCCTCAACATTGGCTATGGGGCTATAGACGAACATCGTACCCGACTGGTTCCCTCCCCACAGAACTCCACGCAGCTGCACGGTGTTGCCGCTGACGATGGCAAAGACTGGGGACCCGCTGTCGCCACCGCCGACTGCGGCTGTGACGAAATCTTGGCAGAGTTGAAGTATGTTAGTCCCCAACACTCCGGTATTTACACAGGTATTAGTCACCGTTCCCTGCGACCGGCCGGTGGTTCTGCCTACTTTGTTCACAACGTCCTCAACTGAGGATGAACCTTCACTCACGATCTGATAGCTCCCCGTTATAGTGAGGGACCCTAGCGCCGTTTGTTCTATGGAACCAAGGGCGCTGGTGACGCCAGCGTCGTACGCAATAAAGGCGCTGTCGCTGTAGCGGCACTTCTTGTTTATCGGGCATGCCCCGCCTTTGAAATACTGTGGATCAGCGGTCTCGACGCCGGTGCGATTGTTAGCGCCAGAGGTTGGCTGATAATGGACGGTGCTCTCGACCCCTCCCTGTTTTTTGGTGCAGTGAGAGTTAGTCACGAAACCCGCTACCCCAGCCCGCGTAGCATTAAAGCCTACGGTGCAAACGTAGACGCTGAAGGCCGTTTGAAGGCCGCCTTGGACGGGACGAACGCGGTCGCGCAAAGTCACAAGAGACACGATGGGCTCCGTGACCACGATGTCCACCAGGGACCGGGAGACGTTCAGCCGCTCCAGCTCCCTCTCCACCGGCCCGAACACCTCTCTACCTATCACGCCCACCTCCAAGCGACCCAGGTCCTCCCTGGCGTCGGTGTACACCACCCCTGGAAGCACAAACAGGGGTAGCAGACGCTGATGGACCCTTTCCAGTTCCTCCTGCCCGGGTTGGCTCGGAGGCCCCTGACCCCCGCCCTGTCCCGCCGCGAAGGCCGCTACGCTCGTGGAAAGAGCGGTCAGAGCGGCCACGGCTATAAGGAGCGCAACACGCCATTTCCTCGTCAGTGAGATACCTTTCATGGCACCCCCTCCCCGAATCAATCGGCGGGCCGTCATGGCGTTGACGCCATGCAGAGCTCGACGCGCTGTGAACTCTAGCCCAATTACAATTATAGGTCTCGTTGGCAAGCTTGCACCACCCGAGCGGGTGATTCTCCGGGCGATCTCTTCCTCATAGCGTCCCTGAGGACACCACGGTGGGGTTGCGCCCTTGTTAGCGCCCCCGGCTGAGCCGGTCGATGAGGTCGGAGGGCAGGCCCGCGGCCCGCATCTTGCGCTGCGTCGCCTCGACGTCGTAGACGACGCGGTGGTGGTGAACGGCCTGCCGGTCGGTATCGAAGATGGCGTAGCTGGCGCGCGGGTCGCCGTCCCGCGGCTGGCCGACGCTGCCCGGGTTGATGATCATACGCCCCCGCCCCAGGGTGACGCCCACGTCCTCCTGGGCCTGGTAGAGGGGGCTCCCCGACAAGTCGGGGGCCTCGACCTCCGGGCAGATAAAAGGGACGTGGGAGTGGCCGACGAGACAGTAGCGGGTCTCGAAGTAGCGGAAGCTGGCCGCCGCCACGGCGCTGGACAGGACGTACTCCCAGACCGGCTCGCGGGGGCTGCCGTGGGCGAGGGTGAACTCCTCGTGGACGAGCATGGCGGGCAGCGCCGCGAGGTGGGCCCGCTCCTCGTCGGTCAGGACCTGCCCGGTCCAGCGGTTGGCCTCCGCCGCGTAGGGATTGAACTCGTCCAGGCTGATGGCCCCGGCGGCGCCGAGATCGTGGTTGCCGGCGAGGCACAGGCGGGCCCGCTCCCGCACGAGGGCCAGGCACTCCCTGGGCTCCGGCCCGTAGCCGACGATGTCCCCAAGGCACCAGAGCTCATCGGCCTGCCGCTGGGCGGCATCGCTCAGCACCGCCTCCAGGGCAGCCAGATTGCTGTGCACGTCGGCGATGATGGCGATGCGCATGACGATCCGAGTGTAGCACCCGGCTCCCCGAGCGCCGGGATTCGCGTCATCCCGCTACTCATAGTTCGCCGTTCCTTGTTCCCATGCGCACGCGCCCTCTATAATCGTCCTGCTATGAGCCGGGAGTGGGAGGTCGTCACGTCGTCGCCGGGGGAGACGCAGCGGATCGCCCGCGCGCTGGGCGCCGCCTGCGCGGGCGGCGAGCTCTTCCTCCTCGCCGGGCCGCTGGGCTCGGGGAAGACGTGCTTCGTGCAGGGGCTGGCCCAGGGCCTCGGCGTTCGCGGCTACGTCCACAGCCCCACGTTCGTGCTGGTCGCCGAGCACGCCGGCCGGCGCACCCTGTACCACGCCGATCTGTATCGCATCGAGTCGGCTGGCGAGGCGCTGGACCTGGCGCTGGACGAGTACATCGGCGGCGAGGGCGTCTGCGCCATCGAGTGGGCCGACCGCGAGCCCTCGATCTTCCCGCCCGAGCGCCTGCTGGTGCGCCTGGAGGACCTGGGCGGCGACCGGCGCCGCATCCGCCTCACGGCGACGGGCCCGAAGCACGAGGCGCTGCTCGCCACCCTGGCGCCGGCCGACGCCACGGGAGGCCGGTAGCCCGTGGAGCTCGCCCTGGACACCTCGACGGCCGTCGCGGGCGTGGCGCTGGCGCGGGAGGGCCGGACCGAGGCGGAGCTATCCTGGCGCGCCGGGCACAGCCACACGGCCCAGCTCATGCCCGCCGTCGATCACCTGTTGCGGATGGCGGGCGCCGCGCCGCGGGACCTCACGGCGGTCGTCGTGGCCATCGGGCCGGGGAGCTTCAGCGGCCTGCGCGTCGGCGTGAGCGCCGCCAAGGCCCTGGCCGAAAGCCTGGCCATCCCGCTGGCCGGCGTCGGCACGATGCTCGTGGAGGCCTGCCCGTTCCTGGGCCAGGGCCTGCCCACGCGCGTCGTCTTGGATGGCGGCCGCGGCGAGCTCGCCGTCGGGAGCTTTCACCCCACACCCGCGGGCGAGCCGGACGCCTGGCCGGAGGAGTCGGAGCCGCCCCGGCTGATGACGGTGGAGGAGCTGTGCGCATCGATCCGCCAGCGGACGCTCATCTGCGGCGAGGGGCTGCCCGCGGTCCAGCGGACGATCGAGGAGCGCCTGGGGGCGCTGGCGGTCATCCCGCCAGCCTCGGCGCTGCCGCGGCGCCCGGGGCATCTGGCGGCCCTGGGCTGGCGCCGCCTGGCCCGGGGCGAGCGGGACGACGCCGCCACGCTCCAGCCGATCTATCTCCGAGGGCCGTCTATCACCCGGCCCGGACCCGCTCGCGCCGTCAAGTATTGAACCCTGCGACTCCCCATCCGGAGGTGGTCCCGTGAGCGACGCTCAGCGCACCCTCGTGCTTCTCAAGCCCGACGCCATCCAGCGCGGCCTGGCGGGCGCCATCATCGCCCGTCTGGAGGCGACGGGCCTGCGCATCGCCGCCATGAAGCTCATCCACATGGACCAGGCCCTCGCCCGCCGGCACTACGCCGTCCACAAGGGGAAGCCGTTCTTCGGCGGCCTGGTGCGGTTCATCACCTCCGGTCCCATCGTGGCCATGGTGCTGGAGGGCCCGCGGGCCGTCGAGATCGTCCGGAAGACCATGGGCGCCACGGACCCGGCCAAGGCCGCGCCCGGCACCGTCCGGGGCGACCTGGGCCTCAGCATCGGCATGAACCTGGTCCACGGCTCCGACGCCCCGGAGACGGCGGAGAAAGAGATCGGCCTCTTCTTCTCGCCCAAGGAGATCGTCAGCTACCGCCGGGACCTGGACCGCTGGATCGTCGAGTAGGCGGAGCTAGGCCCCCTTCGGGCGCCGCCGGCCCCAGCGGTAGCCCGCGAAGCCCACAGCAGCGACGACCGCCACCGCGACGACGACCACGACGGCGATGGCGCCGGCCTTGCGCTCGTCGTCCCGCTCGCCCAGCGCCACCTGGATAGGCGAATCGGGCTTGGTCCCCCGCTGGTCCGCTCCGGCCGGCAGGCTGCTGCCGCGCAGGAGCGACTTGGCGCGCACCTCGCCCAGGTCCTCCAACGCCGCCATCGCCCGGTCGAAGTCGGGCCGGAAGACCCGAAAGGTGATGAAGCCCTTCTCCTTGCCGTCCTCCTCGGACAGGGAGACGCTGTCGATAGTCCCTTGGAGCTGGGTGACCAGACTCTCGATGGAGCGCGCGGCGCCGGCCACGTCCTCCACGTCCATGGTCAGCGTGCCCGAGGGCGGCGTCCCCACGAGCTCCCGCGGGAGCGTGAGGGCGATGGCGATGGTGGCCAGATCGACCCGGCGGCTGATGGCGTTGATCTGGCCCTGGTAGCGCTCGATCTCCGTCCGGACGCGGTTCAGCTCCCGCTCGAGGGTGAGGATGTCCCCAACGTTCTGGGCCCGGCCCATGAGGGCCAGCAGGCTCTGCTCCTGGCGCTCGGCGCTCCGCAGCCGCGCCTGGAGGTCGATGAACCGCTCGGTCACGTCCTCCCGGCCGACGTCGCGGCTGAGGACCAGGCCGACGCTCTCCAGGCGCTTCAGGGCGTTGAAGAACTCGGCCGTCGGCACGCGAACGGTGACGGTGGCGCGCTTGCTATCCCGTTCGCCGGACGAGCTGAGGTTGGAGACCGTGCCGCCGAACGACTCGGCGATGGCCCGCACCTGGTCGATGGCGGCATCGACGTTGGGCACCTCCAGGGCGATGGAGGCGTTGGAGATGATCTTGCGGTCGTCGGCCTGGCCCTCGGCCGAGGCCTGGCTCGTCGCCTGGATGTCGAGACGGCCATCGGGAGGCGGCAGCGGCGCAGGTTGCCCCGCGGGGCCCGCCGAGCCTCGGGGACCAAAGGCCCCCGGCGCGGCCGTCGGTGCTGGGAGCCCAGGCCGGGACGGCGCCTCGAGCTTACCAGCCGTTCCAGGCTTTGGTTCTGAGTCGCCGCCACAGGCCACGACGGCCAGCGTGGCGATGACTGCCAGGGCAGCGATGAGCAAGACCTTCCGCATAATGCGCCTCCTCGGGGCAGTGTTACTGGATAGACGGAGGGCGCGGCGGAAAAGTTCCCGTGAGCTGTCTCTGACCGGAGTGCTACGGCACGCGCACGACCGGGGGGGCCTTGGCCCAGGCCGACTCCAGGTCATAGTAGGCGCGCTGCTCAGGGGTGAAGACGTGGACGATAACGTCGCCGAAGTCCAGGAGCACCCAGCCGGAGGCGGCGGTACCCTCGCGGTGGAGGAGGCGCACGCCGCGCTCGCGTATGACGCGCTCCATCTCGTTGACGATGGCGGCGAACTGCGGAGGCGACTCGGCGCTGCAGAGCACGAAGTAGTCGGCGAAGCTGGCCAGACCGCGCAGGTCCAGCATGAGGATGTCGGCGGCCTGCTTGTCGGCGGCGGCCTCGACGGCGGCCCTGGCGGGCTCGATGGGCTCCAGCTCGCACCACCCCCGGAGAAAGATGCTTCATTCTAGGGGCGGCACCGCCGGAGGGTCAAGGACGTTCGTTGAGCCTTATTCATATTTCTGGCGGTTGGCGGCGAGACTCTGTGCGGGTGCGCGGGCTTCTCAAAGTTCGGGTTCATGCCATGCTCTCGATCATTGTGTGCCAGTCTCAGGCGTTGGCGACGGAATCGAGGGCATCGGTTCGGAAGGTTGCATAAAGCATAGGGAGTGTGATCCCATCAGTTGGACAGTTGACCTCTAGATTTCAGACTGCTCGTTGACAGCGTTCAACAACCTTCACTGTAAACGGTTCCGTCCGAATGTTATCTCGATGAAAATTGCCAGCGGCAACTTCATCAACCACCTTTGATGCTCTCACAATCAATCCGTCGGCCTTGGCTCCATCCCAAAGCGTCTCCATGATAGCCTTGCAGTATCCTTCCATCTCATGGGATGTCATCTGCGGCATTTTCGGCCCGGCTGATATAAGTCGGGCCGCGAGAAGTATGTGGAACCTAGCCGCTTTATACTTAGGCTCCAACCTACCGTTACGAAAGAAGTACTCCAATTTGTACAATGCAAGGGCAGCCGTATAGTACGGCTCCATGCGGTGGCCCTTAACAAAGATATCTTTGCCTAGCTTACCAACGAGTGCAGCATAGTTTCGAGTGGTTCGGTGTGGCTCGCCCAGAAACATAGCCGCAAAAGCCTTCACCATGTTAGGTGGAGTTACAACTCTAGTTTTTTCGATTTGAAGCCTGTCGAATTGCCGCGAACGACGCTCGTAATATAACCTTTGCTGATCCGGGAATGTTTGAAAGTACAGTTCAAGCTCCTTTGGAAACTCCTGCAATGCAAAAAACTGCTCTTCTTTGACTTCGGTTTGCCGGTTGGTCGCTCGTATGATTGAGTTGATAACTCCCTCGTCCTGCGTGCTAATCAGCCGAACAGGGACCATAACGCGGTCAGTTATGTGTTCTCGCTGGCTGAAAAGAACGTGACTCGTCTGACATCCATTTACTATCTGATAATCTTCGATGTAAAACTTGTTACCCGTTGGTTGAAGGTTGCGAGCGATTATCGTGATGCCATTGTTCATCAAGACGAAGCGCTCTCTTGCATCCGACTCGAGGGTAGCCTTGATCTCGGAATTGACATCGTTAAAACTCTGCCAATCCCTAACGTTGTCATAGAACAGGCCGGCGATGATCTCTCCATCGTCGTCTTCGAGAAGCTTCAAAAATTCTAGCCCCGGAAGAAAGCCGAGATATGCTTGCGCTACTCCTGGAACATCAGGGACCACGGTGCGGTTAGCGAAGTTAAACTCTCTCGAAATTGCATTCTTGGTCTGACGATAGAGTTTCTGCAATCCCTCAGCATCAATGGGAAGAAACTCACTGCTACTGAATAGGCCAGTGCTATCGAGATCGCCGACAACCGCGTGTCTGCGCGCCTCGAGCGTCTTATCACCGACCCACCTCCCGGTTGTTACATAGTATAGCCGACAGGCTGGATTTCCTCGCTTGAACTTGCTGCTGCGCTTATAGATAGCCGCCATGATGTCCGCTGCCAATATAATTTGCTCATTACGCCTCAAGGTCGGCGTTTCCTTGAAAAAGTCCATCACCCCGAAGCCAAACGTTCCCATCTTGGCGGCATCAAAACCTGGACTTCGTTCGGCCTGAACAAAAACGAAGGTCACGTCCAGATGGCCGGCGCTCTCAGCTTGCTGCTCCAAGCTTTCTGCGTCGGTTACCAGTGATCCGTTGACGATGATAGCGATTCCATCAATCCCTGTATCATCCCCAGCACCAGTGATGATTTCACTGGTATCAAAGGTTTCGCTGTAGTGACGCCTCACTGTCACAAAGGAGGCAAAATGCTCAAAGCGTTTATCCTCCGGAAGACTAGCGATGTCATGTTCTCCAGAGAACTCATTCAGCAACGACTCAGAAATCCGATCCATAACGGCCCTTCCCCCGCTCAAGTATAGACGCTGCTCGACTCCCGCTGGCTCAATCATACCTCATCCCCCCCTCCTAGCCCGCACACTGGTGGGCAAATATGAATAACGCTCCGTTGAACCACCCCTGGGCGTATGGTATGCTCCCCCAGGGTGCCGAATCTGATGCAACACGGAAGAGTCGTCGTGGCCATGAGCGGGGGGGTCGACTCCTCCGTGGCCGCCCTGCTGCTCAAGCGGGCTGGGTACGGCGTCATGGGGATCACGATGCGTCTCTGGACGCCGCACGCACCGGAGGCGCCCTCCTACAACAAGCGGTGCTGCTCCGTTGAGGACGTGGCCGACGCGCAGGCGGCGGCGGCGGTCATCGGCATCCCCCACTATGTGATCAACTTCGAGGGCGAGTTCCGCTCCGGCGTCATCGGGTACTTCATCGAGGAGTACCAGCGGGGGCGCACGCCGCACCCGTGCATCGCGTGCAACCAGCGCGTGAAGTTCGGCCCCCTCCTCGAGCGGGCGCGGGCCGTCGGCGCGCAGCACCTCGCGACGGGCCACTACGCCAGGGTGTCGCAGGACGGGGAGCGATTCCGGTTGCACAAGGCCGTCGATCCGGCCAAGGACCAGAGCTACGTCCTCTATGGGCTGGGTCAGGCCGAGCTCGGGCGGGTCCTGTTCCCCGTCGGCCGCCTCACGAAGGCCCAGGTGCGCCAGCTGGCGCGGGAGGCGGGCCTCGCCCTCGCCGACAAGCCCGACAGCCAGGACATCTGCTTCGTTCCCAATGGCGACTACCGGGGGTTCGTAGCGAAGCATGTGCAACCCTCGCCCGGCAAGATCGTCGACGCCGCCGGCGCGGTGCTGGGCGAGCACGGAGGCATCGAGGGCTTCACCATCGGCCAGCGCCGGAGCCTCGGAGTGCGGAGTCCTGTCCCGCTCTACGTCACCGCCATCGACGCCGCCACCAAGACCGTCGTCGTGGGTCCCCACGAAGAGGTCTTCAGCGACGTACTGTGGGCCGAGGGAATGACCTACGTCGCAGGAGAGGAGCCCTCGGGCCCGTGCGAGGTCACGGTCAAGGTCCGATACAAGTCGCTCGAAGTGCCGGCGGTGCTGCACCCGGACGGACGAAGAGCGCGGATCGAGTTTCGCGAGCCGCAACGGGCGCTGACACCCGGTCAGGCGGCTGTCGTCTACCGGGGCGACGAGCTGATCGGCGGTGGCGTCATCGAGCGGGTGGCCCGGCCCCGACACGTCGGGGTCGCGGGGGCGCGATGAGCGTCAAGGAGTTCATTCGCAGGTCATTGGAGCTCCAGCGCAAGGACCTGCTGGAGAACGTCGCCGGCCTGACCGCGCAAGAGCTTGCCTTCCGGCCCGCGCCTCACGCCAACGCCATCGGCTTCCTCGTGTGGCACATGGCGCGCGTCGAGGACGGATGGGTGCAGCGGGCCATCCAGCGAAGGCCGCACCTGTGGGTCTCGGAGGGCTGGGCCCAGCGGTTCGGGATGCCCCCGGAGATGCGCGACATGGGGTATAGCTACACCGCGGCCCAGCTCGAGGCGTTCAAGACGCCTCCGCGCGATCTGCTGCTCTCCTACGGCCAGGCGGTGAGAGACGCCTCGCTGGCCTATATCGATGGCTGGGACCCGGCAGCGCCCGTGGAGGTGCGCGCCCCCTGGGGCGGTACCGTGGGCGTGAACGACGTCTTCGCGCAGCTGACCTGGGAGCTCGACCAGCACTCGGGACAGGTGGCGTACCTGCGGGGGCTCCAGCGGGGACTCCAACGGCCCGACTACATGGGACCCCTCTCGACCCGGTAGGCCCCCCACGAGCCCGGATGCTGGCCCCCTTGAGATCACCGAATAGGAGCAGTCCATGGAGCTGAAAGAGCTGGTGTCGGCAACCTTCGACCGCATCTGGGCGGCCACCGACCGCGCCCTCGATGGTCTGACGGACCAGGAGATCGCCGTCCGGCCCAACGAGCACAGCAACTCCATCGGGTGGATCGCCTGGCACATGGCTCGGGTTGAGGACCGCTGGCTGAGTTGGGCCAACGGCAAGAGCTCGCAGCAGTGGATGACAGGATGGGCCAAGAGGCTCGGCATGCCCGAGGACCCCAACTACGCCGGCGGCGGGATGACTCCGGAGCAGGTCGCCCAGTTCAAGACGCCGACGGTCCAGCAGCTCAAGGACTATGCCGCCGCCACCCGTCAGGCCACCAAGGCCTATATCCAGAGTTTGACCCCGGCTCACTTCGATCAAGAGATCGAGACGTTCTTCGGGCGGAAGATGACGATCGGCCAGGTGTGCAGCCATCTCGTCTGTGAGCTGAACCAGCACGCTGGGCAGATCGCGTACTTGAGAGGCTACTTCAAGGGCTACCAGGGCCGGGCGTAACAGGCTCTCGGGGGGCAGGGAATAAGGAGGGACGTCGTGGAAGCTGCGGACGTCTACCTGAACGCGTTGGATAACGCCTGGAGCATGACGCTCAAGGTGACCGACGGGCTTACGGACAAGGATCTCTGCCAGCAGCCGGCGCCCGGCGCCAACACCATCGCGTGGATCGTCTGGCATAGCGCGCGAGTCGAGGACGTGATGGTGACTCAGATGCTCATGGGGCAACCGCAGGTCTGGAATGCGGGCGGATGGGTCCAGAAGTTCGGGATGTCGAAGACTCCGGACCGAACGGGGTACAACGATACGCCCAAGCAGGTCGCGGCCTTTCGCCCGCCCAGCCGCGACGCCCTGCTGGCCTACGCATCCGTCGTCCGAGACAACACGCGCCGATACCTACGGTCGCTAACAGGCGCCGCCCTGGACGAGAAGGTCAAGACGTGGGGCGACCGTGCGGAGCCTTGCTCGAACCTGTTGGATGCGGTGCTGAAGGAGGCTCAGCAGCATGCAGGCCATGCAGCCTTTGTCCGGGGCCTGCTGCGTGGTGACGCAGGCCTGTCGTCGTGACCCTGAGACGTACGATGCCCGTGAGCCGCCGGACCCGGCCGACCGTCCGTGAAGAGCTCGCCTTTCAGCAAGCTGGGTACCGACTGATCGCTGGGATAGACGAAGCCGGCCGCGGCCCATTGGCGGGCCCGGTCATGGCGGCCGCCGTTATCCTGCCAGATTCATGGCTCCGCGACTCCCCTGAATGTGTCAACGGCCCATTGACCGATACCGGGCCTCAGCACCAAACTCTAGTCAACGACAGCAAGGTGCTCACCGTAAGACAACGAGCGCTGCTTTACGATGCCATCGTAGCCGAAGCGGTGGCGTGGGGTGTAGGTATGGTCGAGGCCCAAGTCATTGATCAGATAGGGATAGCTCCGGCGACGCGACTGGCGATGCGCCGTGCGGTCGCAGCCTTGCGCCGCCGGCCCGACGCGCTCCTGGTGGACGCCATCGACCTTTCGGACATGGGGCTTCCCTGTAAGCCGGTCATCGATGGAGACGCGCGGTGCCGCTCCATCGCCGCCGCGTCCATCGTCGCCAAGGTAACGAGGGATCGGCACATGGAGGAGATGGACCGGCGCTATCCTGGATATGGCTTCGCCCGGCACAAGGGGTACGGCACCCGCGAGCATCTCCAGCGCTTGCGCGAGATGGGTCCTTCGCCCATACACCGTCGGACGTTTGCCCCGCTACGTATCACGCTTCCCGGATTTGAGCGGCTATGAGTAGCCTGCGGCAGACCCTTGGCGCATTCGGCGAGCGATTCACGGCCGCCCGCCTCATGCGGGGCGGCTACCGCGTAGTGGACCGGAACGTCCGTTTACCGTCCGGAGAGATCGACATTGTGGCGCAGGACGCGGAGACGCTCGTCTTCGTCGAGGTCAGAACGCGCAGCAACGATCGTTTCGGCTCGCCCGAGGAGTCGGTCACACCGGCCAAGGCGCGCCGTCTCGTCAATCTAGGGTACGAGTACGTACAGAGGCGGAACCAGCCTAATCGGCCCTGGCGTATCGACGTCGCGGCGCTCGAGGTGGACCACCGGGGCGCGGTGCGCCGCTTCGAACTCTTCAAGAACGCCGTCGCCTTCGGGTAACGGCGGTCCTTACCGGCGCAGGGCAGGCCAGCGCCGCCGCTCGTAGGCGGCGATCTTGGCCTCATGCTGGAACGTCAGACCGATATCATCCAGTCCATTCAAAAGGCAGTGGCGCCGGAAGTCGTCGATCTCGAACGACGCCGCGAAGCCCTGGTCGTCGGAGACGTGGCGCCGCTCTAAATCAACGGTGAGACGGTAGCCGCGCTGGGCCTTGGTCCGCTCCGTGATCCGCCGCACCAGCGGTTCGTCCAAGGCGACCGGCAGGATTCCGTTCTGGTAGCAGTTGTTGCGGAAGATGTCGGCGAAGCTTGGGGCGACGACGGCCCGGAAGCCGTATTCGAGGAGCGCCCACGGCGCGTGCTCGCGTGAGGAGCCGCAGCCGAAGTTCCGCCCGGTGACGAGGATCGTGGCGCCCTGGTACGCCGGGGCATTGAGCTCGAAGGCCGGGTTAGGCTTGCCATCGGGCAGGTAGCGCCAGTCGAAGAACAAGAACTCCCCATAGCCCGTTCGCTCGATGCGCTTGAGGAACTGCTTGGGGATGATCTGGTCCGTGTAGACGTTAGCGCGATCG
>CAZKTO010000061.1:0-19170 GCA_964555685.1 uncultured Dehalococcoidia bacterium
CCGCAGAAAATGCTGGCAGATCACGAAGAGGGCTGTCCCCCGGAGGTTGGGGCTGGCGAACCGAAGCCGCTTGGCCTCGGCGGTTGCCTGGCGGAGCGCGCGCTCCACGACCTGGAGCTGGTGTTGAGTGAGCTGGAGTTGCAGATGGTGGAGGCGCGCCGCCTGCTGTTGCTCCCACCGCGCGAGGTGCTCGGCGATCGTCTCCTCGCTCAAGTTGCAGAGGGTGCGTAGCTCGTCAACCCCATCGGGCAGCAGTGCGAGGACCTCTTCCTCCGGCACGGCCTCGAGCACATCCCGGAGAACCTGGCCCCGCAGGCCAGGGTTGTCCTGGCCAGCAATATGGTTAAGCGCCTGGGCCAATAGCCGAGCATGGGCGTCGTCGGCCTCAACAATGACGCACGGGACGGCGGTCCACCCCAGCTCCTTCGCCTCCCGCAGTCGTTGCGCTCCACCGATGGTCTCGAACGCGTCCTTGCCCACGGGCCTGACGACGAGCGGCACAACCAGGCCGAATTGTTGGAGGGAGCACCGCAGCCGATCCCGCATCCTCTGGTCCATCTCGTTCGGATTCCAGGGAGCAGGGACGATCTTGTCGATGGGCAGATCAACGATCTTCATGTCGGGGTCCCCTGGTGTAGGGCAACACGGGGCGTGTCAGACGGTTCCGCCACGAGAGGTCAATGAGCGCGACGTAGATGTGCTTCGCCGCCTGCGGCACGAGTTCGAGCGCCACGCCGTGGGCCTGGAAGTATGTGCGGCTATGGGTGCCGAAGGCATGGGACAATGACCGGCTGTGGTGGACGGTGCCGTCCGGGAGCCGGAAGAGCGGCATCACGTCGCTCTCGCCCAGGTACAAAAAGCCAGCGGCCCGGTAGATCGTGCCGGAGTGTCCAGCGCTGGGATCGCTGTAGGCCACGATCGCCTTGATGGTGGACTGATGGCGGCGCAGGTGGCGAAGGATGATCCCCAGCGTCCGGCTCTCCGAGTTCCGGCCCAGTCGGTCGTCCAACCAGAGACGCGAGAGGCAGACCACCTCGCGAGGATTCGCGTCGCGGAAGAGCCGGTGGAGATTGCTGGGGCCAACGCCCAAGACGGCGACCCCAAGCAGCAGGTCTCCGACGAAGACGCCGAAGTTGACGAGCGCGCCGCCCGGGTAGCTGCGCAAATAGTGATGCTTGCGGCAGAGGTCCCTTGCAACGCGGTGCGGGGTTGGAGCGACCCAGAGGTCCTTCGGCATGAACTGGCGATGGAGCGCCGGGGTCGGAGTCGAACCGCCCCCTGCCCGCTGGGATGCAGGCCGTGCTGCGGCTACACTACCGGCGCAAGTCATTGTTCTCCGCTTCCCGCTTCGCTATACTTCATCAAACCACACGCTGTGTTTCAGGTCACGGACCATCCCCTATCTGATCTCACGTGGGTTTTTCCCAGCGGGGGTGTGCAGCTTTGAGGCAGTCTGGGGGAGGCAAACGTCACCCCGCACAGGAGCGCCTCCGGGTGATTCAGCTTTACCGGGAAGGCTATCGCCAAGATGAGGTCAGGCAGGTCATGCCATCCGTGCCGCAGAGCACGATCAACCGCTGGATCGACTTAGAGAAGAAGGCCGACCCCGCGTTCGAGATCGCCCACGTCCAGGGAGCCCAGGGACGGACTGTCGGCATTCCCTTGCCAGCGTGGGAGCGGGCCGGGAGACGCATCACCCTGTTCTACCAGGATGCCGTAAGTGGAGAGGTCCGGCGGGCTCCCGGCGTGTTCGCCGCGGCCGGAGGCCCGGCTCAGATAGAGGAGCAGTTGATCGAGCAGATGCGGGAGGCGGGGACGTACGTGCCGCCAAAGTACAACCTGCCGCTCCTGATGAAGCTGCACTGCCTGGGTGGGCTCGGCGTCAGGAGGACGGCCAAGGAGTATGTGAGATTCACCAAGCGGACAACCTCCCCCTCCACGGTGAGGCGCCTCCTGAGGGACATCACCGCGGAGGCTGCGGACCCCGAGGGAAGAGCGGCGCTGGCACGGGTGCTCATGGACCAGGCTGAGGGCGAAGAGTGGCTGCGGAAGAAGATGGAGTCTCCCCGGCCAACCCCGCCGAAGCCGAATCCCCGACATCCGATCCGGCGGATATGGTTGACGATCCGAGATCAGGGAGAGCACCGCCCTGAAGGTTCGCCCAGGAGACAAGCGGTAGAAGGCCCCGAGTCTACCTCGGACGGTACGGGTAGCCCTTCAGGTAGTTGACCACCGTCGCCCGGGTGACCCCCAACGCCTGGGCGATCTCCCGGTAGGATAATCCCTGGGCCCGCATGGCCCTGGCCTTGGTCGCCTTCTCCTGAGGCGATAGTGGCTGGGCAGCCCTAGCCCTCGCGGGCGTGGCCTCAAAGGAGAACAATCGGCTCAGGCTAGGCTTCCAGAATGAAGGCAGCCTATTCTCCAGGAGCCCTTGATAGTCGCTGTCGGGAGCGTAGACGTACGCCCACCGGCGGCGGTCTCCGTGCGCCGAGGCGAGGGCCTCCCGCGCCTGCATTGCGAGCTTCGTGAGTTCGGGCCGGTCGAAGGCCAGCTGCAGGATGCCCAGGTCCTTGAACACGATCACGTTGGCGGAGCTGGCGATGTTCCGGTCTACCTGCCGCGCCTCCTGGCTGACGAATATGATGCTCTGGTCTCGCTGGCGCGAAAGGTTCAGCGCCTGGGACATGGCGCGGCTCTCCCGCAGCATGCTGCCCCTGGCGTGGTAGGCGAGATACGCCTCGTCGACCAACGCCATGGCGTTGCGCGGGACCTCTTCCAGGGTGGGGGCGATGCCGATCCAGTCGGGCAGCAGGGAACGGGCCGAGGCTGGCACCCCCACCACATACGGAGAGGCGATGTAGCGGAAGAGCTCCAGCAGCCGGTAGCCCAGGGCGCTCTTGCCGCTGCCCCGCTTGCCAACGATCAGCACCACCGAGGGGTGCACGATCCTCTGCCGCCAGGCGGCGTCCGGCTCGGGGGGAACCGGGGTTGCGGGGGGCGTGGCGGCCGGCGCGAGGACGCTCGGGCCCGCTGGAGACTCGCCCGGCGTCAGCGCCTCGGTCTGCCGAGAGCTGGGCAACGGCAAGAAGGTCAGCGGCGTCTGGTCGAGCCGACGCCGGAAGACCTCATTGAGCTCCTGCAGAAGCCGCTGCCGCCGCTCCTCCTCCAGCCGCTGGCGCTCGCGTGCGGCGAGCCCTGCCGCCACTTCGTCCAGCAATTGCCCGACGGACCGGCCCGTGATCCCTTCCATAGCCTTGACCCCGACCCAGATGCCAAGGGCCGCCGCAATCAGCTTGCCGAGCCCGCTGCCCCCATTCTCCCCCGTGGTCATCGCAACACCTCCGCCGTGTGGCGGCACAGTGTAGGCGGAAGCCCTGGGTTGTCAACGCCGTTGGCCGGGGGTTCAACGCTGTTCAACACTTGAAGTGGGTTGAACAGGGGGCCGTTCAACGCTGTTCAATTGAACGCCTGGGTTGAACGGGCGTTGAAGAGGGGTTGAACCCCGAAGGATAGGCCCGGTCCTGCGTCGCCAGGCTTGCCCTGGCGACTAGAATAAGTGCAGGTGACCGGCGTATTGTATAGGCCGCGTATAGGCAGGTGACCCTGCCCCGCTCCAGGTGGATGCAAGATTGCGGGGCTCCCTGGTAGACTCCGCTCCAGAAGGCGAGCGTCTTCACAAACCTGGGTGCAGCGGCGTCATCAGGGGGGCTCCAGAAGGACTTGGTTCTTGCCGCCAACGCCAAAGCACTTCCATTCCAGTGGCTACGGGCTGCTAGTTGGGGTACGCGAAAGGGTAGAGGGGTAGGCAGAGCGTGGCTATGAGAGGCCGTTCGCGGGAAGAGGTGCTCAACGTGGTCCTGGCGCTGCTTTTGAACCAGCGGGGCATTGTTGCTGCCCCGGAGCAAATCCTAAGGCAGGCGCTAGCAGGGGAGAGGGTGATGCCCGACGTGCTAGTGGACTACCAAGGTCTAAGGGTGGCAATCGAAGGGAAGGTGGCAAGGGGTGCGGGTGAAGAAAGGGCGGTTCTTAAAGCTGCTCGGGAACGGGTGGAGCAGGGCATTGCCCACATAGGCATCGCTGTTCTGTATCAAGCGTCTCTCCGCCGGGTTGGCCAGGTGGATGAACTGGAGCGGGAGCTAGAGCGCTCCACGCTGAAGGTGGCGGTGGTGAGCGAAGTGGAGGAGGCGCAGCAGCTTGCCTTTCCGCTGGGAGACCTTGGGGAAGCAAAAGCGCCGACGAAGACGCCGTGGGCGGAAGGTAACGTGGACCATCTGGGTGAAATGCTGCGGCGCGTGTACGAAAAACTGGTAGCGGAGGACGTGGTAGCGCGGGCTGTGGCTGCAATTAGGGCGGGAATGGAGCGCTTCGCTCCGGTATTGTTAGCCAACCCTGGGGCACTGGAGCGTGCCAGACAGGCCCTGGGAATCCGTGAAGGCGAGGTAGCGCCTTCGGACGAGGCCACAGGAGAGAAAGAGTGACCAGTAAGGCCGCCTCTCGCCAGCAGGTAGCCGTTAGCCAGATTGCCAGCCTTACCCTTCTCAATGCCCTCGTTTTTCAGGACGTTCTCGCAGCCAGCGACAAGCGGGTTGAGCCTCTTCTGCGCACGGAACAAAAGCCTGACTTGGTATCTGCCCTGGCTGACCACTGGGAGTACATCCTTAGGCAAATCAATTACTATCCGATCTTCCATGTGGCCCGTGAGATTCTTCTGGGTCTGCCCTCAAGCGCCGATGTAGAGCGGGGCCTTCTCTTCCTAGCGGACAGGGCGCGCAACGTGGTGCGGCTACGGGCGGCCTTCCGGCATGACCTGATGGGCCGGGTGTACCACACGCTTTTGGCGGATCGGAAGTATCTGGCGACCTACTACACGTCTGTTTCGGCGGCGACGCTGCTGCTGAAGCTAGCGCTTCGTCCGGGGCGGTGGCCTGGGGTGGGCTGGGCTGACCTGGAGGGGATCCGGCAGATGCGCATAGGGGACCTGGCATGCGGGACGGGGACGCTGCTGATGGCGGCGGCAGAAGTAATCGGGGACAACTATGCGGCGGCGTCCGCGTTGGCAGGTGTCCGCCCGGACTTTGCTGGACTGCACAGGGTCTTGGTGGAGGACGTGATCTATGGCTACGAAGTGCTTCCCTCAGCGGCGCATCTAACAGCGTCTACGCTGGCGCTGCGGGCGCCAGCCATTGACTTTCGGCGCATGCACCTTTACAGCCTTCCCCACGGGGGGCCTGGGGGACGCTTAGGGAGCATTGAATACCTGGAGACCTTTGATATAGCGACTGAGGACATCTTTGGCGCTGGGGGAAAGCTGGAGCAGGTATCGCCCATGGCGGGTCCAGTACAGGAAGGTGCGCGTCTGCCGAACCTGGACCTGTGCGTGATGAATCCGCCGTTCACCAGGAGCGTCGGTGGCAACCTCCTGTTCGGGTCTGTCCCTGAGAGGGAGCGGGCGGAGATGCAGAGGCGCCTGGCCAAAATTCTGCGCCACAAGAAGGTGGACGCAAGCAGCACGGCTGGGCTGGGGTCTGTGTTTGCGGCGGTGGCGGACCGGCACATCAAGGCTGGTGGTCGACTGGCGTTGGTGCTGCCGAAGGCGCTGCTCTCGGGGGTGGCATGGGGACGGACACGCGAGCTCATTGGCCGCTCTTACGTGCTGGAGGCGCTGGTGGTCAGCCACGATCCGCGGCCCGATCCCCAGCGGGGCACCTCCGGGCACTGGAACTTCTCGGACAACACGGACCTGAGCGAGGTGCTAGTGCTGGCGCGTAAGCTAGAAG
Source organism: uncultured Dehalococcoidia bacterium (assembly GCA_964555685.1). Taxonomy (GTDB): domain Bacteria; phylum Chloroflexota; class Dehalococcoidia; order SHYB01; family SHYB01; genus CAZKTO01. The sequence goes on from CAZKTO010000061.1 coordinate 5,778, forward strand.
GTGAGCCCACGCCGGAAACCGATGCGTCCCCTGTGTTGTGTGTCAACCTTTGGCGCAATCCCTCCAATTCATGGGAGGCGCTGGGTGTGGCGCGGGCACTGACCCGTGGTCAAGCACCGGACTTGGAGAGTGGGCAGGGTGCGCTGGCTATTGGGGAAGGGGAGGCGCAGGCGGGGGAGGCGGTGACCATGCCCTGGGGGAGGCTGCGGCACGGCGCCTGGATGCTGCCGTGTGCCTTCGCTCGAGCGGAGGTGACGCGGTCGGCAGTTGCCCTCGTCGCAGGCCATTTAAGACTTCCTACGTTGAGCTCTGCGGTTACTTTGCCATTGGTCCCGCTGGGGAATCTGGGGCAACTGGGGCCTGACAGACGAGATGTCTATGATGGATTCTCAAAGGGCCCAGGCGTGACTCCGTATCCGGCCTTCTGGGGCCACGATTCGCCGCTAGTAACCGCCATTGCTCAGCGACCGAACAGCTATCTTTCAGCGTTGCCCGCAGCCCTTCCGCGTAGGCCTCTACGGAAGGCAGTAGACCTATGGCCGCGGGCAGGGTCTCTCCTCTTGGCTGAGCGACTTTGGCTTAAAACTCAGCGCCTGGCTGCTGTCCAACTAGATCAACCTGTGCTTTCCAACGTCTGGTGGCCAGTCAAACTGTACAACCCTGGCCAGGAGCAAGTGAAAGGATTAGCTCTGTGGCTGAACTCCACACTGGGACTGCTCATTCTCTTAGGGAATCGGGAAGAAACACGCGGGGCGTGGATGGATTTCAAGAAGCCAGTTCTGGCGTCCATGCCGGTGCTGGACGTAAATAGCCTGTCGGTGGCCCAGCTAAGGGCCCTGGCGCAGGCGTATGACTATCTCTGCTCCCAGGAGCTTTTGCCTTTTCCTCACATGGACCGGGACCCGGTGCGGCGCCAGATAGACCAGGCGATCTCTCAGGCTCTGGGCTTGCCGGACCTGTCTGTGCTGCGGGAGATGCTGGCCCGGGAGCCAGTGGTATGCCTGCGGCCATTGCCATAAGGGAACCCTTGTGAACCGGGGCAAAATTTAGGAGTCCGCTTCAGGCCTGGAAGCGACAGGCTTTTGGCAGGCAACTAATCCGGCATGCCGTCATTATCCGTTCACCGAGGTTGGTTGAGACTGGATGTATCATCGCTACGACCGCCCACATACCCTGACGAGTAGCAGGAGGCAACTCTCATGACGACGGTAGCCAAAGCGAACCCTGTCGAAATCTACGAGACGGCTGCTCGGCAGGCCCGCCGGACCATCGCAGGCGTCAGGCCCGACCAGCAGAAGAAGCCGACCCCCTGCGCCCAATGGGACGTGGCGGCGCTCATCGACCACATGGTCAAGGCCCAGTCAGGGATAGCCCGCACCATCTCGGGCAGCGAAGTGCCGGCGGGTAAGACGCCGCTGGAGTCGTTGGACGCGGCGACCTCGGCCATGTTGAAAGCGGTGAGGGCGCCAGGCGGTTTGGAGAAGAAGGTCCAGGGGCGGCAGGGCGAGGTCCCGGCCGCCCAGATGCTCGGTGGGGCGTGTATGGACCTCGCGGTTCACACGTGGGACCTGGCGAAGGCGACGGGGCAGGACACCCGGCTTGATCCCAGGGTGGTGGAGTTCATCCAACCCATCGTGAAAGGCATCGCTGCCCGGGGGCCGAGCCCCGCGTTCGCCGCCCCTGTCCAGGCGCCCACCAACGCCAGCCTGCAGGACCAGATGATTGCGATGACCGGGCGCAGGCCCTGACGCAACCATCGGCACAGCGAGGGCTGCAGCGAGGTGAGGCCACGCTGCGCAACGGCTTACAGCAGGCTGACGAGATGGGAAGCCTGCTCAGGAAGGGGGTTGGCGAGCGTTCCGGCGTCGTGGATAGACGCCCGTCGCCTGTTTAGGGGTTGCAAACGTGGTTGACCGACAGGGGGAAGAGGGCTATCATCGGCGGCAACCGGGACCGAGGCCGAGAACCCCTCCCTCGGAAGTTGAAATGGGAAATCCCGGGTAATATCGGCTCATGGAATTCTTCGACGGCAACGTCATCGGGATTACGGCGCTGGAATCACGAACACACTCCGAACAAAGGGGGGACGCATGGCTTTGAAACAGGTGAAGGACACGGAGGTCCAGGGGCTCAAGACTAAGCTGCGCGGTGAGCTCATTCAGCCGGGTGATAGCAAGTATGAGGATGCGCGCAATGTCTACAACGGCATGATCGACCGGCGCCCGCGCTACATTGCGCGGTGCGTAGACGTAGCCGACGTATTGGCCGCGGTCAACTTCGCCCGAGAAAACGGCGTCTTGCTCGCAGTCCGAGGCGGCGGTCACAACGGCGGCGGCCTCGGCACCTGCGACGACGGCCTGGTCATCGACCTCTCTTCGATGCGGGGTGTCCGCGTCGACCCACGCGCACGGACGGCCGTGGTCCAGGGCGGGTGCACCTGGGGGGACGTCGACCATGCGACGCACGCCTTCGGGCTTGCGACGCCCAGCGGCATCATCTCCACCACTGGGGTCGGCGGACTCACCCTCGGCGGAGGGATCGGACATCTCACCCGCAAGTTCGGTCTTTCGATCGACAACTTGCTTTCCGTGGACATGGTTCTGGCGAATGGCACCTTCGCTACCGCCAATAAGCAGGACAACGCGGACCTGTTCTGGGCAGTGCGCGGCGGTGGCGGGAACTTCGGCGTCGTCACCGCATTCCAGTTCCAGTTGCACGCGGTCAACACGATTGTTGGGGGCCCGACCCTGTGGCATCTCGACCGCACCGCCGAGGTGATGAAGTGGTACCGGGACTTCATCCGTTCCGCCCAGGAAGAGCTGAACGGGTTTTTCGCCTTCGTCACCGTTCCCCCGGTGGCACCGTTCCCAGAGGCCCTGCACGGCAAAAAGATGTGCGGCGTTGTTTGGTGCTTCGTGGGCGAGGAGGCTCGCGCCGATAAGGTTTTCAAGCCAGTCAGGGACCTCAACGCGGCGCTCTACGGTATTCACTCCATGCCGTTCCCGATGCTCCAAAGCGCGTTCGATGGGCTGTACCCGAAGGGCCTCCAGTGGTACTGGCGCGCCGACTTCGTCAACGAGATCAGCGATGCCGCCATTGCCGAGCACGCGAAGTTCGCCGCGGCGCTGCCAACCCCGCACTCGACGATGCATCTCTACCCGGTCAATGGCGCGGTCCATCGTGTCGGAAAGAAGGACACGGCGTTCAGCTACCGGGAGTCCAACTGGTCACAGGTCATCGTCGGGGTCGACCCCGACCCAGCCAACAACGACCGCATCATCCCGTGGACGAAGAATTACTGGGAGGCGTTGCATCCATATTCCGCCGGCGGCGCTTACGTCAACTTCATGATGGAGGAGGGCCAAGAGCGGGTGCAGGCCTCATATCGCGACAACTATGATGGTCTCGCTGCGGCGAAACGAAAGTACGACCCCAGCAACCTTTTCAAGGTCAATCAGAACATCCGACCTAAGTAGCTCTAGTACTTGGAGGCCAGCTCCACCATCTTCCCGGTGGCGACGAAAACCACCCGCTCGCAGATATTGGTGGACCGGTCGGCGATGCGCTCCAGATTGTGGGCGACCCAGGTGAGGTAGGTGGCCTGGTTGATGGTCTTGGGGTCCTGGAGCATGTAGGATAACTACACTTTGATATGGGGAATCCGGGTTCAATAGACTCCCAAGTATTCGAGCTGTAGTCCAGCTGAAGAGGGGACATACTTGCTAGTCGCAGTTCTGCCCGCGCTGAGCCGGGGTGGTGCCTACGGTCGCAAAACCCCGACTGGAGTTGTGGAGAGGGGGGTCGGAGATGCTCCCAAACGCACCCTTCTGGAGCACCTTTCCTGGCTTCATGGCCGCAATGCGGGTCACGAGGCGACGAGCATTCGGTCTCCGTGTTCCTCGTAGAGATGCACTCCCCACCTAGCCTGAAGTCCTCCAAGAGCGTCCCCCACGCAACTTGGGTGAGTCCAAGCATGGTGCTGTCCGAATATCCGTATGCTGCGCTCATGGCAATAAGGAGTTGATTCGTATGCGCGTGATGGTACTGGGTGCCGGCTTCGGCGGCCTTGAGCTGACGGCCATTCTTTCGGACGCGTTGGGCGACGCGCTCGACCTCGTGCTCATCGATAAGGGGGACGCGTTCGTCTTCGGTTTCTCCAAGCTCGACGTGATGTTCGGGCGGGTGATGCTGGCCCAGGCGCGTCATCCTTATCGTGACATCGTCAAGCCGGGCGTGCGATTCGTCCAGTCCACAGTGCGATCCATCGACCCGGTCGGCCGGCGCGTAACAACCGACGGAGGGACGTTCGAGACGGACTTCTTAGTGGTGGCGCTCGGCGCTGACGTGGACCCGGCAGTAACCCCCGGACTGGTGGAAGGGGGCAACGAGTTCTACTCAATCGCAGGCGCTGAGGCACTGCGCGACGTGCTGCCCCGGTTCGTGCGGGGCGCGGCTATAGTGGGCGTGACGGCGACGCCCTTCAAGTGCCCGCCTGCTCCCAGCGAGGCAGCACTGCTACTGCATGATTACCTCACCGCTCGTGGGCGACGCGGAGCCACCCAAATTTCGGTGGTGATGCCCTTAGGCACGCCCATTCCGCCGTCGCCAGCGTCCTCCCAGGCGATCCTCGCTGCCTTCGCGGAACGCGGAATTCAGTTCGTCCCCGACAGACTGGTGCGGGCTCTTGACCCGGGCCGGAAAGTGGCGGTGCTGAGCGACGGGTCCGAGATGCCGTACGACCTGTTCCTTGGCGTGCCAGTGCACCGCGTGCCGGAGGTGATCGAGACATCCGGTCTTGCCATAGGCGGCTGGGTGCCCGTGAATCCGAAAACGCTGGAGACACGCTTTCCTGGGGTGTACGCGGTGGGCGATGTGACAAGCGTTGGTACCCCCAAGGCCGGCGTCTTTGCCGAAGGGGCAGCGCGCGTCGTTGCGGCCACGCTTATCGCCCAGCTCCGTGGTGAGCCATCACCTGGGCCCTACACGGGAAGAGGCCCCTGTTATATCGAGTTCGGACACGACGTGGTCGGGCGTGTTGACGTGGACTTCCTGAGCGGCCCGAAACCCACGGGGACTTTCCAGGAGCCATCCGAGGCGCTAGCCGTCGAAAAGGCCCTGTTCGGCTCCAGTCGGCTTCAACGCTGGTTCGGGCACCCGCCTGGAGTTACCTTGGGTTCGCGGACAGTTCCATAGTCGCGGGTTGTGATTGACTTCCAGTCGCCAATCCGAAAAGGTGCCTTGGGGAGCAGGGGGAACGGGGTCGTGACGCAAGCGACCGTCACGCGGCGACCAGCATCATGTCTCCGTGTTCCTCAGAGAGATCCACTCTCCCCCGTCTCCCCGTCTAACGCGCTGGACTTAGGCTGCCCTGGCCAGCCGTTCCACCCACTCGCTGATTCCAAGGACCTTGATGCCGGATGGCAGGCGCGGTATGAGTAGCGCCAGTTGGAGCCCACTCGCCCCGATAAGAATCGTTCCATTTTTTTGTGGGCTAAACCCAGGGCTGTAACAGGTATTCCGAAGGGGTCTTGTGTCCGCGAACGTCCGCCAACATCGGCGTGCGTTCGGCCGCGTTGCTGTCAAAATTGCTGTCAGGGAGTTCCACCTGCGAGCCGTAGTGAGCGGACGACTTCCAACCCTTCTGGGAAATCCAAGCTGGCTTGGATCAGGGCCGCGATGAACGTGATCGTAGGCGTTTCCTTTACTAGCGTGACGCCTTGGAGCGGGCGATCATCGCAGATCACGGTGAAAGTAATCATCCACGTCCACTGATCATATCTCGGCTCGTTGATGACGGTCATCAAGTCCCGGCACTTCCGGTCAAGAGCAAAAACCTGTTTATGGCTCGCCTCAAACACAGCAGCATAGCGCGCCTGCCCTAACGTCGGTAATGACGGTGGCCCAGGGCTGGCACTAAATCGAACCTGGTCAACGTACCCGTCCAGGCGGGGACTGACTGCAACCTCCATCTCGTTGATTCTTACGAACTTCCAAGAGGCGGGGTATTCGAACCGGTAGCCGTATTTCTGATCAACGTGGACTTTCAAAGCCGAATCTTGACGCGAGGGTCCGGACGAATCACCCCTGTCGTCCGGGGAACGTTCGAAAGGACCAGCGTGGACCAGGAAAAGAGTCAGAATGACGACCCCTGCTATAGGCAGGGCCGAGCAGCCCAGAGCTATCGGTGTTCCAACAAGAAACGCTATCAGAATGCCAATTGCCCGGAGCGCTCCTCCGACAACCTGTCTCATTGCTCGCCTCCGTACCCTGCCAGCCGCAGCAGACCCTATCGTGGCCCCAGGGGACACTATACACACCTACACCAGGTATATAGCCACACAGGTTATCCGGGATTCCCCATATGACATGCCCCCGAACCGGCACCGGGCAGTGGATCAAAGAAGGGAAGTACGCCGTGAACTGGACCCGGCTCTCCTGCCACCGGTATGTAGCCAACCAGGTGCGGCTGCAGCTCTTCCTGCTGGCCTACAACCTGAGGAACTTCTTGAGGCGGCTGGGCCTGCCCAAGGCCATCAAGGACCGGTCCCTACGCAGCGTGCAAGTCAAGCTCATCAAGATCGGGGGACGCCTGGTGCGCCACGCCCGGCGGCTGGTGTTCCAGTTGGCCGAGGTGGCCGTGCCGCGAGCGCTGTTCCAAGGGGTGCTGGAACCCATTGGCAGGTTATGCCCGGCGCCTGGCTGAGAGAAGACGGCGGCGGTGAATTGGAGAAGTGGGGAGCCCCTGGGGGTAGTGTGCCCTGGGACGGGGGCTACGGGATTCAGCAGTGGCCCACGATGACGATGAAGAGTGCTACGGCAGCCTAATCATGGCGGGAATCGTATTTGGGGGCCAGGAGGCTAAGGGTTGACAGGCATCCAAGGGCGTCACATACTTGCCCTGTCGCGTTGGGGCGCCGCTGAAGGCTCTGGCGCACGTCATATGGGGAATCCCGGCTAATCGCAACCGAAGGAGTCGCCAATTCCCATGCAGTACAACATCATCTCAGCCGACTCCCATGTGCTGGAGCCTCGGGATCTGTGGGTCAAATACATTGACCGGGCGTTCAAGGACCGGGCGCCCCGCGTCCAGCGGATCGACGGGGCCGACTACTTTGTGTGCGATGAGCTGGGAAGTTTTTCCATGATGACCCAGTCCACCGCCGGCCAGAAATCCGAGCTGCTGCGGCGGCTTTCCAAGTACGAAGAAATGCTCAATGGCGGCTGGGACCCGGATGCTCGCGTGAAAGACATGGCCAAGGACGGGGTAGATGCTGAGGTCGTATACCCCACCATGGGCATGCGTATGTACAAGATCCAGGACCAACCATTTCTCCATGCTTGCTTCAGCGCTTACAACGACTGGGTCCTGGATTTCGCAGGGGTCTACCCAAAGAAACTGAGGGCCATCGCCTTGGTTACGTTGGAAGATGTCGAGTGGGCCGTGGGCGAGCTGCAGCGCGTGGCGAAGAAGAATGCGGCCGGCGTCATGGTGCCCGGGACTCCACCACCCGATGCACGGTACGAGTCCCGGCGGTACGAACCCTTCTGGGCATCGGCCGAAGACCTGGGCTTACCCATCAGCTTCCATATCATCGCAGGCAGGCAGGTTGACTTCGACCCGAAGCGCAACTGGGCATCCTACGGCACCCTGCCCCACTTCATCGCGGAATCCCTAACCGACCTCGTCTTCTCAGGCGTCTTCCATCGCCACCCGCGACTGCGCGTCGTTTCCGCGGAAAACGACATCGGATGGATCGGCAATCTCCTGGAACGGCTGGACCACTTCTACGGCCGGTACCGCCATGCCCGGAACGAGCAACTGCCGGACAGCCGCATGCCCAGCGAGGTGTTCAAGGAACACGTCTGGGCAACGTTTATCAGAGACATGTCGGGGATGCTCATTCGCCACAGGATCGGCGTGGACAGGATCATGTGGTCCAACGACTATCCGCACGGCGATAGCACGTGGCCACACTCACAAGAGGTGATCGCGGGCCACTTCGCCGGGGTGCCTGACGCGGAGAAGCGGAAGATCGTCTGTGAGAACGCGGCCGCGTTGTACAGGTTTGCCTAGGGCCTGGCCGAATCCGTAGCTAGCGGCCCGCGGCGGCCATACTGTCGTTGAAGACCTTCCACATGTCGAGGGTCTTGTTGATGGCGGCCAAGGCTTTGGCCTGGTCCTCGGGTGTCCGGGCGTGTTTCGCCAGGATGACGTACCCGATGTCTCCATGGCCTTCTTCTAGCTCCCGGTGCACGCGAGAGAACTCGAGGTCAGGGGTTGCAGTCTTCTGGGCATAGTGCCGGATCAGCCAAAAGTCTCCTGGCCGAGAGCGTTTGAGCTGCTCGAGGGTTGAAGGCGGCAGCGCCTCCAGCCCGATATTGACCGCTGCGGCCCCTTCAAGCCAGCTCATGCGCACCGTGGCGGTCTCCAGCCAGCTCAGGATCGCGCTGGTGCCGGGCAGCGGCTGTGAGTCACGGAGGGCGCGCGCGTCGAAGCCGGCGCTGGCGCACAGCCGGAGCCACAGCTCAGGGTGCGGCGCGCTACGGGACAACTTCCCCGTTTCCTCTTCATACAGATTGGCGGCAAGCTCCGCGCGGATGCTCGGCTCGGGGCAGTTGGCGATGATCCCTGCGAGAAAGCGGGGAAACTCGCGCTTGAAGACGTAGTGCTGGCTCAGGTAGCAGAAGACTTGCTGACGGGTCGCGCCGCCACCGCTGACCAGCATCTCGAACGGGTGAGGCTTCTTTCGCTCGACTACCACCCGCCGAAGGGTAAGCTCAAAATCCGAGGTTGCAACGGCCATGGTGCTTCTCCTTCAACGCAACGTTCAAGTCTCACCGTGCCGCAGTGAGCACTTCCTCGTTCAGCTCAACCCCGATGCCAGGGGCCGTGAATGCCGGAACATAGCCATGATCGGGCTCGTGGGGCTGCCTGGCGGTCTTGAATAGACGCTGCCCCAGGCGCGTGTAGTCGCTGCCTAGCTGCGCCATTTCACACCACAGCACCTCTGGGAAGGCCGCCGCGAAGTGAATCCCCAGCATGCCATGGGGCGCCATGGGATAGCCGAAGCAACTGGCCATGCCCCTGATCTTGACCCATTCGGTGATGCCGCCCACTCGTGCCGCATCGGGTTGCAACACGTCGACGCCCCGGCGCTGGATCAGGTCACGGAACTCGAAGCGTGTCCCCATCTGCTCGCCCGTGGCGATCATCGTCTGGGTGGAGTTCTTCAAGCGAACGAATCCTTCCAAGTCATCGGGGAAGAGCGGCTCCTCAATCCAGAACAGGTTGTAGGGCTCGAGCTTGCGGCACATCTGAATGGCGGTAGTGCTGTCCCAGGTGCCGTTGATATCTATCATGAGGCGAGGGTCAGGGCCGATGGCTTCGCGGACCATCCGCACGCGCTCCTGTACCTTCTCCAGGGGGATCACGCCGGCGCCGCAGCGCACCTTGACGCCCAGGTACCCTTTGCGAATGAGGGACTGGGCCAGCTCGGCCAGCTTGTCGTTGGGCATGTCAGCTTGAACGGAGGCATAGACCGGAATCTTGTCCCGGTAGCCACCAAGCAGCTTCCAGAGCGGGACCTTGGCGGCCTTTGCGGCGATGTCCCACAGCGCGATATCGACCGCGGCGATGGCTTGCAGGACGATGCCACGCCTGCCCCAGCCGGACGAGTTCGGGGCCATCTTATACATTCGGTCCCACAAGAGCTCCACCTGGCGCGGGTCTTCCCCTTGAATGAGCCGGGCGAGGTTCCGCTCGATAAGCTGGCACATGACATCGCCGATAGGGCCAGCGTGGCTGATGATCAGCGGCTGCGTGCCGAGCCCCATGATGCCATCGTCCGTGGCGATGGTGACGACCACCGTCTCCTGGCCGATCCCGATCTCCTTCGGGACCGCGCCCTCGAACGCGTACCGTTTAGCGCGTACTTCCGTAATCTTCATGACGGCCCCTACCGGTCTAGCCAGATGTCCTCGAACCGATAGCCCGGCCCATCTTGGCTTTGGATGTGGCCTTTGAAGTTCTTGACGGCGGCGTGAGCCATTTGGCCGCGAGAGACCACGCCTCCGACGGGAGGCGCCCAGGCGAGCTCGATGAGCCGCTGTTCGAGCTGGTTGGAAAGAGTCCGCCTTCTTGTCGTGTCCAGCGTAGAGTCCACTTCCTTGGCGAGCCGGTCCACCTCAGCATCGGTCCATCGGGCATAGTTCGCTGCCGCACCCGTAAGAAAGAATGGGTCAATGGCCGCCTTGGGATCATCCACGGCCGGGCCGTTCTGGTCGAAGTACACCGCAAACGCTCTCTGTACCAAGGTTTGTGCCCCTGTCGCCGTCGGCTCCACCTTCAAAGTAGCATCAATTCCTAGCGTCCGTTTCAGCACCTGCTGCGCTACCACGGCGCCAAGCTCATAGATGTTATACGTGTTCACCTCGAGCTTGAGGGTGGCAGGGTTTACTCCGGCCTCCACCAGGAGCCGCTTCGCTTCCGCGATATCCGCATCCTTATCCTTGCGGAATCCTGGCCAGGTCGAAACCACTTCGTCGGGGACGAACCACTTACCTCCGCCTTTCCGGGAGTAGTTGTACAACTGGAACGGGTCGCCTTCGCCTTCGGCCACTGCTTGGTCGAAGAACGGGCGATCGAATGCGAGGTGGATCGCCTTCCGAGCCCGAGGGTCATTCCAGGGCGGCACGTTGTTGAAGTAGAGGCGCCAGTGGCCAGGAATGCCACTGAAAGCGACCAGGTCCGGGATGTCGGCCTTGATAGCCTGGAGCTGGGATGGGGTGACAGTGCCACCGGGAACGTGATGAACATCAAGCCTGCGCGTGCGGAACGCGGTGATCCGGGCGGTGATGTCTGGGATGACGAAGAAGTTCAGGCCATCAAGGTACGGCAGCGCCTGCCCGTCGGAGCCCTTCTTGAAGTAGGTAGTGTTCCTTGTGACCTTATACTCCGCTCCTTTGGTGAACGTACCCATCTTGTACGGACCACTCCCGATGGGCTTAAGCTCGGCGAATTGCGCGATGGGGACGTGCTTAGGATAGATGACATTCCCCACGGAACCGATCTGCGGAATGAATGACGCGCTGACCTTGTTCAGAGTGATGCGGACGGTGTTGGTGTCTACGGCCTCGATCTTCGTAACGTCTGCGACGGTGTAGCGATAGGGAGGCGCGGCGATCGACGTATCGCTCTGGAGCCGCGTCAGGGAAGCCGCCACGTCGTCCGCTGTCACCGGTTTGCCGTCGTGCCACTGGGCGCTCTTGGCAAGGGCAAAGGTGTACACCGTCCCATCGGATGAAACCGTCCAACTCTCGGCCAGGTCGGCACCGACGCCATCAGCGCGCTGGTAGTTCTGCACCAGATAGTTCATTTGGGGTATTAGCAGGACCCAGTCTGCTCCTGTGCGCCGGGAATATAAGTCGAAGCTGGCAGTCGGGTCACCGCTGACAGCGAGATTGAGGATGCCGCCACGTTTGATTGGGGGCCTGGTTGGTGTTGGCGTCACCGCCGGCGTCGGAGTGGCGATGGGCGCAGGGGCCCTGGTGGCCGTGGGCTGCGGAGCGGATGTGGGGGCTGAAGTTGTGTCATCCCCTCCACACGCAGCAATCACGAGGGAGACGATGACCAAGAGGATTCCGACGAGGGCAAGCTTACTGGACATGACGGCCTCCTCACTTCCCCACAAGATACAGCGGCAGAACCTGCCATCCGGGAGCGCGCCTGGCGCTCCCGGATTTGCCCCAAGCCTAGACAGCTACACGATATGTGTCAATGCCTTGGGCTTCCCGAGTCTGAATCTCATGATCTTCTCTCCGTCGTAGCTCGACGCCTTGACACTTGGTCGGCGCAGCGCCTAGCATCCGCCCACAGAAGCGCGCCGGAGGTGGAGACCCATGACCAGCATCGTTCAACCAACGGCTATGGCGCAATCTCATGGACTCTTGGGCCTCGGCTACCGCGTCATTGACGCCGACGGCCACCTGAACGACTGGCACCTGGACTGGGCGGCCCGCGTGCCGCCGGAGTATCGGGCCGTGGCGCCCCGCTCCATCCTGGGCGACAACCGCTGGCGCCAGATCGAGGTCGATGGCCTGCGGCTGCCCGCTGGACGCACGCGCTTGGGCAAGACCGTCACCCGCCCTGCCAAGTACTGGCTGCCGAACCGCCCCGGCGAGCAAGACCCGGTCAAGCGCCTGCCGGATATGGACGAGATGGGGATCGACGTGGCCGTGCTCTTTGGCGGGCACGCCTTCCTTGTGGCGTCCTTCGTGGAATCGCCCGACGCCGCCTACGCGACGATGTACGCCTACAACACGTACCTGGCCGAGTACTGCCGCACCTCGCCCTCGCGCCTGAAGGGCGTCGCCATGGCGCCCATGCAAGCGCCGGAGCGGGCCGCGCAGGAGCTGCGCCGCGCCGTCGGGCAACTCGGGATGGTGGCCGCGGTGCTGCCGCCACACCACGTTCACGGCACGATGCTCGGCGATAAGCGCATGTATCCCATCTATGAGACGGCCCAGGACCTGGGCATCCCCATCTGCATCCACACCATCGGCATACAGATCAACCCCGCCGGCACCTTGGTACAAGACCCCGTCCTTCGAGACACGTACGGCGCCTTCTCCAGTATGATGGCCCTGGGCTCCCTCATCATCGGCGGCGTGCTGGAAGCGTTCCCGCGCCTCGCCTTCGCCTTCCTTGAAGCGGGCGTCGGCTGGGTCCCCTACATCGTGGACCGGCTCCAGTTCAACTATGAGTTCTTCGGCTCTACCGATTCACGCCTCAAGCAAGAGCCCAAGGAAAGTGTGCGGGACGGGCGCATCTACATCGCCACGGACCCGGATGAGCCGCTCTTGAACACCGTGGCCCAGGTGACCGGCGAAGACCGGCTCGTCGTGGGCTCGGACTACTGCCATCCCGAGGGCCTGTGTCCCTTCAGCATGAAGGTGGTGGCGGAGCGGCAGGACCTGTCCGAGGGCTTCAAGCGTAAGCTGCTCTCGGAGAACCCGTCGCGGCTGTACGGGCTGGCCTAGCTCAGGTGCATCACCTCCAGCTACCGCAAGACCCTGAAGCCGCCGAGCAAGACCTGATAACCCCGGATTTCCCATATCAAGGTCCACCCGAGGGCGGATTCCTCCAGTAGAATAGCTTGAAAAGCCCCTGGTGTAGCTTTGGTCGAGGGGGCTCGTTGGAGGGACCCAATGGGTGAAGAGGCCCAGGAGGCGCTGCAGCTTCAATTCGACAAGCGGCTGAGACTGGAGTTCCATGGAGCCAGGATTACCTCGGATGCCGGGCTACTGGCCTGCCGGGAACTGGACTAGGCGCTGGGCGGGTGATCCGCGCTAAGGTCTTCGCTACTAGCACGGAGGGAAATTGTGTGCGGAACGG
>CAZKTO010000062.1:0-5930 GCA_964555685.1 uncultured Dehalococcoidia bacterium
CCGGGAACACCAGCGGCTGCGAGACGTTCACGGTAAACCAGGGGACCTCCACCGTGGCCACCACGCTGCACAAGGCGGACGACACGGACTTGGCGGAGGCCGGCTCGGTGCCGCTGGGCTCGGTCATCCATGACCTGGCGACGGTGACGGTCAGCCCGGCGTTCGCGGCCCCGACGGGCAGCGTGAGCTTCCGGTTCTACGGGACCGTTGCGGCTTGCACGGCGGACGCCACGTTCGTCGGCGGCACGGCGAAGGGCACCATCGCCCTTGACGGCGCCACGCCCGGCGTGGCCCACCCCTCGACGGACACGGGGGCGCTGGGTCCTGGCACCTACGCATTCAAGGCGAAGTGGCCCGGCGACACCAACTACACCGGGAACACCAGCGGCTGCGAGACGTTCACGGTAAACCAGGGGACCTCCACCGTAGCGACCACGCTGCACGAGGACCCCCATGCCGTTGTAGCGGTTGGCGGGGCTGTGGCGTTGGGCACGATCATGCACGACCTGGCGACGGTGTCGGTGTCGCCGGCCTTTGCGGCCCCCACGGGCAGCGTGACCTTCACCTTCTACACGAGCGGCGACTGCACCACGGGCGGCAGCGCGGCGGGCGAGGTGGCCCTCGACGGGGCGAATCCGGGCGTGGCCCACCCGTCTTCTGCCACGGCCGCCCTGACTCCAGGTTCCTACGGCTTCAAGGCCAGCTGGCCCGGTGACGGCAACTACACCGGCAACACCAGCTCCTGCGAGAACTTCGACATCCTGCCAGGTGAGGCCACGATCTCCACAGAATTGCACCTTGCTGACCACACCCTTATCCCCATCGGCGGCGAGGCGCCTGCTGGCACAACGCTGCCAACGGTCCACGACAAGGCGACGGTAGACGTTGGTGGCGGGGTCTTCGCTCCTACAGGCAGCGTGACGTTCACCTTCTACAGCAATGGCGCCTGCACGGGGGACGGCACGGCGGCAGGCACGATAGCCCTCGACGGCGCCAGCCCCGGCGTGGCCCACCCGTCAACCGCTTTCGGACCGCTGAGCGCGGGCAGCTACAGCTTCAAGGCCAGTTGGCCCGGCGACACCAACTACCCTGACGGCGCCACGAGCGGCTGCGAGAACTTCACGGTGACGACCATCACCATTAACAAGTTGGCGAACGGCGGCAACGACACGTTCGGGTACACGGTTACCGGGCCGAGCGGCTCGACACCCAGCATCTCGACGTCGGGCACGCCGGGCACCGGCTCGGTGACGGTCGTAGTCCTGTCGGGGTCCTACACAGTCGGCGAGACCACGATCCCGTCCGGCTGGACGCTCGTTGGACTGCAATGCAACGTACCGACCGGTCCTGTGGAGTTGGGGCCGACGAGCACGTCATTCAACGTTCCGGCTGGCACCAACGCCGTCTGCAACTTCGAGAACAACAACGCAACCGCGACGAGGACTCAAGGGTTCTGGGCGACCCACGTCCAGTTCGCCAACTTCGTCTGGCAGACGTTGGTCGCGGCCGCTGACAAGAACATCAACAATTGGGGCGCTGGCGCGTGCACGACCGACAAGTTCATCGACACGGGCGGCGCAAGTGCCTCCGCCTGGGAGGGCGCCGACGACGCGAACGAGCTGATGGGTGGCTTCTGGTCCAACGTCTCCAGGGAGTCTGACAAGGACAGACGCACCCCGTTGAACCAGGCCCGCATCCAGATGCTCCAGCAACTTCTGGCGGCCATCCTCAACGAGGCTGCCTTCGACACGAGCGACGGTGTAGCCATCGCCACTGGGAAGGCCGCCTACTGCGGCACCGATGTCGGAGCCATCAAGTCCGCCATCGGTCCGCTGGGCGACTACAACTCGAGCGGTGATACCGTCCCGATTACGAATCCGTTCCAGGCCGCGGACCCGAAGGAAGCCAGGGAAGAGGCGAACATCCCGTTCTGGGACAACCCGGTCGCCTAGGGGAAGACGCCAGCCGCGCGGCTGATCGGGAAGAGAGTTAAGCCGAGACCACCCATGTGGGCGCGCCTGGCGGGTGGAGGCTGCCCTGGGGAAGCGCAATGGCGGGGAAGCTCCGCTGGGTTTACTGTGCCTAATGCGACCCCGCAGGCGTCGCAGTCCCAGGCGGACAAGCCCTTCTGGAACACGACGAGCTAGAGGGGGGCTAGAGTACCAGTCCAGGTACTAAAGGCGGCAGAGTCAGAGAGGGGGCGGTCACCCGCCCCCTCTCTCCTTTTTGTTGGTCGGACGTTGCAGCCAAGCCTGGGGATGGTTCGCGTCGCTTCGTCTGCTCCGGTGGAGCAAGACACGGTTATCGTGACCCGAGGGTGTACGTGCTTGTAGTCCCCCCTCGTGTCGGGTCCCAGACGTACCCGCTGGCCGTCAGCTTGGTCACCTTCGCTGAGTAGCCGCCGCTGGGCGCATTGCGAATCGTGAACGTAGTCACGCCGGAGGCATTCGTCGTGCCCTGCAGGTTCCACTGCTTGTTGTTCCTTGTCACCTGGATGGACACGCTAGCGCCGGCAACGGGACCCAAATCGCTGGTCACTGTGACATCCACGCGCAGGTTGCTGCCGATCTGGACGAACTTGATGCCCAACACCCACATGACGATGCTCTGATTGAGCGCGAAGTTAGCCGTGGTTGTCAAGCCAGCGGTCACTGACACAGTTTGGGAGGCGCTCTGGTAGCCTGCCGCCGAGGCCGTGAACGCGTTCGTGCCCTCGGGAACGCTCAAGCTGTAGGCGCCCGTGCTGTCGGTGACGGCCAACCGTATCCCATCGCTGACCGTCGCCCCCGCGATAGCCGCGCCCGAGGCGTCCACCGCCGTGCCAGAAATCGTTCCAGTAGTTGGTGGAGGGGGTAGTGCACAATTGACTGCTCTATATGCGTTGATGCGGCCACTGCCGATTCCAGTCACGCCGATGTCGTCGGCATTGTCTTGGATGCACGCACGCACCTCGTCATTGAGCAGGCCATTCCCGTTGGTGTCGCTCACGCGTGTGAACACCAGGGCGGCTAGCCCGGCAACGTGAGGCGCAGCCATGGAGGTGCCGCTCATGTAGCCATAGCTTTTGTTCATCTTGGTCGACCATATGCTGTCCCCAGGGGCCGCCACATCCACCCAGTCTCCTCGGTTGCTGTATGGGGCCAACTGGTCCGTGGGATCGGTGGACGCCACGGCAATCACGCTGGGGTAATACGCAGGGTAGAAAGGTCCCGTGCTGCCGCTGTTGCCGGCAGCGGCTACCACCACCGCCCCCTTCCCCCAAGCGTAGCTGATGGCTTCCTCAATCGTTGAGGAAGGAGAGGGGCTTCCGAAGCTCATGTTGATCACGCGGGCTCCGCGGTCCACTGCCCAGACGATGCCCTGCGCGGCCCAGGAGTAGGAGCCCGAGCAGAAATCAGCCAGCACCTTGACGTTCAAGATGGTGGAGCGGTAGCCCAAACCCGCTACCCCGACGCTGTTGTTCGTATCGGCGGCGGCAATACCGGCCACATGAGTCCCGTGCCCGCAAACATCAGTCACATCGGGACTCGACGTAAAGTTTGCGCTGGCGACTAATTTGGCGGCCAGGTCCGGGTGCGAGAGGTCTACGCCGCTGTCTAGCACGGCGATTAATACTGAGGGGTCTCCTTGGGTGACGTCCCACGCCGCCGGAGCCTGGACTTTCTTCAGGCCCCATTGCCAGTCTTTGAAGTAGGAGTCGTTGGGGTCCTCCACCGCTTGGATCTGGAAGTCTTGCTCGGCAAAAAGGACCCTGGGCTGCCCGGAGTACTCCCCCGCCTTCCCCTGGCCTTTCCGCTGAGGCACCGCCACCACATCCACATCAATGCGGGGGATGACATCCACAACCTGCCCTCCCACCTGGCGGTGGACGTCACGCCGCTCCGCAGGACTCACCCCCCCACGGAACTTGACCAGGACCAGGTCTGGCGGCGAGTCAGCCGCGACTGAAGGAAGCCTCCCAAAATGGCCCGACCCGGTGGCGAACAGGACTATGAGGACCGCCAGAAACACGGATAGCCTATGTGCCCCCATCTCTCACCTCGGGGGAAGTCTCCTTCCCAACCCCCACCGTAATGGGGCAAAAGGACGGTGACATCCACCCGAAGTACCGTTTCCTGAGGGGAAAATGGTCTAACTCTTCAGAGGACCAGGGAGGCTCGAAAGGGGTCACCAGGCAGAAGGAATGGTGCGAACCCATACCTCCGAGCGAACGGCAGCCATCCACCTAGGGCCTCGGACTAGCCTATTTTGGCCGAAGACAGGAAGCCATAAGGGGGTGTGCGAAAAGTTTTAGAATAGTATTAGACTGGAGGCATGGAACGGAAGCCTTACCCCAGCGATTTGACCGATGCCCAGTGGCGCGAGCTTGCGCCCGTGCTTCCGGCCGCCAAGGGAGGAGGTAGGCCGCGCACGGTAGACCTTCGAGAAGTGATCAATGGCATTCTGTACGTGCTGCGGACCGGATGCCCCTGGCGTATGCTGCCCCATGACCTCCCGCCTTGAGGGACTGTGTGGTGATATTTCCGCCAGTGGAGGCGCGATGGCCCCTGGGAACGCATCCATGAGGCCCTGCGGCCCAAGGTCCGATGGGCCGAAGGCCGAGAGGCCACGCCCAGCGCTGCCATCATCGATAGCCAATCGGTGAAGACAACGGGAAAAGGGGGCCTCGCGGCTACGCGTCTTGCGGGCGAAGGAGCATGCGGAGCAGGGCCATGCGGATATACAGGCCGTTCTGGATCTGATGGAAGTAGAAGGCGCGGCGGTCGCTGTCCACCTCGGGCGAGATGCCGTCAACCCGCGGGAACGGGTGCATGATGATGGCACGCTTGGGGATCGCGGCGAGGAGCCGGGCATCGATGCGAAAGGCGAGGTGGGACGGATCGAGGTTGCCGGGGTCCCGCCCATGCTGCCGCGGCAGGTCCGTCTGGTAGACGACATCCGCGCGCTGCAGCACCGCTGCCAGTTCGGCGCCCGGCTCGCTGAGCTCCTTGTAGGCGACCCCATGGCGGTCGAGATACTCCGTGATGTCGCGGCGCATCGTGAAGTCCTTGGGCGACACGAGCCACAATTTCACGCCGCTGTACTTGGCGAGGAAGTAGCAGAGGGAGCGGATGGTGCGGCTGGTGGCGAGATCGCCCATGATAACGACGGAGACGCCCTCGATGCCGCCTATGGCGCGGTAGATCGTGTAGAGGTCGAGCAGGGCCTGGGTTGGATGCTGGCCCCCGCCATCGCCCGCGTTGATGACCGGGATGGATGAAACCTCTGCCGCGCGGTGTGCTGAGCCCTCGGCCGGGTGGCGCAGGACGACGACGTCGCAGAAGGACTCGGCCATGCGGATCGTGTCATCGAGCGAGCCGCCGGCCGCGTCGGCGGAGAACGCCTCCGGGTGCTCCGTGGACATGACGGACCCACCGAGGCGCAGCATCGCCGACTCGAAGGAAAGCCTGGTGCGCGTGCTGATCGAGTAAAAGAGCGTGATCATGATCTTGCCCCGCAGGTCCTCGCTGCCACCAGCCCGGACGACGGCCTCCATCTCCTCAGCCAAGCGAAAGACCTGGCCGATCAGTTTCTTGTTGAACTGCTGGGCCTCGAGGACGTGCCGGAGTCGAGTGGCTTCGCTCACGGTCAGCTCCGGATGATCTGGGTTCCGGCCTTGCCGCGGAGGGCCTGAGCCGCCGACGCCAGAGACGTAATGATGGCCGCCTCTCCGCCGAACTCGACGAAGTGGATGCACGCGGCGACCTTGGGGGCCATGCTGCCCGCGCCGAACTGCCCGGCCTGGGAGTAAGCCCTTGCCTCAGCAATGGTCATCCGCTCAATGGGGCGCTGCTTCTCCGTGCCGTAGTCCAGCATGACGCTCGGCACGTCCGTCAGGACCATGAAGATGTCCGCGAGCACGGTCTCCGCCAGCTTCTCGCCGGCGAGGT
>CAZKTO010000062.1:5940-18904 GCA_964555685.1 uncultured Dehalococcoidia bacterium
TATCGATCACAGCCTCGATGCTCTTGAAGCCGCCGTGGCCGTCATCGACGACGGGGATGCCACCCCCGCCGGCGGTGACCACCACAGCGCCCGCATCGAGGAGAGACCTGAGGGCTGACTTCTCGAGCAGCCGCAGGGGCATTGGCGAAGGCACCACCCGCCGGTAGGGACGCTGGGGGTCGCTGCCGATTTTCCTCACCACGTGTCCGTACTGCTGCTCATAGCGTTCCTTCAGAGCATCGGTGAGGAAGGGGCCGACCGGCTTGGAAAGGATTTGGAAATCCGGGTCGTCCGGGTCCACCAGGAAGTGGCTGATGAGCGTGACCACGTCGGTCTGGAGGCCGGCGGCGCGCAGCTGGCCGGTGAGGACGCGCTGGAGCATGCCCCCGATCTGGCCCTGCGTCATGGCGACGCAGATGTCCATCGGCTGGCTGGGTACGTATTTGGCCGACTCCTCCTGCTGGATCAGCAGGTTGCCGACCTGGGGGCCGTTTCCGTGGGTGAGGACGAGCCGGTGGCCCTCGCGAAGCAGGGGCACCAGGTGCCGGCAGGCCCGCTGGATGTTCGCGTACTGCTCGGCGGCAGTGCCTTTCTGGTTGGCCTGCAGGATGGCGTTTCCCCCCAGACAGATGACCATCAGCTTACCCACGGATCGGTCCTCCGGCGGCGCGCTCGCGGGGGGCGCAAAAACGGCTGGGGTCACAGCAGTTTCTCCAGCAGGTCTATCATCTCCTGATCACCGCCGGCTGGGGGGGACCAGTCCACGTGACGGACGTCGCCTCCCTGCGCCAGCAAGGCGGCAGCGAAATCATACACCCCCACGTTGATGGCGTGGGGGCCGTCAGAGAGAAGGGCCTCCAGTCTCCTGTCCATACTCTGGACCTTACCGTTCGTTCCCCAGGCCAGAGACCAGGGCCGCGCTGAAGCGCACGGCCTGGACGCTGTTGGGCAACACGATAGCGCCGCTCTCGGTCAGTGCGGCCGTCTGGCGGGCGAGCCCCTGCGGATCGTCGTCCGTGCCGCACACGGAGGCGACGATGCAGAGGTGGTCGCCACGTGTGGCGGCGATGTCCCTGGCCTGCGAGATGGCGCCTGCCAGGTCGCCTGCGGGGTCGGACGCGGCGCCGTATCCCAGGATGATGTCCAGCAGGATGACCGCCACCTCCGGGTCTCGGGACTCCGCAAGAATGCGCTGCCTGCGCACCGTGGAGTCTATCATAGGGTGTGGCCGGCCCCGGGTGAATTGGTCGGCGCCGAGGTCTATAGCCATGTGCCCGACGCTGCGAAGGGGGTCTTGCCATGCGAGGCCGGGTTCCATCGGGGCGTTGGAGCGGACGGCCAGGCCCGCGTCACGAAGCAAGGCTTGGGCCTGGTAGCAGAACGAACCGCCGGCGAACAGGCCGCGAACGTACCTCTGCTGCGGGCCCAGGCCGGCGCGCTGGCGCGCCAGAGCCGCCTCCACGTCCATGCCAGGGCTGGCTGCGGGCTCGACGTGCCCTACCATTCTCAGGGCGAGGTCGGCAGCCTCCTCAAGCGACCCGGCCGCGGCGGCCCCTCGCCTTCCGGTCGCTGCGGGGGCCTTTCTGCCCAGGAAGCAGGTGACGACCGGCTTCGGGCAGTCGGCCAGGCGCGCAG
This sequence comes from uncultured Dehalococcoidia bacterium, assembly GCA_964555685.1. GTDB lineage: Bacteria > Chloroflexota > Dehalococcoidia > SHYB01 > SHYB01 > CAZKTO01. The sequence goes on from CAZKTO010000062.1 coordinate 7,576, forward strand.
CGATCTTGGCGAGGGTCGTGGCGCCTGGGGGCTTGGAGACCAGAACGATGACCTTGGTGGTGGGGTCGTGTTCGAGGGCAGTAAGGGCGGCGAGGGTGGTGGTCCCGCCGACGGCGTCAGAGAGGTCGCGTCCGCCGGTGCCGATGGCGTGCGAGATGCCGGAGCCGGCGTTGTGCACCAGGCTCGTGATTTCCTGGGTGCCGGTGCCGGAGGCGCCAATGACGCCGATGGGCCCTCGGCGGACGGCATTGGCAAAGCCGATCCCGATGCCCGAGATAATGGCGGTGCCGCAATCAGGGCCCATGACCATGAGCCCGCGCGTCTGGGCCTCCTGCTTCAGGGCCACCTCCGTCTCGATGGGGACGTTGTCGCTGAACAGGAAGACGTTCAGGCCGCGCTCGAGTGAGCGCCGCGCCTCCCGGCCGGCGAACTCGCCGGGCACGGAGATGACCGCGAGGTTGGCTTCAGGCATCGCCGCGTGGGCCTGCTCGATGGTACGGTACGAGGACTGCGGCGCCTCGGCTTGCTGGCGGTGGAGGCGATCGTCCACCTCGGCGATGGCGGCGTCCGCCTGCGGCTGGGTCTCCGCCTCGACAGCCACGAGCAGGTCGCTGGGAGAGCAGGGGGGGACCGATCCCAAGGTGAACCCGGCGTCCGTGAGCAGGCGGAGATTCGCCTCTGTCGCCATGACGGCCACCGCCTGCCGCACACCTGGCTCGCCCGAGAGCCCCTTGGCCACGCGCATCAGGAAGACGGAGTCGAAGTACTGGTTCCTTCTTACGGCGAATGCAGTGGGCACGGTCTGTTCCCGCTCGGACTGGAGCCCGTCAAACTCCGTATCGTTTGGCGAAGGCCACGAGGGCCCTCTTGAAGCAGTCCATGGGCGCGCGGACCAGCCCCGCGCCGATCAGAGGATACCCCGGGTCCTTGTGGGCGATGGCGGTGTCGATGATGGGCGCGATGCCGGTCTGGACGACCTTGCGGATATCGATGCCCGTGGGCGCGCCCTGAAAGCCGAGCGCAGGGATGAGGTAGCTGGGGCTGCGGGCGATGGTGACTTGCTGCATATCGCGGCTGTAGGCCATGGCCTGCTCGGGCGTGCCGCCCGTCAGGCTCAGGATGCCCGGCGCGCCGCCCAGGACGAAGCCGCCCCAGCCAACGGTCTCGGTGATGGCCGAGTCCCCCATGTCCAAACCGGCGTCCTTTTCTGAGAAGCCCGGGATGTAGAGACCGTTAATCTTCGGCGCCGGCGCTGTAAACCATTCGTTGCCCAACCCGCTGACGCGGATCCCGAACTCCGTGCCGTTCCGGGACATCGCGGTGACCATGGTGCTGTAGCCGATGCCGCAGGCAGGATCCGTCGCGGCCTTGCCGCAGGCCATGGACAGGCCGAGAAACAGGAAGTCGTTGTTGGTCATCCAGCCCACGGTTTTCAGGAGGTCGGGCTTCGCGACGTCCGCGTCGATCATGCGGAGTGCCATCTGCCCGGCGAAGAGACTGGAGGCGGCGTTGGGCCGGTTGTGCAGTTCGTCGCCCATCTGAAGGGCCTTGGCGATGATGGGCTTGAGGTCGAACGGCCCCCCTTTGCGGATGCCCGCGCGGATCGAGGGCGCCCAGACATCGCGCCACATGCGCAGGCAGTTGATGGCCTCCTGGCTGTAGTCGCCGAACTGCTGACGGCCCTCGGCAAGGCGGCAGTAGGCCCGGTTGCCGAACTTCTTGTTCTCCACCACCCAGACCGGCAAGGATGGGGAGATACTCCCAGCCATGGGGCCCACGCTCTGATGATGGTGGTTGGGGTCCAGCCGGACGCCGCCGCTCGCCAGGAGCGCCGCCGCCTCTTCGACGCTCTTGGCCCAGCCTTCGAAGATGGCCATGGCCATGACCGCGCCGCGCTGCGCGCCGCACATCCGGTCCCAGGTGATGGGTGGGCCGGAGTGGTGGACCACACGCCCCTTCATTCCCGGGACGACCTCCCCGGCCGGGGCGACGTCCACGAGCACTGGCTCCGCGTCGTTGAGGCGCTGGACCGCCTCGGCGTTGGCCTCTTCGATCTTCCGTTTGAGATCGGTGGTGATGGCGCGCTCCCTTTCGATGAGGGGCTCAGAGGGCGGACAGGACGGGCGATGGGGTGAGGGCCGGTAGGCGCTGCGGGGCCGGCGCATGAATGAGGGCCGTGAGGAAGCCGGCCAGGAGGTCCCAGCCGGATGAGGCCCCGATTCGCGTGACTTGGGCTGCGAGCCCGCGGAGGGCGGGCGGCGGCTCGCTGCCGAGTATCGCATCGAGGAGGCTGTGCAGGGGGGCCGGCGCTTCTCCGGCGGCGAGATCGCTCAGGATGCAGTGGCTGATGGGATTCGTGGCAGAGGAAGCGAAGTCCAGCAGCCCTGCGGCTCCTTCTGCGTCCCAACGGAAATCCTGCGGGAAGAGCTCGGCGAGGTGGCGCAGGGCGAAAAGCAGGCCGCCAAGGAAGTCGTCCCCGGACGGGGTGAGGCCCGGACCGAGGCCCGCGAGGTGACGGCCGGCGGAAGCGACGCCTGCGGCATTGTGCTCTCGCACAGCGCCGATCACCGCGGCTATGGCAGGCGCCGCCGTACGGAGGAGCGTTGAGGTGAACGGTGCTGGGACACTGGCGAGTCCGGCCGGCATGTCCGGCAGGGAGAGGATAACAGGGGCGAGACCCTCCGAAGGGGCAGACCGGGCGAGGTCCGCCGCGAGCCCGAGGGCTGTTTGACGGAGGTCTTGAGGGGCGGTGGCCGCGGCCCTCGCCGGAGGTTCGGGAGACCAGGTGGGCGCATGGCGCCAGTCCACGCGCGCCCTGGCGCCCACCTTCAGCACGCTTCCGGACAGGGTGACCGCCATGCCCGGCCGGAGGGCGTCGAAGGGGAGCGAGACGAGCGTGGCCCGCCGGTGGATGGGCTGGTTGGGCGACGCGAGCCAGAGAAGGCCGGCGGACGCCGTGCGGATATAGGCGGCGTGGGAGACGACGGCGAGCATGGCGCCATCAAACCCGCCCGATTCCAACGCCTGCCGGGCTCGGCTCCCGGTGAGGATGGCCTGGACTGGTTTTGCTGTGGACATGTCAGCGTATCCCGGGACTCATTGAGGCGGGGCATCTGCAGCCGAGGGCGGCTGCAGCCGAGCCCCATCGGCCAGACCTTCGAAGGCGTCCGCGATGCCGAGCAGGAATGCGTCATCGAAGGGAGGGGCCACGAACTGGATGCCGACCGGCAGGCCCGATGCGGTGAGGCCGCACGGCACGGAGATCGCCGGGACGCCAATGAAACTCCACGGGATGCAGTTCTCCGACAGCACGAGCAGAAAACGTTCGCTCTCATCGAGCCTGGGCGCGGCCACGCGGGTTGTCGGCATGACCAGGGCGTCAACACCGTCGAACAGCGCCAACATCCGGTCTCGGAACTGGGACCGAAAGCGTTGGGTGTTCAGATAGTCCGCCGCGCTCACTGACGCCGCCTCTTCGAGTTGCTCGCGGACGGGAGCGGTGTACTGGTCGGGTGAGGCATGGAAGGACCGGTGGTAGGCGACCGCCTCGCACCGGCTGAGGACGAGGCCCATGGCGTTGGCCAAGTGAAAGTCCTGTTGGCTGGGCGTGTCGAGCTCCATGACTTCGGCCCCCGCCTCACGGAGGATGTGCACGGACTCGTCGAACCGGGCCAGCACCTGGGAGTCGGCGCCGTCTAACGCGTGCACGGGCAGACCCAAGCGCAGCCCTTGAGCGCCCCGGCCCACTTCCTGGGTAAAGTCCATGCCGCGCCCGCGCCGCTCTCGCGGGACGTCGGGGCGCATCGCGCCCATCACCACCGCCGCATCGGAAGCGCTTCGTGTGTGCAGGGCCACGTGATCCATGGACCAGGACAGGACGACCACGCCTTGGACGGGAATCAGCCCGAACGTTGGCTTGTAGCCTACGACCCCGCACAAGGCGGCCGGTACCCGGATGGAGGCGCGGGTATCTGTGCCAAGGCCGGCAAGGCTCATGCCGGCAGCCACCGAGATGGCGGAACCGCCGCTGGAGCCGCCCGGGTCGCGAGACCTATCCCACGGGTTCCGGCTTTGAGGCGTCGTGACGCCCAGCGCGAACTCGTGCGTCTGCGTCTTGCCGACGACGATGGCGCCCGCCTCCCGAAGGCGGCGGACGGCCGTGGCGTCCTCTGATGGCACCCAATTCTGAAGGACCCGGGAACTGGCCGTTGTTGGCATGCCCTTGACGTGGATGACGTCTTTGACGGAGACCGGGATGCCGTGCAGCAGGCCGGGGGTCCGTCCCGCCCGCCGCAGTTGATCGAGGCGGCGCGCCTCGGCCAGCAGGTCGTCATCGGGGGCGACATATGTGAAGGCGTTCAGCCCTTGGCCGCGCCGGATAGCGGCGAGCGTCTGGGCCATGAGGGTCTCGGCCGTCAGGGAGCCCTGCTCCAGGGCTAGCCTGGCGGCTGCTATGGTGCCGGGAGATGGCCCGGCTTGGGCCCGGCGCCTGGCGTCAGCCCGCGAGCGGAGATGGCGGCGCGGCGGCGCGGCGAGCGGCGACAAGAAGGCCGGCATCCGATCAAACCCGTCGGCCTCGAAGCGCCGGACCTCCGCCAACGCGGCGCGGAAGGCGGACCTTGTTGCCTGCATTGGTCCAGGCCTACCTGGCGAGGGGCCGGACCGCGGCCAGGAACCGCTGCGAGTCGGAGACTGCTCCAAACACGCCGCCTTGCATCGTGATCATCTTTAGCGCCGCCCGGTAGTTCCCCTCGTCTGTGGCGCCGGTGCAGTCCTGGAGCAGGAGACATTCATAGCCCCGGTCGTTGGCCTCGCGCATGGTGGTATGGACACACACGTCCGTGGTGATGCCCGTGAAGACGAGGTGGGTAATGCCCCGGTTCTTGAGGACCAGATCGAGGTCGGTGGCGCTGAAGGCGCCTTTGGTTGGCTTGTCGATCACCAGCTCCCCCGGAGACGGCGCCAGTTCGGGGATGATCTCCCATCCGGGCTCGCCGCGGACGAGGATGCGTCCGCACGGCCCGGGCTCACCGATGCCTGCGCCGATCCGCCTCGAGCGCCAGAGTTTGTTGGGGGGGCAGTCGGAGAGGTCCGGTTTGTGACCCTCTCTTGTGTGAATAATGGTGAAGCCCTCGATGCGGCGGCACGCGCCGAGCACGTGGCTCGTGGGCTCGATACCCCTCCTCGTGAGCACAATACTATACCCCATCTTGTCCACGTAGCCCCCCCTGCCGCAGAAGTCGTGCTGCCAATCGATGAGGAGGAGCGCCATGCGGCGGGCGACCAAGTCGCCGTCGTAGGGCCAGGGGTACGGCTCGGCAGCAACGGTGAGCCCCATGTGTTGTTCCCCGGAGCATACCGTCCGGCCACCCCGGGGGCTCAGGCATCCGGGGTGGCCGGACGGCGCAGAAGCGTAGGTCTACTGGGTCCGGGCGACCACGCCTTCCACGTACCAGTTCATCGTGTTGAGCAGGTCTCGGCTGCCAACTTCACCGGCCGCGATCCGAACGACGCCCTGGTTGTCCTTGATCGGCCCAACGAAGATTTGGGCCTTGCCATCGGCGAACTCGGTGTACTTATCGGTCACCAGCTTGCGGACATCGGCCGGCACGTTCGGACCGAAGTCGGCCAGCTTGACCATGCCGCTCTTCAGATCGCCGCGGACGTGGCCGGATTTCCAGGTGCCGTCCGTGACCTGCTTGGCGACCTGGGTAAAGTAGTCGCCCCACGTAAAGCCGACGCCGCTAATCCAGTACTTGGGGGCGAACTGGGAAACGCCGGTGTAGTGGTAGCCGATGGACCACATGTTGCGCTGCTCGGCGGTCTTCACCACGGTGATGGGCGAGTCCACGATGCTGGCGACCACGTCAACACCTTGGTCGGCCAAGGCGTTGGTCGCCGCGGCTTCCTTCACCGGATCGAGCCACGTGCTGTTAAAGATAACACGCATCTCGACGTTCGGATTGACCGAACGGGCGCCCAACTGATAGCCGTTCACCGTGGCGATGATGTTGGGGATAGGGAATCCGCCGATGAAGCCGATCTTGTTGGTCTTCGTCAACTTGCCGGCGGCGATGCCCAGCGAGTAGCTCAGTTGGTCGGATGTGGCCCAATAGGTGCCCAGGTTGTCCGCCAGTTTGAACCCTGCTGGGTGTTCGAAGATGACGTCCGGGTGGCGCTTGGCCACGTTCAGGGCCGGGTCCAGGTACCCGAAGCTCTGCGGGAAGATGAGCTTCGCGCCTTTCCGGATCATGTCCTCCATCACCTTCTCAGCCTCGGCGCTCTCGGGGACGTTCTCGGCCACCAGGAGTTCCAGGTTGGGAATGTTCTTCTTCATCACCAGGAGCCCCTCATGCTGCGCCTGGTTGTACCCGGCATCGTTGATCGAGCCGACGTGGATGGCGCCGACGATCAGTTTCTTCCCCGCAGGGGCCTCCTCCTCACCACCCCCGCAGGCGGCCACCAGGGCCACCACGGCGAAAAGCGACACTAGCGACAATAGGAATGTCTTGCCCTTGGTCCTCATACGCCTCATGCCTCCTCTGGAGCTCGTTACTTCCTTCCACTCGTATGGACGCCTCGCTCTCTCGGGTATCTGGCTATGACGTTGTCTCAAACACCTCCTTCAGGCCTTCGGGGACGGCGTGCCTGCTCCTTCTCCCCCAGATCCACACGACGGCCAGAGTCAACAGGTAGGGCATCATGTCGAGGATGAATGGCGAGACGTTGGCGCCTCGCGCCTGGAGTTGAAGCTGGAGGGCCAGGGCGGCTCCGAACAGGAGGGCGCCGGCGACGGCGCGCAGGGGGTGCCAGAGGGAAAAGATGACGAGGGCGACCGCGATGAATCCGCGGCCAACGGTCATCCCCTCCTGCCACGTGCCCGCGTACGCGATCGAGAGTTGGGCGCCGCCCATGCCGCCGAGGAAGCCCCCGACGAAGAGCGCCTGGTACTGGATGAGCCCAGGCCGCAGGCCGGCGGCGAAGGCGGCGGTGCGGTTTTCGCCCACCGCCCGAAGGCCCAGGCCCCAGCGCGTCCGGTACAACCCCCACCAGACCAGGAGGGAGATGGGCACGAGGCAGTACACGAGGACGTCGTGCCTGAACAGGACCGTGCCGAGGAACGGAATATCCGACAGCCCTGGAATGGAGACCGGGGTGAGGCCGTTCACGGCCCGGCCGACGTAGTTCTTGCCGATCAGGGAGCTGAGCCCCATGCCGAAGAACATCAGGGCAAGGCCGCTGGCCAACTGGTTTGCTCCTCTCGTCACCACCAGCAGGCCCATGACGAGGTTGAAGCACGCCGCGGCGGCGCCACCCGCGAGGACCGCCAGGGCCGGGCTGCCGGTTTCGGCCGCCGTGGCGAAGGCTACGGAAGCGCCCATGAGCATGACGCCCTCGACGCCCAGGTTCACGATGCCGGCACGCTCGACAATCACCTCACCGAGGGTGGCGTAGAGGACCGAGGCGCCGGAGTCGATCGAGCCCGTCAAGACGCCCCTGGCGAGATTGGCGCTCATGCCGTCTGGGCCTTCCGCTGGCGCTGGGCCAGCACGACGAAGAGGATGAGGGCCATCAGCGTGTTGACGCCTGCGGATGGCAGGCCGTGGCTGATCTGGAGCGTGTAACCGCCGGCGCTGATGACGGCCAGGAGAAAGGCCATCGGCAGAAGCAGGATAGGATTGTGGCCCGCAAGCCAACTCACCAGGAATCCCGTGTACCCGTAGCCCGGCGACACGCCGGGACGCAGGAGGCCATCGATGGCCGAAGCCTGGGCCATGCCCGCCATCCCCGCGATGCCGCCGCCGATGAGCATGGTGACGACGATGTACCAGCTGGTAGGGATGCCGCTACGCCTGGCAGCCTCCGGGTTCCCGCCCATGGCCCGCATCTCGAAGCCCCACCTGGTCCGCCGCAGCACAAGAAAGAAAACGGCCAGCGCCACAACGCCGAACACGATCCCGTAGTGGACCCGCGTGTCGCCGAAGGTCGGCAGGCGGGCCGCATCAACGAACGGGACGGTTTGGGGATAGTTGGAACTGGCCGGGTCTCTCCAGATGCCGTAGAGGGTGAAGATGACCAGCAGCGGCGCGACGTAGTTCAGCAGAAGGGTGGAGATCACCTCGCTCATCCACCCGCGCGCCCGGAAGAAGCCGGGAACGACGGCCCAGAGTCCGCCGCCGATGAAGCCCAGGATGACCATGATGGGCAGGAGGAGGCCCACGGGCAGGGCGTGGAAGTACAGGGCGCCGATGGTGGCGAACCAGGCCCCCATGAACAACTGGCCTTCGCCGCCGACGTTGATGAGGCCGACGCGTGCCGGCACGGCCACGGCGATGGCCGTCAGCAGGAGCGGAATCATCTTCACGATGACCTCGGAAAAGCCGTAGCGGCTGCCGAAGGCGTCTTTCAGAATGTCGGCGTAGGCGGTGATCGGATTCCCGCCGAACGCAGCCAGGAGGGCCGCGAAGATGGCAAGGGCCAGGAGGGTGAACGCAAGGGTGCGCAGGAGGCGCGACTGTCGCAACAGCGCGAGCCCCGCTGCGGGAGGCTGCATCGCACCGGCGCGTATCATCTCAGGCGCTCGCTCCGGTCATCAGGCGGCCCACTTCCTCGAAGCTCGTCTCCCCGGGCTTGAGCACGCCCGCAACCCTACCCTTGTACAGCACCACGAGACGATCGCTCAACTCGAACAGTTCGTTCAGATCGCCGGAGACCAGCAGGACGCCCTTTCCACTGTTTCGTGCGCCCATGATCTGCGCCCGAGCTGACAGGGCGCTCGGCACGTCGAGCCCGTGCGTGGGGTAGAAGGCGACGAGCAGCCGGGCGTCCTGAATGAGTTCCCGGACGAAGATGAGCCGCTGGACGTTGCCCCCGGACAGGTCGGAAACCCGTGCTTCGAAGGGAGCGATCTTGATCCCGGTGCGCTGGATGGCCTCCCCGGTCTCCTTGCGGACGGCCTGCCAGTCCATGGCCAGACCGCTGTGCCGGGAATACCTGGCGCGGTCGTCCAGCACCAGGTTCTCCAGCACGGTCATCGTCGGCACGGCGCCCATCCAGAGCGGGCTCTCCGGGATGAAAGCCACGCCCTTCTCTCTGACTCTCGCTATCGGCCAGTGGGTGGCGTCCTCGCCAAACAGGAACTTTGACCCCTTGGAGCACCGCTCCGCTCCGAGGATAACGTCGCCCAACTCCCGCTGTCCGTTGCCGGAAACCCCGGCCACGCCGACGATCTCTCCGGCCGAAACGGTCAGGGAGAGGCCCTTGAGCCCCATGGATGTGCCTTGGCCGCCGGCGACCACGTCCCGGAGTTCGAGGAGAGGTGTTGCCGCCGTGGCGAGGCATGCAGTGCGCACGGCGGGCGCAGGGACCTCGGCCGCGCCGAACATCAGCGACACCAGCGCTCCCTCCCTCGCCTCCCCGCGCGGGAGTGTCCCCACCAAGCGCCCTTGGCGCATCACCGTGATCCGGTCGGCGCAGGCCAGCGCCTCGCGCAGTTTGTGTGTGATGAAGACGACGGCATACCCATCGCTCCGCAGGCGATTGAACACCTGGAAGAGGCCTTCGATCTCCTGTGGGGCAAGGACGCTGGTGGGCTCATCGAAGATAAGGACTTGTGCCTGGGCCAGCAGGAGTTTGATCACCTCCACCTTTTGCTGCTGGCCGGCGGAGAGCTGCCAGATGAGGGCGTTCACCTCCACGTCAAGGCCGTACCGGGAGGAGACGTCTCGGATGCGCGCCGCGATATCGCCCCGGCGAAGCACCATCCCCAGGCGGGGCAGATAAAGGGCAACGTTTTCGAGCACGGTCAGCCGGGAGATGAGGGTGAAGTTTTGGAAGACCATGCCGATGGCCAGGCGCCGCGCATCGTGGGGGGACAGAACGCGGACCTCGCTGCCGTCCAGGAACATTCGGCCGGCGTCGGGCTGGTAGAACCCGTAGATCATCTTCATCAGGGTGCTCTTGCCCGCGCCGTTTTCGCCAAGAAGGGCGTGGACTTCGCCGCGGCGGAGGTCGAAGTCCACGTTGTCCACGGCAAGGACATTGGGGAATCGCTTGGTCATCCCTCGCAGGCTCAGGAGGGGGACACGCTCGCCGTGGGGAGGCGCTACCAGGCCATCCCCGTTGGCCGGAGCCGGCGCGGGTTGCATGAGATGCACCTCACCTCCAGATGAACCCCCTGATGGCGCAGCCGGCGATGGTTGTGAGATATTGCTGGACATGTGGGCTCCGTGCCACCTCCCAGCGCGGGCGGTGCTTGGCGACGTGTATTACACCATGAGACGGCCCCATGGCGGATATGGGGATGTTACGGTCTTGTTACAGACCTTGGGGCCCGCTGGGGAGCGTGCATCGGATATTGATCGGGCGGTTCTACTGACATCCTCTGTGCAAGCGCCGGTGAGCCAACTTTTCGACAGGCTGAGGTCTGGCTCAGAAGGGGCTCCGCAGAGCACCCAGCGGCTTGGCCACGGCTCCCATGGTAACACCCAATGCCGGGTCATGGTACTGCACCCACGCACCAATCGCCCATCTGCAGCACCGTGCTTTTGGACATTCGTCTCCGGCCATACACGCTGCGGAAGAACCAGTACTGCACGTTGCGAACTACGAATCCGAGATGCTTGGGTCATCTTGCAGAGATTCAAGGAGTGGCTAGGCGACCGTGCCTTCCCCCCGTATTGGATGGTCATCACTGTGGGGTCGACGGCCAGCTCGGCCCGGGATATTGCCTATGTCGGAATGGCACAAGGGGAAAGGGTTGCACCATTTCTTGGTAGCTGAGACCGAGGCAATCACAGAACCCCTTTACTCTGTCACGACGCTTGGCCGGCGTCTTCGTGTACCGCTTCCAAATGGCGACAGTCGTCCCGTCCACCCCCACTGCTGCAGCCTCTCTGCCTGCTTACGTCCTTTTTCAAGCCGTGCCTTCCCGATAAACACTCCGAAGGCGACTGGTTCACCATACCTGGATGTACTGAATGACATCACAGGCGGCTTCACAAATCCTTCCTTGGTCTTTTGATTTGCGACCACATGGTTGCCCCTGCGGAGATCACGGCAACCCTGGAAATTGTAGACCCGGCTGGCGGGACGGGCCCCCGCCCGGGTCTGTGCCTCTGGGGGAATCTGGACTCTCTGGCGAGCGCTGTTCCCGGCCCGCGAGCCCCCACCGCACCTCGAGTTGTCCTCTTCTTCCCCCTTGGAGCCCGCGATGGAAGGGGGGAAGATGCTCGCAAGTCGACCCATGCTCTCTACCGTCCTCCCGCTCCCGCGGCGCTGGAGGCCTTGCAGGACGCCCCTCGCCATCGCCGGTCGGCCGCGCTCCTAC
>CAZKTO010000063.1:0-11380 GCA_964555685.1 uncultured Dehalococcoidia bacterium
GCGGCCGCGACGCGGGCGCGCCCCCAGCGTCGGCGGGCACAGGCGCCGTGACCGCCTCCACCAACGCCAGCTCGAGGGGCAGCGCCGACGCGCCGCCCTTCATATCGACCTGGCCAAAGGCCCGCACCGCCCGCACGATGCGCTCCATGGGCAGCGGGCCCGCCGCCTGGCGCAGCTCCTCCCGCTCCTCGGCGGGGAGCTCCAGTGAATCGGTGGCGCCCGCCTTGGTCAGCATCAGGCCCCGCAGGTACTCCATGAGCGTCCGGTGGAACTGGAGCATGTCCAGGCCCTGGCCCGCCGCCTCGCCGATAGCCCCAATGCCGGCGCCGGCGTCGCCGCCCAGCGCCGCCCGGGCCAGCGCCCGCGCCTGGGCCTCGCCGCCGATGCCCAGCATGCCCTTGATGGCCCCGAGCTCGATCTTGGGGCCGTGGCTCACGACGGCCTGTTCGAGGAGATTCACGGCGTCGCGCAGGCTGCCGCCGGCGCTCCGCGCGATCAGCGCCAGCGCCTCGGGTGAGGCCTCGAATCCCTCCTCTTTCGCGATGCGCGCCAGCCGGTCGACGACGGCTCCGAGGGGGATCCGCCGGAGGTCGAAGCGCTGGCACCGGGAGATGATGGTGGCGGGGAGCTTGTGGGACTCCGTGGTGGCAAGGACAAAGATGGCGTGGGGCGGAGGCTCCTCCAACGTCTTGAGGAGAGCGGGGAAGGCGTCCTTCGTCAGCATGTGGACCTCGTCGATGATATAGACCTTGTACCGGGCCTCGTTGGGGGCGAAGTTGACCTTCTCCCGCAGGCTCCGGATCTCGTCGATGCCGCGATTGCTGGCGGCGTCGATCTCGATGAGGTCGAAGGCGTGCCCCTGGGCGACGGCGGCGCAGAAGCCGCACCGGTCGCAGGGCTCGCCCTTCCCGTTCTCGCGGCAGTTGACGGCCTTGGCCAGGATGCGCCCCAGGCTGGTCTTGCCGGTGCCGCGGGGGCCGCAGAAAAGGTACGCGTGCGCCACCCGTCCGGTGGCCAGCGCGTTCAGGAGCGTCTGGGTGACGTGCTCCTGGCCGGCCACGTCTGCGAAACGCTGCGGCCGCCACTTGCGGTAGAGGACGGGAGTGCTCATGATCGGGCGACGCGACGGGAGGGCGGGACCCGGTCAGTCCCGCGTGATGCCGAGGGAGCTCAAGACGGCCTCTTGCTGGGCGATCATGCGGGCCTCCTCCTCCGGCTCCCGGTGGTCGTAGCCCAAGAGATGCAGGACGCCATGGGTCACGAGGAAAGCTACTTCCCGCTCGATGGGATGGCCGTAGTCGCCGGCCTGCCGCGCGGCCTGCGGATATGATACCACCACTTGCCCCAGGCTCGGAGGCCCGCCCGGCTCACCGGGGAAGGCCACCTCCGACTCGCCGAGCCCGAAGGAGAGGACGTCGGTCGTGCGGTCGGTCCCGCGGTACTCGCGATTCAGGCGGCGCACCTCCGCGTCGCCGGTCAGCAGCACGTCCACCTCGGCTGGCTGAGCGGCGCCGCTGGCCCCGAGCGCCCGCGCGACGACGCGCCGCACCCACGCCGCCCGGATGCCGCAGCGTAGCGACCGGTCGATCTGCACCTCGATGCGGTGGCGCGGCATCGCTTCGGGCCGGGGCCGCCGGCCTACCGCCGTCCCTCCTTGGCGGCGTCGATCCCCAGGAGCTCGCGGGCCTCGCCGGGCGTGGCCGGCTCCCGCCCCATGGCGCGGGCTACCGTCACCGCTCGCTCCACCAGATGCGCGTTCGCCGGGGCGCCCTGCTCGGCGTAGGAGTAGTCGCCGATGCCGACGCGCACGTGGCCCCCCAGCGCCAGGGCGAGGGCGGCGAGCGGGAGCTGGTCGCTGCCGGTGGATACGGGCATCCAGCACGTCCGCCACTGGGGAAGGATGTCCTTCAGCCGGTCCAAGAGGAATAGGAGCGTCTTGGGGGCGGCGTTGCCATGGGCAAGGAACAGCTTCACCAGGAGGGGCGCCGGGCCCGCCAGTCCCCAATCGACCACCGTGCCCAGGTTGAGGATGTGCATGGAGTCGAAGACCGCGAAGCTGGGTTTGAGGCCGTGCTTCTGACAGAACGACGCCAGCCAGCGGTGGTCAGCGCCGGTGTTGAGCTGAACGCCCGTCGTCGGTATCCACTGGCCGCTCCGCGCATCCCAGCGGGCGTTCCGGTCGATGGCCGAGCCGAGATCGATGGGTCCGATCTCGAACTTGACGCCGGCCGAGAGCCCGGCGATGAAGTGCCGGTAGCGGTCCTGGGCTGACGTATTGACGTCGTAGTAGTCGAGGACGCGCACGTGGGTCGCGTACGTGGGGTAGGCGATAAGCGGCGTCGACTCCGTGATGAGCCGCTGGGCCTCGATGTTTACCTCCGGGTCGTTGGACCGGGGCGCGCCGGTAGCCGGGTCCCGGCCGTGGTAGTGGACCACGGAGGCCCCCGCGTCGTAGCAGGCGCGGGCGTCGCGGGCTATCTCGGCGGGGCTATAGGGGACGTTGGGGTTGGCCGTCCGCATCTGGCCCTCGTTGAGCCCCACCTCGATCATGACCTTGTCTTGAAGTCCAGCCATGCCGCCTTCCTTTCATCGCCAGGGTGGCCAAACTGCGCGGGCCCCCGCGTCGTACCCAGAATCACGGGCGGTTTGTCGAGCGGCCATCCAGCCGGCGCCGCAGGGCCCGATTCTAGCCTTAGACCAGGCCGAGAGCAATCCGAATGGCGCCGGCCTGGGGCGAGAGCGGTCCGAACACGCCACGGCCTCCCGCCGGACCACCCTCGATGACCGCAGCCGCAACCGCCTCAGTTGTTAGAATATCCCGCAGCATGAACAGCCCGAACCGTCGCTGGCCGGCGCGCGTGAAAGAGCTCCTCGCGGCGCGCGGTCACCTCCTGGCCCTGGCCGCCGTGCTGGGCCTCGCCCTCTTCCTCCGCATCTACGGCATCCACTGGGACCAGGGCGGCCTCTACCATCCCGACGAGCGGGCCATCCTCACCCATGTCTACGACCTCAAGTTCCCCAAGGACGACCTGGGCTCCCTCTTCTCGGCCGAGAGCTCCCTCAACCCCAAGTGGTTCCCCTACGGCTCGCTGCCCCTCTACCTCCTCAAGCTCGTGGCCTATATCGCGCCTCCGTGGTTCGAGAACCCGGACCTGGGCCGCCTGGCCACCATAGGCCGCGCCACCTCCGCCGTCTTCGACGCGTTCACCATCCTGATCGTCTACCTGATCGGCGCGCGGCTGTTCAACCGCTGGGCCGGGCTCCTGGGCGCGGGCATCATCGCCCTCTCCGTCCTGCACATCCAGCAGAGCCACTTCTTTGTCACGGACATCATGCTGGCCACCTGGCTCGTCGCCGCCTTCCTCTTCCTCTCGAAGGCGATGGACAGCGGCCGGGCCAAGCACTTTGCCATCGCGGGCCTCTTCTTTGGGCTCGCATTAGCGACCAAGGTCAGCGCCGCGCCCTTCGCCCTCGCCTTCGTGGCCGCCGCCGCCTCGTACGTCTGGAAGAACGGGAGCCGCGACCCGGCCCTCCGGGGCCGGCTGGCCCACGGCGCGAAGGTCCTGGTCCTGGCGGGCGCCGTGACCCTCCTCACGTTCGCTATCGCCCAGCCCTACGGCCTCATCGACTGGGGCACGTTCTGGGGCGACGTGCGCGAGCAGAGCGAGATGGTGCGCCGCGTCCGCGACTACCCGTACACCCGCCAGTACGCGGACACGACGCCGTACCTCTATCACGTGCGCCAGCTCACCGTCTGGGGCATGGGGCTCCCCGCGGGCCTGCTCCTTTGGGCCGGTCTCGCTGGCAGCCTTGGCCTCGCCCTCTGGAAGCGCGACCGGGCCCACATCCTGCTCCTCTCGTGGATCGTGCCGTACCTGCTCATCACCGGCCGCTTCGACGTCAAGTTCATGCGCTACATGATCCCCGTCACGCCCTTCCTGGCGCTGGCGGCGGCGGGCGCCTCCGTCCAGGCGGTGGGCTGGCTGCGGGCGCGACGCCGGACGCTTCTCCGCCCCGAGCTGGGCTATGCCGTCCTGGCCGCGGTCATGGTCCTCACGCTGCTGTACGCCGTCGCCTATGTCCGGGTCTACGCGCGGCCGCACCCGGCCGAGGCCGCCTCCGACTGGATACGGGCCCACGTCCCCGCGCAGTCGTTCATCCTCCAGGACAGCGGCTGGGAGGAGGGCTTCCGCCGCCTGGAGCCGTTCAACCAGTTCCGGATGGAGGTCTACGACGACGACACGCCGCGCAAGCGCCAGGTGATGATCGATGGCCTCGCCCGGGCCGACTACCTCCTCTTCTACAGCAACCGCCAGTACGGGACGATCCCGCGCCTGCCCAGCCGCTATCCGCTGACCTCCGCCTACTACGAGCTGCTGTTCAGCGGGCGCCTGGGCTACGAGCTGGTCCACTGGGAGAGCTCCTACCCCAACCTGTTCGGCCTGTCGCTGGCGGACGATACCTTCGGGCGGCCGGGCCTGCCCAAGCCCCCGCCGCTCCAGGGCCGCCGGCAGACCGCCCGCTCGCTCAGTCTGGGGTACGCCGACGAGAGCTTCACCGTCTACGACCATCCGCTGGTGCTGGTCTTCCAGAAGACGGTGGCGGGCTCGCCGGCCGAGCGGCGCGCCTTCTTTGAGCGGACGCTGCCCGAGGTGAGTGGCTTCCAGTCGGACGCATCGCAGGGCTTCGGTCTGCTCCTCTCGCCGGAGGAGGCCCGCCGGCAGCAGGAGGGCGGCACCTGGTCCGATCTCTTCGACCGCGGGAGCTGGGTGAACCGAGTCCCGGCGGTGGTCTGGCTCGCCGTCGTCCAGATCGCCTTTCTCCTGGCCCTGCCGATCACCCTCACGCTCTTCCGCCGGTTGCCGGACCGGGGCTACCTCCTGGGCAAGATGCTCGCCGTCCTGCTCCTCGCCTATATCCCGTGGCTGCTGGCGAGCCTGGACTGGCTCTCCTTCTCCAGGGGTTCGGTGGCCCTGGCGCTCATCCTCATGGCCATCGCATCCGGCGTAGTGTTGCGCCGCCGCTGGCGCGACCTGCTGGACTTCTTCAGGAGCCATAAACGGCTCATCGTCGCCTCGGAGCTGCTCTTCCTCGTGGCCTTCCTGGGGCTCTACGGCATCCGGGTGTGGAACCCGGACCTGTGGCACCCCTACCGCGGCGGCGAGAAGCCCATGGACTTCGCCTACTTCAACGCCGTCGTCCGCTCGTCCTCGATGCCGCCCTACGACCCCTGGTTCGCCGGCGGCTACCTGAACTACTACTACTTCGGCCAGTTCATGAGCGCCGCCATCACCAAGCTCACCGGCATCATGCCGTCCATCGCCATCAACCTCGCGGTGCCGCTCTTCTTCGCTCTCGCCGCGGGCGGCGTCTTCTCCATCGTCTACAACCTGACGGCGCTGGCGAAGCGGCGGATGGAGCAGCGCCCGGCGGCGCGCGTCTCGATGCCGTCGCCCATCCTCGCGGGCGTGGTGGGCGTGGTGCTGGTGCTGGTCGCCGGGAACATGGACGGCATCGTGCAGCTCTTCCAGGGGACGGAGCGGACGCTCTCCGGCGAGCACTTCCGCGCCTTCGACTTCTGGCGCTCCAGCCGCATGATGCCCTCGGACATCCAGGGCATCACCGAGTTCCCGTACTTCACGTTTCTCTTCGCCGACCCGCACGCGCACCTCTTCGTCATCCCCCTCACGCTGCTGGCGCTGGGCCTCATGCTCGCCGTCATCCTGGAGGCCCCGACGCGTCGGGGCGGTCCGTGGCATGCGCCCGCGTCGCTCCTGCCCCTGGCCCTGCTGGGGCTGACGCTGGGCGCCATCCTGGCGACCAATAGCTGGGACGTCATCACCTACGCGATCATCGGCGCGGCGGCCATCGTCATCGGCGAGTATGCGGCGCGGCGCGCCCTCTCCTGGCCCTTCGTCATCGGGAGCGTGCTCAAGGTGGCGCTGCTGGCGGGCCTGGCCGCCCTGTTCTTTCTGCCCTACCTCACCCACTACGAGGCGCCCATCGCCAAGGGCTCGGACTCGCTCCTGGGCTCGGTCCCGCTGATCGGCGGCGCCCTCAGCGCCGTCAAGAACACGTTCAACGTGAGCGACTATCAGACGGCGCCGTGGCGGTACCTCGCCGTGCACGCCCTGTTCATCACCGTCCTCGTCTCGTTCCTGGGCTACCTGCTCTGGCGGCCCCGACTCGTCGGGGCGCTCCGGCCCGCGCCGGGGTCGGCGACGCTGGGGCTCCAGGCCGCGGCCGGCGTGCTGGGCTGGGCCCGCTTCGCCTACGTCGCGGGCGCGCTGGCCCTGGTGGCCGCGGCGGCCGCCACGGGCTACGGGACCATCGCCATGCTCACGGCGGTCCTGGCGCTCCTTCTCCCGCTGGCCGCGCGCGAGGCGGCCACACGGAGGGAGGGGATGGCCGAGCGGCTCCTGCTCTACGTCGTCATCGCCGCGCCGCTGCTTCTGGGCATCCTGGTCGATCTCTTCACCTTCACCAACGACGTGGGCCGGATGAACACCGTCTTCAAGTTCTATCTCCAGGCCTGGGTCCTCATGGGGATTGCGACGGCCTATGCTCTGTGGCGGCTGCGGTTCGGGCGGGCGCTCGCGCCGAGGGCCCTGCGCTGGGGATGGCAGGCCTCGGTGGCGCTCCTCGCCGCCTGCGTGCTCATCTATCCCATCATGGCGACGCCGGTCCGCGCCCGCGACCGGTTCGACCCGAGCATCGGCCCCTCGGCCAACGGCATGAGCTACATGGACACGGCCGTCTACGGCGATCTCGACGGCCGGGCGGCGCTGGAGCTGCGATGGGACCGCCAGGGGATCGAGTGGCTCCAGGATAACGTGCGGGGCTCGCCGGTCATCGTCGAGGGGATCACGCCCCTCTACCGGTGGGGGAACCGCGTCTCCGTCTACACGGGGCTCCCGGCGGTCATCGGCTGGGACTGGCACCAGAAGCAGCAGCGATGGGACTACCAGTGGGCCGTGGACCAGCGCCGGCGCGAGGTGGACGAGTTCTTCCGCACGCCCAGCGCCGGCGAGGCCCGCCGCTTCCTCGAACGCTACCACGTGCGGTACGTCTACGTGGGCCAGCTGGAGCGGGCCTACTACCCCGCGGGCGGCCTGGCGAAGCTCGACGCGATGGTGGGCCGCGGCCTCGCGGTGGCCTACGAGAACCCGCAGGTGCGGATATATGCGGTGACGCCCTAGAACTGGTGCAAAGTAGGGGCGGGTCTCAGACCCGCCCCTACGATAGCCCCTACGATAGTGTCATTCCGAGCCGTCAGGCGAGGAATCTGGGGCGGGGAGGTCTTCCCCTCCCCAGACCCCTCGGCCGCAGACGGCCTCGGGGTGACAGTGACTCGGCCGTTTGGCGAGTTTTGCAAGGGGTTACAGAGCCGAGCATTGATTGCTAAACCTCGTCTTCGCTGATGCCACTCGGGCCCTAACCCCCTGGCCCTCCTTCGGCAAGCTCAGGACAGGCTCTTCCCTAAAGAGGAAGGGGGTATCGTCCCTCTCCATTCAGGAGAGGGACAGGAGGGAGAGGGCCAGAGCGCCAGGTAGTTTAGGAAGTTACGCAAGTCTCTCTAGACCTCTCCC
This sequence comes from uncultured Dehalococcoidia bacterium, assembly GCA_964555685.1. Classification (GTDB taxonomy): domain Bacteria; phylum Chloroflexota; class Dehalococcoidia; order SHYB01; family SHYB01; genus CAZKTO01. The sequence goes on from CAZKTO010000063.1 coordinate 7,590, forward strand.
CCTGTCCGCTCGCGTTGTGCGATACTGTACCGCGCGCCGATTCGCCCCGACGAGTCGGGGCGAGGGCGAATGCGCCACCCAGGAGGACGATGTGAAGGTCCCTGGCTTCCTGCTGAAGCGGATCTACGTCAAGGGCAGCCTGCGTAACAACGGCGGCGGCTTCGAGTTCAAGCTCAAGAACGCTCTTGGCTCCGGGTACGCCTACGGGCTCCTGCCCATGGCCGTGGACGGCGTGGAGGTCCCGGCGGGCGAGTCGTTCTTCTCCGTGGACGGGAGGAGCCTGGCGTTCGATCAGGTGAGCAAGGAGAGGCCCGCGACGCTTGCCATGAACCGGGAGGCGACGATCTCGGTGCAGGGCAAGACGCTGACACCGGGGCCGCACAAGGTGAGCATAGGCTTCCTCGTGGTCGGCCTCGGGGAGCTCCGGTTCGACCTGACGGACAACCTGGCGGGGTGAGGGGGCTTTGCACTAAAACCCCTTCCCCCTCGATGGGGGAAGGCTGGGATGGGGGTGACCGTCACCCCCCACCTTCTGTCCTCCCCCGCAACGGGGGAGGAGATAACGCGGCGCGACCGGCGGTGCGGGCACTTTTGGTGCAAGGCCGGGTGAGGGTAGGACGCCGCCAGCCTGCAACCCATCAAGACACGTTCTGAGATCGTCTCTTACACCGGCGCCTCGGCGGGCATGAGGCAGCGGGAGCGGCGGTCGAAGCCGGCGCGGTCGCAGCGGCGCAGGTACTCCTCGCGGATGCGGCTCCAGAGCTCGCGGTAGGTCTCGTAGCCCTTCTGAATCCCCGCGACGCCATCGCCGGCGAGGATGGCCAGGCCCTGGAGCACCGTCGGGTGGACCAGGAACCCGCCGACGAAGCTCATCTCGGCCCCATCGGCCACGGCATGGAGCTTGAGGATGCGCTCCTCCCGTTCGCCGGCGGGCAGATGCTCCATGTAGTGCTTGAGGTGCAAGGCGCCATAGGAGACGTGCCGCGCCTCGTCCTGCATGACTCGCTGGAAGATGATCTTGTCGACGGGCGTCTTCCCCAGGAACTCGGCGTAGCGGAAGAGGTCCAGCACCACGCCCTCGAAGAAGACGTGGAGGGCGTAGGAGACGCCGGACCAGCTCGCGAACATGCCGGAGTCGGCGGTCGCGTTCCCCGTAGTGACAAAGGAGAGGCCGATGCCTCCGCCGTTGGCGAAGATGCGCTTGCGGAAGACCTCCGTATGGCGCGCCTCGTCCATCATCTGCGTCGCCAGGAACAGCTTCACCTCGTGGTACGAGGTCGGGATCTTGGCGACCCACGCGCCGAGGGTGTCGTTGGCGAGGTACTCGGTCCCGGCGAAGAACGTCAGAAGCTGGCAGTAGGCGCGCTCGAGCTCGTAGGGGAGCGGGCGCAGGTCGGCCCAGGGGATGGCGGAGGCGGCGCTCCACTGGCGGGAGACGGCCTCCTCGTAGAGGCTGACCACGTTCTCGGACCAGGACTCGTACTTGTAGGGGACGGCCCAGTCACGAGTGATGAGCGACGGGTCCTTGGCGGCGCCGCGGGCGACGATGGTGGGATCGCCCTTCTCGGGCACCGTGGCGCCATCGGCGGCGTTGGTGTCCATGAGGGTGAGGCCGCGCCGGCTGGGCTGGGCCTTGACGCCCCACGAGCCCCAGCCGTTGCCGGGCTCGGCGATGAACCAGGCGTCGGGGGCGTAGTCGCCCTTCCGGATGCGCGCGACCTGCGGCAGGCCCCTGAGGTACTCCGTCATCTCCCTGGCTGAACTGATCTTCGGCGCTGCGTTCCCCGCCATGACGACCTCCTGAACGGCTCGCAGTATCCTTTCGGCGCCGCTCCTCAGGCCGGAGAGGCCCTGTGCGGCTCGTCTCTGCCGGCGCTCTTCACGCTCACCGGCGGGCGTTTCGGCGCCTCAACCTTTCAGCCGAATATACTCCCGTTGGCGGGACCCGTCAAGAAAGCGGGCCCCAGCCTGCGCCTCCCCTCGCCTGCGCCGTGACTACCGGCCGGCGAAGAGCTCATAGAACTCGATAGAGCTGTCCTCCACGAACTCGCGGAGCGGGGCGCCGGCCTGGGCCATGCCATCGGGGACCGTGTTGCCCTCCCGGTACGGGGAGCGGATCGCCTCCTCGGTCCAGTCCATGTACACGGTGTTGGCGGGCCCGGGCACCGTGCCGCCGCTCATGTAGACGCGCGTGGGCGAGCGCTGGCCCGCCTGCTCGTAGAGCTTGCCCATCTGGGCGAGGACGGCGGCTGCTTTGCGCGCCGTTCCAGGCTTGACCTTGAAGACTCGTCTGACGAGGTACATGGCAGACCCTCCTGCGGCGTGACTGAGCGCTTGGATAGCTGACCGGCGCGGTGGCCGGGGCGCTCATTCTAACAGGCGGCGGCGGGCGAACGTCGGGACAGGACCTTCTGAGCAGCAGGCGCCTCCCCTCGACACTGAACGCGCGACGCCCTACGCTATGGTGCGCTGGGCGGATAATCCAAGTATGGGACTATCAGGGAGGGATACAACCATGGCGCTCAAAGAGGGCGACAAGGCCCCCGCCTTCTCGCTGTCGGCCTCTGGGGGCAAGACCATCTCGCTCAAGGACCTGGCGGGCAAGAAGGTCGTGCTCTACTTCTACCCCAAGGACAACACGCCCGGCTGCACGAAAGAGGCGTGCAGCCTCCGCGACCACCATGCGGCCATCGCCAAGGCCGGCGCCGTCGTCCTGGGCGTCAGCGCCGACAGCGTCAAGTCCCACGATGGCTTCGCGGCGAAATACCGTCTGCCGTTCGCGCTGCTCGCGGACGCGGAGGCCAAGGTGGCGACGGCCTACGGCGCCTGGGGCGAGAAGACGCTGTACGGGCGCAAGTACATGGGCATGAACCGCATGACCTTTTTGATCGACGAGAGGGGCCGGATCGCCAAGGTCTGGGCCAAGGTGAAGCCGGACGGTCACGGGGAAGAGGCGCTGGCCGCCGTGCAGGCCAAGTGATTGGGGTCCGCGGGTTACTCCATGAGGGCGCAGGGGGCAAAGCCCCCGCCGGGGTCTGGGGTGTCCCCAGAATCTTTCTTCTCCCCTCTCCTGCAGGAGAGGGGTCAGGGGTGAGGGATGGACTTCACCATCGCCGTGGTCGCGGGCGACGGCATCGGGCCCGAGGTGGTGGCCGAGGGCCGGCGCGTGCTGGACCGCGTGGGCCAGCTCTTCGGCCACCGCTTCACCTACCGGGAGGGGCTCATCGGCGGCTGCTCCATCGATGCGCACGGCGTGGCGCTGACCGACGACGTGCTGGAGATGTGCCGCAAGGCGGACGCGGTGCTCCTGGGCGCCGTCGGCGGGCCCAAGTGGGACGACCCCAAGGCCAGGACGCGGCCCGAGGACGGCCTGCTCCGCATCCGCAAGGAGCTGCGCCTCTTCGCCAACCTGCGGCCCGTCAAGCTCTACCCGCAGCTCCTGGACTCGACGCCCCTCAAGCGGGAGACGCTCCAGGGCGTCGATCTCGTCGTGGTCCGCGAGCTGACGGGCGGCCTCTATTTTGGCAAGCCGAAGAGGCGCTGGAGCACGACGCGCGGCCGCCGCGCCGTTGACACGATGGCCTACAGCGAGCAGGAGGTCGAACGGGTGCTGCGCGTGGGCTTCGAGCAGGTACGCGAGGTGTTCACGGCGATCATGGGGAAGGGGGAGGTGGATTTGTATCGGAAGAAGTGATTCCGCATCTGCATTGCGGACGATTGCATCCAACCAACGGTAGCGGACGAATTCAGGCTCGGACATCGCTGCTAGCGCGTTGCTCTTGTGCGCCGCG